>JBDKTK010000077.1:0-13969 GCA_039680225.1 Syntrophaceae bacterium
TGAAGCCCTATATTGTCCGGGGGTTCACCGATGCAGAGGGCAACCTGATCAAGGAATTCCCCCCCACAGTCGTACGCCGGGTAATATCGAATCAGACCGCGGGAATAATGGCCTCCGTCCTGACCGATGTCGTCGGAGCGCCGGACGGGACCGGAAAGCGGGCCAAGATCGAAAACATCCCGGTTGCCGGCAAGACGGGCACATCCCAGAAATTCGATTTTGCCGCCCATAGATACTCCACGGAGAGGGTCCGGACTTCCTTCATGGGTTTCTTCCCGGCGGACAACCCCAAGGTGGTCCTGTTCGTCATGATCGACGAACCGGCGAGGGACAAGTGGGGGGGCGTTGCGGCGGCCCCGGTCTTCCGCAACATCAGCGAGCAGATCCTCAGACGGTACGAGCGCAGCATCGGTGAGAACCCGATAATAGAGGAGCGGCAGCTTGTCCCCGAAACCGGCATAAGGCTGGTCTCGGCCGCGGAGAACAGCAGCGCGGATGAAACTTCGAAAACGATCATGCCCGACTTCCGCGGCCTGACCATGAAAAAAGCCGTCAGGCTCGCCAGGGAGCGCGGGATTGAATTGAAAGTCGAGGGGAGCGGCTGGGCCGTTTCCCAGGCGCCTTCGCCGGGCGCAGCTTTGGGAGAAAACCCGGCGTGCAAGGTTTCATTTGAAAGGTGAAACGGTACATTCCGAATCACGATGAGTAAGCAATGGATGTCAGGGAATTATTACAGGGAATTGAAATATTAAAAATTACGGGGGACTTCTCGGGAGAAGCCGCCTCTGTTTGCTATGATTCGCGCAAGTGTGGCAGAAACTCGCTGTTTGTCGCAGTCAAGGGTCTGAAGTTTGACGGGCACGATTTCATCGGCCAGGCCGTAGCCGGCGGAGCGGCGGTTATCGTCCACGAAAAGGATATCCCCCCCGTCTCCGCCCTTTGCGTAAAGGTCGCGGACAGCCGCAAGGCGCTGGGGACGATCGCGAAGAATTTCTACCGCGACCCGTCGCGCGAGCTTTGCGTTATCGGGGTCACCGGCACCAGCGGCAAGACCACCACTTCGTACCTGCTGGAGTCCGTCTTCCGGGCTGCCGGGTCCCGGGTGGGAGTGCTGGGCACGATAAATTACCGCTACGGAGGAAATGTTTTCCCCGCCCCCAATACCACTCCCGAGTCCCTGGAACTGCAAAGGATCCTGCGTGAAATGGCCGATGCGGGGGTCAACCACGTCATCATGGAAGTTTCCTCCCACGCCCTCGACCTGGGCAGGGTGGATGACTGTTCCTTTGACCTCGGCGTTTTCACCAATCTTTCCCCGGAGCACCTTGATTACCACCCGGGGATGGACGAGTATTTCGCCGCGAAACGCAGGCTTTTCGAACTGCTGAAAAGCAGCCCCAAGAAATTCAGGCCCAATATAGTTGTCAATATTGACGACCCCTGGGGGCGAAAGCTCTTTGACGAATACAGGGACGGCGCCCTGGGCTTCGCGATCGAACAGGAAGCGGATTATACGGCAAACCACATCCTGCTTGACATTGAAGGCTCGCGCGCCGCGATTCTGGGCCCTTACGGGGAATTTTTTATCCGCTCGCCCCTGATCGGCAAATACAACCTTTACAACATACTGGCGGCCTGTGCGGCGGCCTGTTGCCTGCAGATCCCGGAATTCATGGTTCAGGCGGGAATTGTTGCGGCGGAAAAGATCCCCGGAAGGCTCGAGAAGGTAAGCCTTCCCGGCGAACCGGCCGTATTTGTCGATTACGCCCACAAGGAAGACGCCCTGGAGAAAGTCCTGCAGAACCTTTCGGAATTCAAGCAGCGGCGCATTATCACTGTTTTCGGATGCGGCGGGGACAGGGACCGGCTCAAACGCCCCCACATGGGCGGCATTTCCACGACACTGAGCGATTTCACGATCATCACGTCGGACAACCCCCGCTCGGAAGACCCTCTGGAGATCATCCGGCAGATCGAGGCGGGGGTCAATTCCAATGCTGAAAAATACGAAGCTGCGGAGGTCCGGGAAATCGACCGGAAGGGATACACTGTTATCCCGGACCGCAGGGCGGCGATCGCAAAAGCTGTCGGGCTCGCGCAGCCCGGAGACATTGTCCTGATTGCCGGCAAGGGGCATGAGACCTACCAGATACTGGGCAATAAGACAATCGCCTTTGACGACAGGGAAGCGGGCAGGGATGCCCTCGACAGACTCGGCAAGAGCGGCGCAACCAGAAAGGCGGAGGCCTGAGTGGGACCGGTACTGAGCGCTGAAGAAATAATCCGCGCCGCAGGGGCGGAATTTTCCGGAGACACGAAGATCGCATTTCGTGGCATCTCAACGGATTCCCGGTCCATCGGGGAAGGCAACCTGTTCGTGGCCCTCACGGGGGAGAAATTCGACGGCCACGATTTCCTGGCGGATGTCCTGAAAAAAGGCGCGGCCGGGATCGTCGTCCGGAAAGACAGGCAGGGCAAGGTCCCGGACGTGCCGGGCATGAACGTGTTCAGGGTCGAAGACACATTGAGGGCATTGGGCGACATCGCCAATTTCTGGAGGGGCCGTTTCACCGCCCCGGTTATAGCTATTACGGGCAGCTCCGGGAAGACCACCACGAAGGAAATGGCTGCGGCCATAATCAGCCAGGCCCGGCCGGTCCTCAAAACGGAAGGGAACTTCAATAACCTGATAGGCCTGCCGCTGACGATATTCCGCATGAGTGAGGAACACAAGGCCGCCATCCTCGAGATGGGGACAAATACCCCCGGCGAGATCGCGAGGCTCACCGAAATAGCCCGGCCGGACGTGGGCCTGATTACCAATATCGGCGAAGCGCACCTGGAGGGGCTCAAAAGCCTCGACGCGATCCGGAAGGAAAAGACGGACCTTTTCCGCGTCATGAACGACAGGGGCATTGCCATTATCAATGCCGACGACCCCTCGATTATGATGGAAACGCGCTGGCGGGGATCGCAGATAACATTCGGGATAAAAAATAATGCCCTGATCCGGGCCGAGCAAATCCGCAAGGAGCGGGAGCAGGGGGTATGTTTCGTTCTCAAGATCGGCGACACAGCCCGGGAGATCGCGATGCAGGTCCTCGGCGAGCACCACATTTATAACGCGCTGGCGGCGGCGGCCTGCGCCTGGTCGCTGGGCATCTCGCGGGAGCTTATCTGCCAGGGCCTCATGTCGTTCAAACCCGTCAGCGGCAGGATGGAAATAATAAAACTGGCCAACGGGGCGTTCCTGCTCAACGACACTTATAACGCAAACCCGATTTCGGTGCGCGGGGCCCTGGCGGCGCTTAAGGACCTCAAGGGCGAGTCCCGGAGCGTTGTCGTGCTGGGCGATATGCTGGAACTGGGAGATGAATCTGAGCGGCTGCACGAAACTGTGGGGAATATTATTGCTGAAACCGGCGTGGACAGGGTGATTCTGAAAGGCGATTTTTCCGGGGCTGTCAAAAGGGGAGCGGTAAAGGGCGGGATGGAACCATCCCGGATCAGTATCGACGTCAATCCGGAAAGTGTCGCAACCGAAGTCTGCGGCGCAACCGGAAACGGGGATTGGGTCCTGGTCAAAGGCTCAAGGGGCATGAGGATGGAAGAGACCATCAGGGCCATTATCCGGTTGACGGGAACGGATCCCGGCCGGGACAGTTTACAGTAAAGGGGAACCGGTTTGATCTATCATCTTTTATATCCGCTTCATGACGTTGTTTCCTTTTTCAACGTCTTCCGGTACATCACGTTCCGGACAATATACGCGACCATCACGGCCATGGTCATTGCCTTCGTGTTGGGCCCCTGGCTGATCCGCAAGCTGCAGTCGCTCCAGATAGGCCAGCCCATCCGGGAGCTCGGCCCCGATTCCCACCAGGCCAAGCAGGGTACTCCCACAATGGGGGGCGTGCTGATCCTGCTTTCGGTTGTAGTTTCAACCCTTCTCTGGGCCAATCTGGCGAGCGAGTATATCTGGTATGTGCTGATGGCGACCGTGGGTTTCGGCTTCATCGGGTTCCTCGACGATTACCAGAAACTCGCCGGGAACAACAGCAAGGGGGTGCCCGCAAAGCTGCGGCTGGCGGCGGAAATCGCCATAGCGCTTTTCATCAGCGCTTTCATGTACCTCAACCCGGCATTCAGTTCCAGCATTTCCCTGCCCTTCTTTAAGACGGTCCTCCCCGACCTCGGCCTGGGATACGTGCTGCTGTCCGCCTTCATCATTGTCGGCGCGGCGAATGCGGTCAATTTGACGGACGGACTGGACGGGCTGGCGATCGGCCCGGCCACGATCTGCTTCCTGACATACCTGCTCTTCGCGTATTTCGCCGGGAACGTCAGGATCTCCGGTTACCTTCAGATTCCTTACGTGCCGGGCACCGGAGAGCTCGCGGTCTTCTGCGGGGCCATGGTGGGCGCCGGAATCGGCTTTCTCTGGTTTAACAGCTACCCCGCCCAGATCTTCATGGGCGACGTCGGGTCGCTGTCGCTGGGCGGCGCCCTGGGGACGCTTGCAGTGGCAACCAAGCAGGAGGTCCTGCTGGCGATCGTGGGCGGCGTATTTGTGATGGAGACCATTTCGGTAATATTCCAGGTGGGCTGGTTCAAGGTCTCCAATGGAAAACGGATTTTCAGGATGGCACCCATCCATCATCATTTTGAATTAAAAGGCTGGGCGGAACCCAAGGTTATCGTGCGCTTCTGGATCATAAGCATAATCCTGGCCCTTCTGGCCATAAGCACTTTGAAGCTGAGGTAGCATGGATTTAGCGGGGAAAAGGGTCCTGGTCATCGGGCTGGGGAAAACAGGGCTGGCGACAGTGAGATTCCTGCTGGAGCGCGGCGCAAAGGCCGTCGTGACGGATGAAAAGCCCCCGCGCGAGCTGGCCGCGGCGCTTGCGGATGTTTCGGGCGGCGACAACGGTGTCGAAGTGAAGGAATACAGTCCGGCGAGCCTTGCCCGGATCGATCTCGTCGTGCCTTCGCCGGGCGTGCCGCCGTCGAACCCGCTCCTTAAAGAGGCCGTCCGCAGGGGCATTCCCGTCCTGAGCGAGATCGAGGTGGCCTTCCGTTTCCTGAAAAGGCCGGCAATCGCCATCACCGGGACGAACGGAAAAACGACCACGACCACCCTTGTCGGGGAATTGCTCAGGGGTTGCGGGAAAACCGTTTTCGTGGGCGGCAACATCGGGACTCCCCTTATCGAATCCGTGAACGGCCCGCAGCCGTACGATTACGCCGTGCTGGAGATCAGCAGCTTCCAGCTCCAGTGGGTGGATTATTTCCGGCCGGCGGTTTCCGTCCTGCTCAATACCACCATCGACCATCTGGACTATCACGGGACTTTCGATGAATACAGGGCGGCCAAGGAGCGGATTTTCGAAAACCAGCAGGCAGGCGACATTGCGATCCTCAATGCCGACGACCCGTTTGCGCTCCCGCTGCTGGGGAGCCTGGAAGCGGATGTTCAGTGCTTCAGTTCTTCGGCGAAGCTGCGCAGGGGTATCTTCCTGGACAACGGCAGGATCCGCCTCGCAACCGACCAGTGCGACGAGGAATACCCCCTCGAGATGATCAGGATCCCGGGCGTCCACAATATCGAGAACGTCATGGCGGCGGTCCTGATGGCGCGGTCCTGCGGGTGCAGCAGGGAAAAGATAATCAAGGTCACGGAAAATTTCCGGGGCGTCTCCCACCGCATCGAGTTTGCGGCGGACAAGGGGGGCGTCCTTTTCTACGACGATTCCAAGGGGACGAATGTCGGGGCCGTGATCCGCGCCCTCGAGAGCTTCCCGGGCCGGGTCATCCTGATGCTCGGCGGACGCGACAAGGGGGGAGATTTTGAAAACCTCATCGATCTTATCCGCAAAAAAGTCAAGAGGATCGTGCTGTTCGGCGAGGCCGGGCAGAAGATAAACTCGATAATCGGCGGCATAGTCGAGACTTCGGTTTCCGCGACCCTCCGGGAAGCCGTCTCTGTCGCATACGACGGGGCCTCTCCGGGAGATATCGTGCTGCTCTCCCCCGGGTGCACGAGCTTCGATGAATTCACGAGCTATGCCGAGCGCGGCAGGCTCTTTCAGGAATGGGTGAAGGCGCTCTGATGGAATTTCTCTCGGCAAAGAAATCCGATCTGATCCTGGTCCTCGTCACCTTGTGCCTCGTGACGTTCGGCACGGCCATGATTTACAGCTCGAGCTTCATAATGGCTTCGTCGATGAAAGGCGACGGTTATTATTTCCTCAAGCGCCAGCTCGGCTTCTTCGCGGCCGGCCTGGGGCTGATGTACCTCTTCTCCCGCATGCATTATGAGCGCCTGAGGAAATTCGCGTACCCGGCCCTCGGCCTGGCTGCCGTGCTCCTGGTCGCCCTGATGATCCCCGGGATCGGCATCCGGAAAAACGGCGCGACAAGGTGGCTCAACCTGGGGTTCTTCGCCTTCCAGGTCGCCGAGTTTGCGAAAGTGGCCATCATCCTGTTCCTGGCCCATTACCTGGCCAGCAATGAAAAGTACCTGCGCGAGTTCAAGCGCGGTTTCCTCATACCGCTGGGAATTGCCGGGGTCTTGATGGTGCTCATTATCCGGCAGCCTGATTTCGGGACAATGGTCATCATCGGGGTTATCCTCATGGCCATGCTGTGCCTGGCGGGGAGCCGCATGCTCCACATCGCGGCCCTGGTCGCGGCGGCCGTGCCGGTCGGAGTCTGGATGATCCTGTCGAACCCTTACCGGATGAAGCGGATCCTGAGTTTCCGCAATCCCTGGGAGAGCGCCCGCGATTCGGGGTTCCAGATAATCCAGTCCTGGCTGTCCTTCGGGTCGGGCGGCCCGTTCGGGGTCGGCCTGGGAGACGGGATGCAAAAGCTGTTCTACCTGCCGGAGCCGCACACGGATTTCATCCTCTCGGTCGTGGCCGAGGAGGCGGGGTTTATCGGGGTTGCGGCGGTCATTGCGCTGTTCTGCATTTTTGTCATCAAGGGTTTCATTATCGCCTTCAAGAAACAGGACACGTTCGGGACCCTGCTGGCCTGCGGGATCACGATGCTGATCGGCCTGGAGGCAATAATCAATATAGCTGTCGTGCTCGGGCTGATTCCGACAAAAGGCCTGGCGCTGCCGTTCATGAGTTACGGCGGCTCCTCACTCGTGATGAGCATGATCTGCGTGGGGATACTTTTGAATATCTCGACCGCTTCCGAAAACAGGGCGGCGGCAAGGCGGGCAAGGAATTGAAGCTGGTAATTGCAGGCGGGGGCACGGGAGGCCATCTTTTCCCCGGCGTGGCCGTGGCCGAGGAGTTCCTCTGGAGGGACGCCGCGAACGAGGTCCTTTTCATCGGGACCGAGCGGGGCCTGGAAAAGAGAATACTGCCCGGGCTCGGCTACAATTTGCGGACCATCACTGTCGAGGGCCTGAAGGGAAAGGGCCTGCGGTCCCTGGTAGGCATCCTCAAGCTGCCGTGGAGCCTTGTCCAGTCCATGGGGATACTCGGGGATTTCTCTCCGGACATGGTGCTCGGGGTTGGAGGGTATGCTTCCGGGCCCGTGGTCCTGGCCGCCTTGCTGCAGGGCATCCCGGCCGCGATCGCCGAGCAGAATGCGATTCCCGGCGAGACCAACAAGCTGCTCGCGAAAATGGTGTCGCGGGTTTTCCTGAGCTTCCCCGAAAACAGGGGATGGGCGCCTCCGGAGAACACGATCGTGACCGGCAATCCCATCCGGGCCGGGTTGCTGGAGAAGGCCCGGGGATCGGAAGATCATGAGCGTTTCACGGTCCTTGTGTTCGGCGGCAGCCAGGGAGCGCACATGATCAACGAGGCTGTAATCGAAGCGCTTGACCACCTGGGAGACATCCAGGGCAGGATCAGGATCACCCACCAGACCGGCGGCGAGGACCTGGAGAGGGTCAAAAAAGTGTACGCGGATAAAGCCGGGCAAGGCCTGATGGCGGAGGCCCTGCCGTTCATCAACGATATGGGGGCGGCCTACAAAATATCGGACCTGCTGATCTGCCGCGCCGGGGCGACGTCAATTGCGGAAATCACCGCCTGCGGCAAGGCGGCCGTTTACATCCCGTTCCCGTTTGCGGTCGCCGACCATCAGACCCGCAACGCCGAGGCCCTCGCCGCGGCGGGAGCGGCCGTCATGGTCCCGCAAAAAGAGCTGGACGGGCGGAAGCTGGCCGGGATCATCAAAGATTTTTTCAACAACCCGGAAAAGGTCCGGGCCATGGAAAGGGCGTCCGCACAGCTGGGGCACCCCTATGCGGCCCGGCATGTAGTTGACGAATGCATAAACATAATGAAAGGCAGGGTCGGCTTTGCGACTCGTTCGCTGTGAGTGGCATGCGGAAAATGAATCATCTTCACGCTCAAGATTTTCACCTTTTCGCTCGATACATTTCCGTCAGGGACAGGATTGATAAAACGAGAGGGTGAAATGAGTTCGCCCGGAAATACCGGAGGAAAAATGGCAGGAAACGGGAAAAAGGGCTTGATGCAGAGGAAGGTCAGGCGCATCCACTTCGTGGGAATAGGCGGCATAGGGATGAGCGGAATTGCCGAGGTCCTTCTGAACCTGGGGTACGATATCAGCGGTTCGGACCAGGGCGAATCGGACATCACGGCGAGGCTTGCCGGCCTGGGTGCCCGGATTTTCAAAGGGCACAGCGCGGACAACCTCGACAGCTCCGACGTCGTCGTCACATCGACGGCGATAAAGCCGGACAACCCCGAAGTGATCAAGGCCCACGAACTCGGAATCCCCGTGATACCCAGGGCCGAGATGCTTGCCGAACTGCTGAAGATGAAATTCTCGGTCGCCATATCGGGGATGCACGGCAAGACGACGACCACTTCCATGATCTCATCGGTGCTCGCCTATGGGGGACTGGACCCCACGATGGTGATTGGGGGCAAGCTCGCCAGCATCGGCTCGAATGCCAAGCTCGGCGACGGGGAAGTGCTGGTCGCCGAAGCCGATGAGAGCGACGGCTCGTTCCTCAAGCTCAGCCCCGCGATAGCGGTCATCACCAATATCGACCGGGAACACCTCGACTACTACAAGGATCTGGACGAAATAAAAGAAGCCTTTATCAAGTTCGCGAACATCGTCCCGTTCTACGGCTCCACAGTGCTGTGCATTGACGACGAGAACGTGCGGGCCATCCTCCCGAGGATCAAGCGCCGGATCATCTCTTACGGACTCAAGGAACCAGCGGATTACCAGGCCGTTGATGTCGACCTGTCCGGGCACTCATCGAGCTACGACCTTTATCACAAAGGGATCAAGCTCGGCAGGATCAGCCTGAACCTGCCGGGGCACTTCAACGTATACAACTCGATGGCCACGGCCGCGGTGGCCCGCGAGCTCGAGATGGACTTCGAGAAGATCAGGGAAGGGATGCTGGCGTTTTGCGGCGTACAGAGGCGGCTGGAGATAAAAGGCAAATGCAACGGAATAACAGTGGTCGATGACTACGGCCATCACCCGACCGAGGTGAAAGCAACGCTGGCGGCGGCGCGCCAGGTCTGGAAGGACAGGCTCATAGTTATTTTCCAGCCCCACCGGTATACAAGGACGAGGGCGCTGTTCCCCGAGTTCGTGACCTCATTCTCCGATGCCGATACCCTGATCCTTGCGGACATTTACGCGGCAAGCGAAAAGCCGATCGAGGGCGTGCATTCATTCCGGCTGTATGAGGAGATCCGCAGGCAGGGCCATCCCGATGTCCGGTACTACCCGGATTTCGGGCAGATCGTGGACCGCCTGCTGGAGATAGCCCGTCCCAGCGACGTGATTATCACCCAGGGCGCGGGGACGGTCTGGAAGATAGGCGAGGAGTTCCTGAAGAAAGCGGCGGAAAAAGGAAAGGGATGAAGGCCCGGGACGAAGCGTTTCGCAAACAGTTCGGGGAAATAGTTGCGGGGAGGGTCCTCTTCGACGAGCCCATGTCCCTGCACACGTCCATGCGCGCGGGGGGGAGGGCGGATGTCCTTGTTTTCCCGGCCGGGTCCGAAGAGCTCGTGGGGATCGTGAATTGCCTGAACCGGGCCGGCGTGCCGTTCTGCCCCGTGGGCAATGGCACAAACCTGATCGTTCGTGACGGCGGCTACAGGGGAGTGATAATCTGCCTCCAGGACCTCCGGGACGCCGCATTGTCCGAAGCCGGTCCGCAAGTCAGGAGTCTGACGGCGCTTGCCGGGACGCCGCTGCGGGACGTTGTCGCGCTGAGCGTCAGGGAAGGCCTTTCCGGGCTGGAATTCTGTGCGGGCATTCCCGGCAGCATCGGAGGGGCGTTGCGGATGAATGCCGGGGCGTTCGGGAGGGAAATGAAGGACATAGTCCTGAACATTCAGATGATAAACGGTTCGGGCGAGATAAAAAGGTTCGAGAGCAGGGACCTGCGCTTTTCGTACCGGGACCTCGAACTGCCGCCGGGCGCGCTGATCGTCAGCGGCGAGTTCGCGCTGGAGCAGGCTTCCCACGAGTCCGTATCCGGCAGGGTCCGGGAGATATTGGGGCTCAGGTCTTCCAAACACCCGGTGAATTACCCCAATTCCGGGTCTATTTTCAAGAACCCTCCCGGGACCCCGGCCGGCCGGCTCATCGAGCGCTGCGGTCTGAAAGGACTCAGAATCGGGGACGCCGCCGTTTCCGAGCTCCATGGAAATTTCATTATCAACATGGGAAATGCCGCGGCCGGGGATATCGAGGCCCTGATCGGCGAAATTAAAAAAGTCGTGCTGGCGCAGACAGGTTTCGCGCTTGAGACGGAAGTCAGGATCATCGGAGAGGATTAGTTGAAGCAGAATTTCAAGACCAGCGTCGAGGTGAGGCGCAACAGGCTCAAGAGGAACTCCGGGAAGATTTACAGGGAAGCGCTCTCGGCCTGCATCCTGCTTGCCGTCGTCGTCGTGGCCGCCTCGGCAATGATCTTCTCCTATAATTTCCTGCTCAGCACGGACTTGTTCAGGCTGGAAAGGATAGAAGTCAAGGGCTGCGAGCGGCTCACTGAAAAAGACGTGATCACGACCGCCGGGATCGGCCCGGCCCAGAACCTCCTGGCGCTGAGGACGGCCGCCGTTGCCGACAGGATTAAAAAGAACCCCTGGGTGAAGGAGATCGAGATAACCAGGAATTTCCCCAATGTGCTGGCCGTGTCGATCACGGAAAAAAAACCGGTCGCGCTGGCCAAGCGGATGAGCGATCTGTATTTCATTGACGGGGAAGGCTCGGTCATCAAAAAGCTCGAAAGCGGCGAAGATACGGACCTGCCTGTGCTTACCGGGTTTTCCGAGAATGCCGAACTGGTCCGGAAATCAATAGAACTGCTGAATTTCTTTGCCGCGGAGACGGAATTCCCGCAGGCCAGGGATATCGCGGAGATCAACGGAGATGAGGTCCAGGGCCTCTCGATTTTTCTGGAGAACGGTTTGTGCCTGCAACTGGGCCTCGACGAATACTCAAGCAAGCTGAGGAAGTTCAAGCTGATAATGACGGACCTCGGCCGCAGGAACATCGGCTCCGGCTTCCTGCTCATAGACCTGCACAATCAGGGGGCCATTACGGTCCAGAAGAGGGGCGCGCAGCCGCTTGAGAAGGAAAAGCAGCATAAAAAATACATAACATGAGAACGCAATCATATATCGGGGAAATTACCCTTATAATGGATCAGAAAGGGAAGTGAATGGCGAAAAGGGGAAGCATACTGATCGGGCTTGATATCGGCACCACCAAGGTCTGCACGGTAGTCGGAGAGATGACCGGCAACGGGGGCGTCGATATAATCGGAATCGGATCGCATCCGTGCGACGGTCTCCGGAAAGGGACGGTCGTTAATATAGACAGTACAATCGACTCGGTGAAGAAAGCGGTCGAGGAAGCGGAGGAGATGTCCAACTGCGACATCCGCGCGGCATTCACGGGCATAGCCGGGCCGCACATAAAAAGCTTCAACAGCTACGGCATAGTGGCCGTGAAGGGGACGGAAGTCGATGAAGGCGACGTGAAAAGGGCGGTCGAGGCGGCCCGCGCCATCGCGATGCCGCTCGACCGGGAAGTGCTGCACATCCTGCCCCAGCATTACATAGTCGACGACCAGGAAGGCATCAAGGACCCGATCGGCATGTCGGGTGTGAGACTCGAAGTGCGCGTCCATATCATAACCGGCATGGTCACGGCCGTTCAGAACATCCTCAAGTCCGTCAACGGCGTCGGCCTGGAGGCGAATGAAATAGTGCTGGAGCAGCTTGCCGCCAGCGAGGCCGTGCTGAGCAGCGATGAAAAAGAGCTCGGGGTGACCCTGGTCGATATCGGCGGCGGCACGACCGATATCGCCGTCTTTTCGGAAGGCAGCCTCAAGTACACTTCAGTCCTGCCGATCGGCGGGAACTACCTTACCAACGACATAGCGATCGGGCTGAGGACCCCGGTAACGGAGGCGGAGAAGGTGAAGATCAGATACGGCTGCGCCTTCACGCCGATGATCCCGCAGGACGAGATGATCGAGGTCCCCAGCGTGGGCGGCCGCGAGCCGCGCAGGGTGTCCCGCCAGATCCTCGGCGGCATCATCGAGCCGCGGATGGACGAGATCCTGAACCTCGTCTGCCGGGAGATAGTCAAATCGGGATTCGAGCAGCGCCTGGCCGCGGGAGTCGTCCTGACGGGCGGGACCGCGCTCATCCAGGGCATCAATGAAATGGCCGAGCAGATCTTCAATATGCCGGTCAGGGTGGGGAGCCCCATCGGAGTGGGGGGGCTCACGGAAATAGTGAACAACCCGATGTATGCAACGGGGGTCGGACTGGTTTTATACGGCAGCCGCTATCACGCCTCGAGCGCGTCCAGGAAAAGCGAGGGGAGCCTGGTCAGCAAGACAATGAAGCGGGCACGCAAATGGTATAAGGATCTATTTTAGAGAAGGGGAAGGGGGCACTTATGGGATTTGAGCTGTTTGAGAATGCGGAGAAGCTGGCAAAGATCAAGGTAATCGGCGTCGGAGGCGGAGGCAGCAATGCCGTAAACACCATGATCGGGTACAACCTGACCGGCGTGGATTTCATCGCGGCCAACACGGACGCGCAGGCGCTCCGGGCATCGCTCTCGCCGATCAAGATCCAGCTGGGTTCCGAGATCACGAAAGGCCTGGGCGCGGGGTCCGATCCGAGCATCGGCGAAAAAGCCGCCCAGGAGTCGGACGAGCTGATCAGGGGCACCTTGAACGGGGCCGACATGGTCTTCATCACGGCGGGGCTGGGAGGCGGCACCGGGACGGGAGGAGCGCCTGTTATTGCGGGAATTGCAAAAGAGTCCGGAGCGCTGACCGTGGCGGTTGTGACCAAGCCCTTCCAGTTCGAGGGAAAGAGGCGCGACCGGCAGGCCGAGCAGGGGATCGAGGAACTCCGGAAGATAGTCGACACCCTGATCGTGATCCCCAACCAGAGGCTCCTGAGCATGGGTGGCCGCAACATGTCGCTCATCGAGGCCTTCAAGAAGGCGGACGACATCCTCTATCATGCCGTGAAAGGGATCTCCGACCTGATCCTGATCCCCGGCCTGATCAACCTGGATTTCGCCGACGTCAGGAATATCATGTCCGAGATGGGTCTCGCCCTGATGGGCACGGGCATAGCGCGCGGAGAGAACAGGGCCATAGAGGCCGCGCAGCGCGCCATCTCGTCGCCCCTGCTGGAAGACAACTCCATCCAGGGCGCGCGCGGGGTCCTGCTCAACATCACCGGCGGCCCGGACATGTCTCTCTATGAAATAAACGAGGCGTCCTCGCTCATCCAGGCAGAGGCTCACGACGACGCCAATATCATCTTCGGGACGGTCGTCGACGAGACAATGGGCGACGAAGTCCGCATCACCGTCATCGCGACGGGTTTCGAGGAGAACGAGAAAAGAAAGCAGGAAATGCCCGCGGTGCCGAAGCTCAACACCTATAAAAGGGAAGACCTCT
>JBDKTK010000078.1:0-3109 GCA_039680225.1 Syntrophaceae bacterium
CGACGGCAATTACACGGAATATGAGGCAGACATGAAAGCCCGCCTGGGCGCGGCAGCATCCCAGCCCCACCGGATAAAATACCGCCAGCTGACGAGGATATAGAAAAGGGGGCAAACATTTTGCCCCCACGAGCTTTTCAAATTTCACCTTGTTGCTATACAGCCCAGGTAATCATGCCGGACCTCAAATACTTCTGAATTGTTGAGCCTGCGGAGTTCGTCCAGGAATCTTGCCCGCAGGCGTTCGCGTTTTTCCGGCGCTATTGCTTCATAGAAGACCGTGCCCGCCCCGGATTTCAGGAGATGGTCCATCACCGCTTCCGCGCTGCCGTACCTGAATACGACGGCGCCTTCCCATAACGATGCGGGTTCCAGTCCCGCCGCGTCCAGGGAGCGCTTGAGGCCGGCAAGGTTTGTTGGAAAATCAAATGCCACCTTATAGCGCATGGCCGACGGGTCTTCCGCAACAAGTTTCGAGAAAATTCCGAATTCCCTTTCGGGGCTGTTTTCCCGGTGGACAACAATGCCGAGTTTTCCGCCTTTCTTCAACGCCCGCCCCGCCGCCGCCAGGAAATCGTCTACAGGGACATAGCCAAGGACCCAGGAAGTGAATATCGCATCCAGCCCGGTTTCGTTTGCCAGGGCTGCCAGCGCATCTCCCAAGACATAATCAACATTTTGCAATCCCGCGCCGGCAAGACGTTCCCTTGCTTTTTCCTGCATCCCTTCCGAAATATCGACCGCGGTGACGCGGCCGCCTTCACAGAGTTTTCCGGCCAGCAGCGCCGTGCCGACTCCAGTTCCGCATCCTGCTTCGAAGACTTTCTCGTCGCCCCGGAGCTGCAGGCGCGCGGCGAGTTCCCGGACAGGGGCGCCCGCCTCCACGACCCAGAAATCGTCATAGTCTGTCTGCACCGAATCATACGTCCGGGCCAATTCGCGCGGCCCGGCGCTTTGCACGGCTTCCGACCGGATGCGGAAGAAAGCGGGAACTTGGTGCGCCTCCGGCAAATATGTTCTGCAAAGCTCTTTTGAAACCTCGGGAGGTGTCGGCAGCTGCTTCCCCCACGTCTGCCGGTTTATGATATTGCCGACACAGCGCGACCTCGGCGTTCGGAAGTATTCGGCCATTGACGCAAGGATTTCGTCCAGATCTTTTTCCAGGATATTGCCGAAAGACAGCGGGACCAGGTTGCAGGGGGAGACTTCCCCGCTTCCGTCCACGTACAGGTGGGTGATCCCGGCGCCGCACCCGAAAGCGTCTTCGCCCTCCAGGTAGGTGAAAGTCGAAACCACCGGCAGGTCCTCGCAGCCGGCGGCTTCCTTCTGAAAAGCCTTGATGATTTCTCTTTCTGCGGGCTTCAGCATTATTTCCTCATTTCCCGCCAGGCGGCCCACGGCGCAGGGCTCCAGCAAATGGACCTCGCGGGCCCCACAGGCGCGCGCAAATTCCAGGTAGCTCCAAAATGATTCGGGCCTGAGGAACTCCCGGCCGGCCATTTTCACAAAATAAGGATAAAGGCCAGCCGCAGCGGCGCTTTCGACTGCCTGCAGGGCGGCGCGGAACGACCCCTTTTTCGAGCGCAGTCTGTCATGCTCCAGCTCATCAATGCTGTCGAGGCTGATCCCGACCGCGAAGAGCCCGGCGTTTTTCAATTGGCCAGCGAGTGTGTCCGTAAGGCCCCAGCCCGTTGTGCCCAGGTTTACGCAGGAGCGGTCGTCGAAACACTGCACGATTTGCACATGTCCTCTCTCAGCAGGGGCTCTCCCCCGGTCAGGGTAATCATCACGGCCCCGAGGTCCTGCAGGCGGGCGGCGAGCCTGCGCCAGTCCTCCAGGGACACATCTGACTGGCTGCGCCCCGCGTTGTAGCAATGACCGCATTTCAGCGGGCACCTGTTCGTGACGGCCAGGGTCACCGAGAAAAGGCAGCGCCCCTGCGGCTTTTCAATCATCTGGCCGGCCATCCGGTCGAAGGCCCGGCCGGGGAACGGCGGGAAATGGGT
This sequence comes from Syntrophaceae bacterium, assembly GCA_039680225.1. Lineage (GTDB taxonomy): Bacteria > Desulfobacterota > Syntrophia > Syntrophales > UBA4778 > JBDKTK01. The sequence goes on from JBDKTK010000078.1 coordinate 2,007, forward strand.
GTTCAACACCAGCCTGCCGTCAAACTCGACGGCTTTTTCATTTTTCAGATATTCCCGGAAAAAAGCCCCGACCTGCGGATGGAACTTGTTCAAAGGCGGCCGGGATGCAACGTGAACGAAATAATCGGCGCCTGTCATTGCAGCCTCCCTGTTTCTTTTTGTTTCGGTAATAGTCAATTTCAGTGCCAGGCAGGGTCGAAGCTCCAAACTGCCTTGAATGACTTGGGAATTGGACAATTGGCCTGGAGTGTTCACATTGAGGCGGCAAAAAGTCCGGGACAAAAATTGTCTGATCATTGTACAAATTTTGCCCAGGCTACTTGACTATCTGCAAGGTCCAAGATGTTCAGGACGGCGGATATCAGGAAACATCCAACCGTTACGGCAAGCGTGAGGCGGTCCACTCCGGCCGCATTCAGACGGCGGCCGCAGATCCGGTCCAGGCAGAATTTCACGTATGAATCCGGATGTTCCGCGCCCGCTGCGTTCTTGATTTTCCAGTGAAGGTCCGTGACGGGGCAATATCCGCTGCCCAGCCAGCGGCCCAGGACATACCATGATGCGAGCGTCGCCGTTATGACTGCCAGGTTGGCCGGCCGTGTCATTCGGAAGGCCCAGCCCGTAAGGATAAAAACGATCACGGCCAGGTGGAAGATATGAAAGAACGCGTTTAACGGGCCGTAAAATCTCTTCATTTCAGTTTCCTCCTGATGCAGCCATTATTTCCCTTTGGTGGGAAATCACCTTTTGGAAAGCCGCAATGTACTGGTCGAGGATATCGCGGCTGGCGGTCGGAAATGAGGGGAGCTTCAACATACGCTCTGAGGCCTGCTCCGTTTTCGGCAGGTCGCCGCGCCGGTATTCAGGCAATAGCGTGCCCGGCGCCGGGCGCAGGACTTCCAGGTAATGCCCCTCGGTAAAAAAAGGCTGCATGTGCAAAAGCGGATAGCGCGGCCGGGAGACCTCGCAGCCCTCCGCCTGGAGCGCCTTCACCAGAACATCAACCGGCATGCCGGTCGCCTCCGGCCTGCTTCTGATTATAAACTCGAAATACGTCCGGTTGATGTGGGACGGGGGCAAATATGTGCACAAGCCCAGCTTCT
>JBDKTK010000079.1:0-3772 GCA_039680225.1 Syntrophaceae bacterium
GTTGTCCCTTCCCGCCGGGAAGCAATGTCCATCGTCGCGCTTGAGGCGGGGATCAACGGCACCCCGGTGCTGCTGACGGATCAATGCGGATTTGATGAAGTCGCCCGTATCGGCGGAGGAATGGTGGTGCCCGCCACTGTCCGAGGCATCCAGGAGGGTCTCGGGACTTTGCTCAGAGATCTTTCCAAACTCAATAATATGGGTGAAAAACTTAAGGCATACGTCTTCGAAAATTATCTCTGGGAAAACATTGTATATAAATACATCAGTCTTTATGAAAGAATCCTGGCCGGCAGAACCTCCCCGTCAATAAATTGAACTCCTGGAATTCCTGAACATCGATGAAATTACCTGAATGAATATTCTGATTGTTTCCCAGTACTTCTGGCCTGAAAACTTCATCATCAACGATATGGCGCGCAAGCTCGTGGAGAGGGGCCACAGCATTACTGTCCTTACCGGAATACCCAATTACCCTGAAGGCAGGTATTACAAAGGATACGGGCCGTTCAGAAATTCACGGCAGGACTATTGCGGGATTAAAATAATAAGGGCGCCCCTTGTATCGCGCGGAAGCGGCGGAGGGATCAGGCTGGCTCTGAATTATCTTTCTTTCGCTTTTTGCGCGAGCATATTCGGCCCCCTGCTTTGCAGGGACAAATATGACGCCATCTTTGTGTTTGAGCCCTCGCCCATAACAGTCGCCCTGCCGGCAATCTGCATGAAATATGCGTGTTCCGCGCCCATTGCGCTCTGGGTCCAGGACCTCTGGCCGGAAAGCATCAGCGCGACTGAAAGCCTCGATTCCGAGCAGCTGATTAATGCCGTCGGAAAACTGGTAAAGTTTATTTACAGGCATTGCGACCTGATACTCGTGCAGTCGCGCGCCTTTATAAATTCAATCGCGGGCATGGGGATAGAAAGGGATAAAATAATTTACTTCCCCAACAGCTCTGCCGATCCCTTTCAGAAGAACACTGCCCGGCATTACAGCAATCTGCCGGAAATACCGGGAGGGTTCCGCCTGATGTTCGCGGGCAACGTGGGGGCGGCGCAGGATTTCGCCACAATTCTGAATGCCGCTGAAAAGCTGAAAGACCATCCCGAAATCCATTGGGTCATAGTCGGCAACGGCCGTTTATTTCCCTGGGTGCAGTCCCAAGTGCGGCAGAGGGGCCTTTCGGCAACTGTCCACCTGCTGGGGAGGCATCCGGTTGAGTCAATGCCGCAGTTCTTCTCCCTTGCCGATTCGATGCTGGTCACCCTCAAGAGGAGCAGGATCTTCTCCCTGACCATACCCTCGAAGGTCCAGTCCTATCTGGCGGGCGGCAAGCCGATAGTCGCCGCCCTGGACGGCGAGGGCGCGCAGGTGATCAGGGAAGCCAAAGCAGGCCTGATCTGCCCCGCGGAAGATTCCGGGGCCCTCGCAAGAATAGCGCTCGAAATGTCCCGCATGGCCGAATCCGAGCGGACGGACATGGGGAATTCAGGCAGGGCTTACTACGAAGCAAATTTCGACCAGGAAAAACTCCTGGACAGGTTTGAGCATCTCATGAGCGGCCGCCTGGGCTGCGCCGTTTCACATACAAAGGTATAAGGACATTATGGAGAAAAAAATTCTGATTCTTGGCTGCACGGGAATGTTGGGGCATACGCTTTTTCTGGGGCTTTCCTCCTGTAAGGACTTGAGCGTTTACGCGACGGCGCGCTCTCAAGACGGTTTGCCAAACTGGTTTCCGGGCGGGTGCCTGGAAAAGATAATCACCGGGGTCGATGCCTTTGACTTCCCTTCAATTGAAGGGGCGTTTGCCAAGGCTAAACCGGACGTGGTGATAAATTGCATCGGCCATATCAAGCAGCTGCCCAATGCCAATGATCCGATCCTTTCAATTTACCTGAACTCTCTTTTCCCGCATATAGTGGAGGCGCTCTGCAGGAATTTCCAGGCCAGGCTCATCCATATCAGCACGGATTGCGTTTTCGAAGGGGACAGGGGCAATTACAGCGAAAGCGACATCCCGGATGCCAAGGACATTTACGGGCGCTCAAAGTTGCTGGGCGAAGTGAACGGCCCCCGTACCCTTGTCATAAGGACTTCGCTTATCGGCCATGAAATCAAGAACAAACTGGGCCTGGTCGAGTGGTTCCTCTCCCAAAAAACGAAGACCAATGGTTACAGCAAAGCGATATTTTCCGGGCTGCCGACCATCGAATTCGCGGATTTGCTGATAAAACAAATATTGCCCAATGGGGAAATGAACGGCATTTACAATATATCGTCATGGCCGATTTCAAAGTTCGAACTTTTAAAGCTCATTGCCGCCAGGTACGGGAAAGAAATTTTAATCCAGCCGTACGACAAAGTGAATCTGGACCGGTCGCTCGACTCGGGAAAATTCCGGAAGGCATCGGGATATCAGCCGCCGCAATGGCCCGAGCTGGTCGAAAAGATGTACCTGCATTATGCCAATTCCAAAATATACAGGTGATTCAGAAAAGCCGCATTCGCAAAGGGGAAATTCCATAAAATGAAAGTTATGACAATCGTCGGGACCCGTCCGGAAATTATCAAGCTCTGCAGGGTCATCCATGAGCTCGACAGCAAAGTCGACCACACCCTTGTTCACACCGGACAGAATTACGACTTTGAACTCAACGAGATCTTTTTCCAGCAGTTGGGCATCAGGAAACCCGATTTTTTCCTCAATGCCGCAGGAGAAAGCGTTGCCCGGACCATCGGGAATGTCATTTCCTTTTCCGACGAGGTCATGGCCAGCCGGGGACCGGACGCCGTATTGATACTGGGCGACACCAATTCCTGCCTGGCGGCGATTTCGGCAAAGCGGCGCAAGATCCCCATCTTCCACATGGAAGCCGGCAACAGGTGTTTCGACCAGAGGGTCCCGGAGGAAATCAACCGCAAAATAATCGACCACATCAGCGACATCAACATGCCCTATACTGAACATGCCAGGCGTTACCTCCTCGGCGAGGGCCTTAAACCTGATACAATCATCAAGACCGGCTCACCGATGAAAGAGGTCCTGATGAGTTTCCTCCCTCAGATCGAGGCCTCTGACGTCCTTGACACCATGGGATTGAAAGCCGACGAGTATTTCCTGGTCAGCGCTCACCGCGAAGAGAATATCGACAGCGAGGCCAATTTCCGGGATTTCCTGTCCACGCTGGAAGCCATAGCCGGCAAGTATGACAGGCCGGTTATCATTTCCACTCACCCCCGCACGCGCCATAAAATGGAATCGATGGGGATCAATGTCCGGGACACGCGGCTGCGCTTCATGAAACCGCTGGGGTTCTTCGAGTACAACAAGCTGCAGACGCTGGCCCGCTGCGTTATCTCCGACAGCGGGACGATCACGGAAGAATCTTCCATCATGAACTTTCCCGCCGTGACTATCAGGTATGCCCATGAGAGGCCCGAGGGCATGGACCAGGGAACGCTGGTAATGTGCGGCCTGAAACCCGGGAAGGTCATTGAGGCTATAGAGCTTGTCCGCTCCCAATTCGCCAGGGGCCAAAGAAGATTCAAGCTGGTCGAGGATTACGATACTGAGAATGTTTCAGCCAAAGTAGTCCGGATAATCTTCAGTTATACTGATTACGTCAACAGGCTTGTCTGGCGCAAAGAGTTGTAAGATTCCTTTATCCGGATAATCTATTTGAAGACAGTGCTGGTCACAGGAGCTTCCGGTTTCATCGGGCGTGCCCTCTGCGGCAGATTGGCGCGGGACGGTTACCGGGTCAAAGGGAC
>JBDKTK010000080.1:0-1616 GCA_039680225.1 Syntrophaceae bacterium
TGAGGTCTATTTCATGGCCCAGGAACGACCCGGAGTGGTCTTCGCCGTTCATGAACCTGCTGCCGCCCCTTATCTCGAAATATTTCCAGCCTTCCCTCTTCCCGAATTCCAGCGCCGCGTTGAGCAAGGCGTTGAAGCCGGCCCGGTCACCTACCAGCGGCTCGCAATAATCCGAAAAGGGAAGCGACACGCCCCTCTTGCCGGTTATGAAGCTCTCGACGCCCATGACGGGCAGGACGGATTTTATATCGCCGTCTTCAATTTCCGTGAAATAGACCGGCCGGTAGCGGTAGGATTCTTTCAGGACATCCGACCACATTGATGTGTGAAAGAATGAGGAGCCCGGCAATGAAAGGATCTTCTCGTCCCAGTCTGTGCGAGCGGCCGGATCAACAACTGTGATCATAATTACCGGTCCTGGATTCCGCCGAAATATCCCTTTATCGTTTCAACCACGTACGCGACTTGCTCGGCCGACAGTTCCGGGAACATCGGAAGCGAGACGAATTCGGCGGCGCATTTTTCGGCTACCGGGAAGCTGCCTTGCTTGAGGCCGAGGAACTCGTATGCCTTCTGAAGGTGGATGGGGATCGGGTAGTGAATGCCGCTGGAGACGCCCGCCGCATTGAGCGCGGACATGAATTTCTCGCGCTCTTTCACCCTTACCGCGTAAATGTGATAAATGTGCCTGGCGTAGCTCTGCTCCTGCGGGGTTATCAGGCCTTTGAGGCCCGCAAGCCCCCTGGTGTACGCCGCCGCATGGCTGCGGCGCAGGTCGTTCCATTTCGAAAGATACGGGAGCTTGACCTTGAGCACCGCGCCCTGGAAGCCGTCCATCCGGGCGTTCCAGCCGATGCCGTCGTGGTGGTACTTCTGGGATTGCCCGTGGTCGCGGAGCATTTTGATTTTATCCGCAATCTGCTGGTTGTCTGTTATGACCGCCCCGGCTTCGCCGTATGCGCCCAGGTTCTTTCCGGGATAGAAGCTGAAGCATCCGGTTATGCCGAAAGTCCCTGCCCTCTTCCCCTTGTATTCGGCGCCGTGCGCCTGGCACGCGTCCTCGATCACGGGGATATTGCGGGCATTGGCGATTTTCAGGACCGGGTCGAGGTCGACCGTTTGCCCGAATATGTGAACGGGGATGATCGCCTTGGTTTTCCTGGTGATGGCTTTTTCGAGGAGCTTCGGGTCCATGTTGTACGAGCCCTCCTCGATATCCACGAAGACCGGCGTGGCCCCGCAATAGCTGATTGCCTCGGCGGTTGCGATGAACGTGTTCGGCACGGTTATCACTTCATCGCCGGGACCGATCCCGATCGCGAGAAGGCTCAGCCACAGGGCGTCTGTGCCGTTGCCGACGCCGACGGCATATTTTGAACCGCAGAATTTCGCAAAATCGTTTTCAAAAGCGGCAACGAAGGAGCCGCCTGCAAATGCGGTATTTTCCATGACCTTGGCAAGCTCGGCATGGATCTCGTCCTTAAGGGAGTGGTATTGGATCTTGAGATCGAGAAAGGGGACGTTCATTTTCTGTGTTTGCTTTTCCGGTAGCGACATATATATCTCGACTTTCTTTTTATATTTGATGCACCCTTCGACAGGCTCAGGGTGCGGTT
>JBDKTK010000081.1:0-5461 GCA_039680225.1 Syntrophaceae bacterium
CCTCGAACAGGCTTCCGGGCAGTTCGTTGATTTTCATCTTCCGGCGTTTCTCCGGGGTGAATTCGTAAATATCCTCTTCGACCGGATCGGCAAGGGGATATTCCTTCTCGATCCCTTTCAATCCGGCGGCCAGCATCACCGCAAACGCCAGGTACGGGTTGCAGGCGGGGTCGGGCGAGCGGAACTCGATCCGGGTGGCCTTTTCCTTCCCGGGCTTGTACATGGGGACCCTCACCAGGGCCGAGCGGTTGCGCCTTGCCCAGGAAATGTAGACCGGCGCTTCGTAGCCGGGCACCAGGCGCTTGTACGAGTTGACCCACTGGTTCAGGACGGCGGTTATTTCCCGCGAATGCTTCAGGATCCCGGCGATGTAGCTTTTGCCGATTTTGGAGAGGTGATACTTGTCGGCAGCATCGTAAAAGGCGTTCCTGCTCCCGGCGAAAAGCGACTGGTGGACGTGCATGCCGCTGCCGTTCTGACCGAAAATAGGCTTGGGCATGAACGTGGCGTAATAGCCGTGCTGCCTGGCGATTTCCTTGACCAGGACCCTCATGGTCATGGTTTTGTCCGCCATGGCCAGGGCCTCGTCGTAGCGCATGTCGATTTCATGCTGGCTGGGGGCGACTTCGTGGTGGCTGTACTCGACCTGGATGCCCATGTCCTGCATTGCGAAGATGGTTTCCCGGCGCAGGTCGCTTCCCCTGTCAATGGGGCGGGCGTCGAAGTACCCTGCCTTGTCTATGATCGTGGGCTTCCCGTTATTTTCAAAATAGAAGAACTCCAGCTCGGGACCGGTATAAAAGGTATACCCCAGGTCGGTTGCCTTTTTCAGGACCCGCTTGAGGGCATAACGCGGGTCGCCCGCGTAAGGCGTTCCGTCCGGGTTCATGATGTCGCAGAATACCCTCCCGACCGGCCGTTCCGTGCCTCTCCAGGGGAGGAACTGGAAGGTCGTGGGATCGGGTTTCGCGATCATGTCGCTTTCCTCTATTCTTGCAAATCCCTCAATGGAAGAGCCGTCGAAGCCCATGCCTTCAGAAAGGCCTTCTTCCAGTTCCGAGGGTGCCACGTGAAAACTCTTAAGGATACCCAGGACGTCCACGAACCAGAACTGGATAAAGCTGACGTTCCTGTCTTTTACAATTTTTTTGACATCATCAATAGTCTTGCAGAGCATCTGCTGCCTCCTTTGTTTTTGCTTCCCGATGAGCGAACTTCAGACAAAGCGGAAATTAACGGAAAGTATCCAGAGAATATAGAGAAATTAACCCATGAGGTCAAATTAAAACATAAACATTGAAACAGGACCGAATTTGTTGCTCGCCGGCAGATAAATTTCTATTTGACCGGGATTAATTATTGCCGATCAAACTTTTTTGGTTTAAAATTTCTGGATGTTTTGAATCATTTGCGATAGAGAGAAAAGATAAATAAATTCATGTTTTTCCGTGGAAGGAGTTGAGGAGTGATGGAAAAGTTTGGAACATTCACCGTCAGGTCCGGTCTGGCCGAGATGCTCAAGGGCGGGGTAATAATGGACGTAACCACCCCCGAGCAGGCCAAGATAGCTGAAGACGCCGGGGCCGTGTCGGTAATGGCCCTGGAAAGGGTGCCCGCGGACATCCGCGCCCAGGGCGGCGTTGCCCGCATGACGGACCCTGAGATCATCGAGAAGATCATGCAGGCCGTGACCATCCCCGTTATGGCCAAGGTGAGGATCGGCCATTTCGTTGAAGCGCAGATACTCGAGGCGATCGGGATCGATTTCATCGATGAGAGCGAAGTGCTCACTCCCGCCGACGACAAGTTTCATATAAACAAGTGGAATTTCAAAGTGCCGTTCGTCTGCGGCGCGATAAATCTGGGCGAGGCCCTCCGCAGGATCGGGGAAGGCGCCGCCATGATCCGCACCAAGGGCGAGGCCGGGACGGGCAACGTTATAGAGGCCGTCCGCCATATGAGGACCATCAATGACGAGATAGCGCAGCTGACCGTCCTTCCGGAGGAAGAGCTCATGACAGCGGCCAAGAACCTTGGCGCGCCGTATGAGCTTGTCAGGATGGTGGCGAAGAATAAAAAGCTTCCGGTCGTGAATTTCTCGGCGGGCGGGCTGGCGACGCCGGCTGACGCCGCCATGATGATGCAGCTGGGGGCCGACGGCGTGTTTGTCGGCTCAGGGATCTTCAAGTCGGCGGAACCGGCAAAAAGGGCCCATGCCATTGTCCAGGCAGTGACCCACTACAACAACCCGGAAATCCTGGTGAAGGTCTCGAAGTCGTTGGGAGAGGCTATGCCCGGCCTGGAAATATCGGAAATAGAAAAGAACAATTTATTGCAGTTCAGGGGCAACTGAAAGCTACCGAGGAGGAGACAGATGGAAATCAGAGTTGCGCGCGTGAGTGCGGATAAAATGAAACCTAAACCGACCGATGAGTCACAGCTGGGATTTGGAAAGATCTTCACGGACCATTTCTTTCTCATGAAATATTCCGGGAAGCAGGGCTGGCACGATGCCGTCATTGAAGGCTACCATGACCTGTGCCTTGACCCCGCGGCGGTATGCCTGCACTACGGGCAGCTGATTTTCGAGGGCATGAAGGCCTACCGGGGGAAGGACGGGTCGATCTACCTGTTCCGCCCGGCGGATAATTTCAAACGCATGAACGATTCGGCCGCGCGGCTCTGCATGCCGACCCTGGACGTCAACTTCACGGTTGACGCCCTGAAAAAGCTTGTGATGGTTGAGAAAGACTGGATACCAAGGAGCCAGGGCGCTTCTCTGTACATCAGGCCGACCATGATCGCCACCGAGGCCTTTCTCGGCGTCAAGGCGGCTGCGGAATATACCTTCTTCATCATCGTGGGCCCTGTCGGCGCCTATTATCCGCAGGGATTCAGCCCGACAAAAATATTTGTCACGGAGGAGTACGTGAGGGCCGCCGCGGGCGGCATCGGGTACTGCAAGGCAGCGGGCAACTATGCCGCCAGCCTGCTGGCGAGCAAAAAGGCCGCCGAAATGGGTTACACTCAGGTCCTGTGGCTCGACGGCGTGCAGCGCAGATACGTGGAAGAGGTCGGGACAAGCAACATATTTTTCGTGATCGGCGACGAGCTGGTGACTCCGCCCCTGGCAGGGACGATACTGCCGGGAGTGACCCGCGACTCGGTCCTGCAGATCGCGAGGAAATGGAAACTGAAAGTCTCCGAGCGGCCCATTGCCATCGACGAGGTCATCGATGCCGCCAAGAAGGGGACCTTGAATGAGGCTTTCGCATCGGGCACCGCCGCCATAGTCTCGCCCGTGGGCCTGATCTATTACAAGGGGAAGGAATACACAATCCAGGGCGGTAAAATAGGCGATCTTACTGAAAAACTGTACAATGAAATCCTGCAGATCCAGTACGGCGAGAAAGAGGACCCGTTCGGCTGGAGGATGAAAATATCGGACTGAGTCTGTAGGACTAAGGATGAGGCCGGCCTAATCCACAAACATGTGGACAGGGCTGTTGATAAATTTGTGGATAAAGCCCGTAAATGCCCAATTGATGCTGTCTTTGAGCTTGTTGCATAAGCTTTAGGCAATTACAAATATTCAATAAAAACAGCTAGTTGCTTAAAAAAGGAAAAAATCATGCGCATTTTCAAGGCTTTTTTGGTTCCGTATTGAAATGAAGCAAAGAACTTTGGAGTTTATGAATAAAGAAACGAGTCTTTTTTTAAAAAAATCATGCTTTGCCCTGTTTTTTTGTCTGGCATTGGCAGGCCTTGTATTCTGCGGGCCCGCGACGACCTGCGCCCAGAACAAAACAGGCAGGATGCCCCTGGAGGACCTGATCGACAGGGTCCAGAACGTATATGACGCCGCGAAGGACCTCAAGGCTGATTTTGCCCAGGAGTCCACTATCAAGTCATTAAAGAAGACGGATAAAGAGAGCGGGACAGTCTATTTTAAAAAGCCCCGGAGGATGCTCTGGGATTACAGCTCCCCCCAGAAAAAGAAGCTGATTATAAATCCCCAGACCGCCTGGCTGTATGTGCCGGAAGACAAGCTTGTATATATGCAGAGTGCGGACGCCCTGGTCAATTCGCGGCTGACTATCCGGTTCCTGACCGGCATCGGAAAGCTCCGGGACGATTTCCAGATCAAGTACTCCCCGGAGCCCCTGGACAGGGATGGCAATTACCAGCTGGAGCTGATACCAAAGAGCAAAGAAGCGGCCGGGGGCTTCGATAAGCTTTCCGTAACAGTCGATAAAAACAGCTTCTTTATTACCAGGTGCGTGTTCAAAGACATGTACGGGAACGTGACCCGGATCTCCTTCCGCAACCTGAAGACCAATAACGGCCTGCCGGACAAGATGTTCAATTTCACCCCGCCGTCCGGGGTCAAGGTGCAAAAAATCTAAAAGGCCGGCCGGGATGATTAACCTGATCTGAAGGGGCGTATGGCGATACGCCCCTGTTTTTTTGGAAAGTCAATATAGCCGTCCAGCGACCGCCTGATGGCCTCGGCAAAGATTTCATGACCCTTCTCGTTCGGATGCCTCGAATCGCTCCGGACAAGATCGGAATTCTTTATTCCCCTTTCAACCAGTTGTCCCGCCCAGAAGGTATGCACCGGTATGAGGATGCATTCCAGGTCCGCGCAGACTTCGCGAATGGCGCGGTAGAAAATCTCCACGGCTTCCATTTCATACCGGTTTTCAAACAGGTGGGAGGTGGGCAGGAATATGCGCGGACCGGACTCCGACCGGGCGAGCCCTATCATCCGCACCATGTTCTCCTTGAATTCGGAGCGGTACACCGCCGAGAAGGCGTCGTCAACGCCGAAATGGATTATCAGGATATCGGGGCGTTCGGGGCCGATATGGCTGAAATAGGTTTCAACCCCGTCAAAGGAAGTCTCTCCCGCCCCGGAACGGTTTTTGACTTTTATCCCCCGGTCTTTATAATGCTCTTTGAGGATGTCCGGATAGCCCCTGTGCACACCGAGGCCGGCCGCAATGCTGCCCCCCCTGATCAGTATTTTCACGGGCTTACTTCCGGTTTATCAGGTAGAAAATCACCGTGAGGATGATGCTGATCAGGATGCTTGTCGCCAGGGGGAAATAGAACGTGAAGTTCTTGCCTTTCCAGGTTATGTCCCCGGGGAGCCGGCCCAGCCACGGGACCTTTGTCCCGATAACGAAGACAAGGCCAACAAAAGCGATGACAAGCCCCAGTACGATGAGGACCTTTCCGAAGTTGAATGGGTCGTTCATGTCACGTCCTTTTTGCGGGTTTGATCATATCTTTCTATGGCCGTTGCGGCCACTGGAAAGGGGCCTCCCTGTCAAAATCGGGGGCGATTTCCCTTTCGTCAATTTCCTGGGTGAAAATAGTCTCAAAGCCAAGGTCCAGTGCGGCATCCAGGACCATCCCGTATTCCCGGTCTGAAACCCTGCTGCGGAGCCTGGGGTGT
>JBDKTK010000082.1:0-12251 GCA_039680225.1 Syntrophaceae bacterium
TTGCAGTGCATTGTTTCTTAAACGCTCAATTTGAGAGGAGGTACAATTATGATCAGACGGCTTGCTTCATTCTTCACTTACATCATGCGTCATTATCTTCCGGACGCTTACCTGTTTGCTATCCTGCTGACGTTCCTTTCCGGGATTCTTGCACTTTTCTTCACTGATGCTCCATTCATGAAAGTGATTTCTACTTGGGGCGGCGGAATCTATGGAATCATTGCCTTTGCCTTCCAGATGATCCTGATCCTGGTGACTGGGCATGCGCTCGCCCTATCCCCGGCTGTGAATCGGATTCTGGTCTGGATAGCGGGTAAAGGCGGAACACCGATCAAGGCCGGGATGATAGTTTCCTTTGTCGCGGCCGTGTGCTGCTTTTTGAGTTGGGGATTCGGCCTTATAGTGGGAGGTCTGCTGGCTCTTGAGATCGCCAAAAGGACGAAAAAGGTGGATTATCCTTACCTGATTGCGGCCGGATACAGCGGTTTCGTAATCTGGCATATGGGGATTTCGGGCTCCATCCCGCTCTTGCTTGCTACTGCCAAGAGCCCTCAGAATTTTATTGAAAAAATTACGGGCGTAACAATTCCAGTGTCGCAGACGATCTTCCAGCCATACAACTTGATTCCTGCGCTGCTCATAATATTTACACTTCCCGTCCTTTTTGCCCTGATGCATCCCAAAGAGGAGGATGTTGTATCCATTAGTAAAGAAAAGCTTGATGATCTGGAAAGCGAGACCGTTACAGTTGAAAAACCCGCAAACGCCACCCTGGCGGAGATAATCGACCACAGCTATATAATCAACTACATTTTTGCCGCTATGGGCGTCATTTACCTGTACTGGCATTTTTCCACCAAGGGATTCGACCTTAACCTCAACGTGGTCATATTCATATTCTTCATGGCAGGCGTGATACTCCATGGAAAGCCGACCAATTACATTCTGGCCGTGAATACTGCAATCAAGGGAGCGGGCGGTATAGCCCTCCAGTTCCCGATGTATGGTGGAATACAGGGAATTCTGACAGGCACCGGCCTCGCCAAGGTTATTGCCACCTGGTTTGTCGCAATCTCCAGCCCGGAGACATTTTACATGTTCCAGTTCTGGGGGGCGGGCCTCATCAACATGTTCGTTCCCTCGGGCGGCGGGCAATGGGTCGTGCAGGGCCCGATCACGATTGAGGCCGCAAGGCTTATGGGCATAGACATGACTAAATCCGCCATGATGGTTGCCTGGGGCGACCAGTGGACGAACATGATACAGCCTTTCTGGGCCCTGCCTCTGCTCGGCCTTGCCGGGCTATCCGCAAGGGACATTATGGGATATACTACAATGGTCCTGCTATGGTCGGGAGTTGTGCTGTCGGTATTTGCTCTGCTGGTAGGATATGGTGTGTTTTAGAAACGGAAATAAAATAATAACTGAAAAAACGGCGGGTTTTCACCCGCCGTTTTTTATTTACTGATGTGTCATTCATTCGAGAAAAGCGCTCTCTCTTTGGCCGTCACTATAGGATATTTTTTCCTGTTTTCCATAATGCTCTTGAATATACCGGAATTAGTCGTGTTATCTCCATTCATCTTCAGCAGGGAACTGAAAGAGATTATTCCGAGCACACCATAATAGCTTTTAGATACGTTGTAGTTCTCCTCGTCAAGGCATCTGGCCGTCTTTTTGTCTATGAATTTGGCGGAGATGTTCATTTTTCCTCCGGAAGCAAGCTTTTCGAGCAGGCTCGACTTGACTTCCTCAACCTGTATGATTAGTGCGTCAGGCTCATCCGAAACTTCCGATGTTTCGTAGGGCCGGCAGACAAGGTCCAGGCCCATTTCCCTCGCCATTTCGCTGATTGTCCGGCTGTATGCCCCCTCCATTGCAGCATTCATTTTTGCAGAATCACCTCTTTGTGGCTGAACATCAACCAGAACGAAGGCATTCCGGTATTTTTTGAAAACAGGCTCTTTGCCTTTGACATTCTTCAGGGCCGAAATAGATGCGTAGCCCTGATAAACGGATCCGGCGGTCATAAGCGGCAATAATGCGTTGGGCAGGCATCCGTTCAGAAATACAACTGAAAAAAACAAGAGAGCTGTCAAAGCAGTCCTTTTCATAAACAGTCCTCCGCCAGGCTGAAATCAAATTTCAATTGGAAGGTGATATTGCGAGATATGCCTGATTTGATTCAACAGCTGAAATGGGGATGATTTTCCAGCCGTGTTTTTTACCTGGGGCCGCTCTTAACAGATTACTGCAGTTCGTGTCAAGCAAGGGGAGTAATTAACCGGATGATTTAAGTATCAGCTTGCTCCCTTCCTGCAAGGCCCCGTCCAGGCCGACAGCGAATCCGTTTTCGTCCTCAATGCGGATAAGGCCTTGCTCGGCCTGCCGTAAATATTCGTAATCCAGGGCTATGAGCGCATGCCTGACTTTCATGCCCCGGAACAATTCAACAGGAACGCCGTTTACATGCACGGTCATCCGCTCTGATGATTTTTTCTCATCTGACAATTACTATTCGTCCTTCCACCCGGGGGTTGACGGGAGAATTCTTTTCCAGGTGCCTGACGAAGATGTCGCGCACGTCGTCCCCGTAAACAATATTCTTCCCCTGCTTGAAAGAGACGTAACGGTCGCCTCCCGCGGCCAGGAAATCATTGGTGGCCACGCGATAGGTCCGGTCCGGATCGAGTTTCCTGCCGTTTACCAGGGCTTCCACAACCCTGCCTCCCTGGGGATTGGCAGGATTGATTTTCACTTTCATCCCGGAGACCTGGAGGACCCCGAATTCGCGCGCTGCGCTGTGCTCCAGGATCTCCTTGATCTGTCTGCCGGTCAGGTCCATCGCGACCACAAGGTTGTCGAACGGCAGGGCCTCGAACGCCTGTTCCAGCCGTATTTTCCCCCTGAATATGTCGGTCCGGACCCCGCCGCTGTTGTAGAAGGCGATCCGGGCTGCGGCTTCCCTGCGCACCGCGTCGCAGATAAGGTCGCCCAGGTTGGATTCGCCCTCAGCGCTGCGCAGGAGGTCCGTTTTGGTCTCGCCCACCACCCGGGAGAATTCTTTTTTTATTTTCTCATCATATGTTTTGACTATGCCGTCAATTTTTTCATCAAAAGGGGCGCCCGGTGATGAGTTCACAGGTTTCAGGTTATCATGGGAATATTTCAGCACCCGGCCCGACGCTGCGTCCACTTCCAGGTCGAGCACACCCAGGTAATTCCCCCAGGAACCCGCCTGGACAATGACCGTCTGACCTGCAACAAAAGGCGGAGTCACGGCCGTATGGCTGTGCCCCCCGACGATGACGTCGATCCCCCGCACCCGCTCCGCAATGGCGCGGTCCCTGTCAAAACCGCAATGGGAAAGGGCGATGACCAGCTTCGCCCCGCCTTTCCGGGCAGCGCTTATCAGCGCAGGCAGGACCTTTTCCGGCTCCTGGAACCTGAAGTCCTTCACGTTTTTGGGATTGGTTGTGAATGCGGTTTCCGGCGTGAGTATCCCGATGACTGCGACCTTTATGCCTTTCTTCTCCAGTAAAATGAATTTTTTTATTCCGGGCACGCCGGACCCGTTTCTACAGGCCAGGTTGGCCGCAAGGAAAGGGAACCCGGCCTGGGCCTTCATCTTCAGCAGTTCCGGCCAGCCCCAGTCGAACTCGTGGTTGCCGAGTTCCATGGCTTCGAAGCCCAGATAATTCATTATTTCCGTAACGGGCTTTCCGCGGAAAACGTTGGATATGGGTGTGCCCTGGAACATGTCGCCGGCCGCGAGCAGGATCGAGCCTTCCGGGTTGGCGGATTTTTCCCGGAGGACCATCGCCCCGAAATAAGCCGCTCCGCCCGTCGTTGTTTTGCCCTTTGAGGGTTGTATATGGCCGTGAAGGTCATTAAGGTGTATAATTTTAAGTATTACATGAGACTCATCGGAAGCGATGCAGTTTCCGGAAAGAAAAACGAGCACGAGGATAAAAACCGGCCAGTTGAGCCGCCGCAGCGTTTTCATGTTTCACCTTCAGGATTTGTTTCGGCCACCATATATTTCCAGGGGGATCATTGCAAACTTAAAAATGGATTTGTTGATTAATATAACCGGGTCCCGGCACATCCGGGAACTCCAGGCGATGAAGACGAGAAAAAATACATTCATCCTGATTTGCCTGTTCCTTCTGGTCATTGCGGGATCGGCGTATGCCCAGTCAGACACGTGGACCTTTGCCGTGTACGGCGACTCCCAGACAAATAATAACATCCATGAAAAGATTGCGGGTCTGATAGTGAAAGCCCGGCCCGACGCCGTGTTCCACACGGGAGACATGGTCGAGAGGGCAAACAGCTCAAAAGACTGGGACGCCTTTAACCGGATCACGGCCGAGATGAGGGCCAAGGCGGAATTCTTCCCGGCCATCGGGACCCATGACAACAACCCCGCTTTCTTTTTCAGGAACTTCCCGTACCTGTCCTCCAGGCGCTGGTATTCGGTGGAGAAGGGCGGCGTTCATTTCATCATCCTCGACAGCCAATCGAAGCTGGAGTCGGGGTCGCCGCAATACTGCTGGCGGGAAGCCGACCTGAAGTCGGCAGGAAACAAATCGGGATTTAAGGCAGTCATTCTCCACAATGCAGTTTTCAGCTCCGGCGGTCATGAGCAGGACCCGCAAGCTGTCCGGTACCTTGTCCCCCTGCTCGAAAGGCACAGGGTCGACATTGTCTTCAGCGGCCATGACCACCATTATGAGAGATCGTACAGGAACGGAATCTATTACATAGTAAACGGCGGGGGCGGGGCCGGGCTCAGGGGCCGCAAGAGGGCCAACCCTTACAGCCAGCTATTCAAGAAGCTCAACCATTATTGCCTCGTTTCCGTTTCCGGAGGGGAGATGAAGGTTGATGTCTATGACATCGATTCCAGGCTGATCGACAGCTTCAAAATTCCGAAGCGGCCCGGGATTTGATCGTCCTGATCATCTCTTTAATGATAATCGGAATTGGCGGCAGACTTTTGGCCCCCAGGCAGACGGAATTTTTTATTCATCCCAATCACGCTTTGAATATTTCAGCAGGACGCCGGAAAGATCGGGACAGGAGGGATCACAAGACGATTTTGACTGAGGGATGTTTCCTGAGCGCTTCGTAAATTGAAACCCGGTGCTCTTCGCTGCAGACCATCAGTTCCAGGTTCAGGCAATGGTACTTACCGGTCTTGCTGCTGTTCGACAGGGTGACCGAGCAGGCCCCGTTTTGGACAATCTCCCGGATGGCCCGCCTGATCGAATCTTCGCTGCTCCCGATTACCTTGTAAACCCAGGAACAGGGATAATCAAAGTGCGCCTTTTTCTTCATTTAATGATTTTATCACGCATTTCCCCGATATGTAAACATCTGAAGAATCAGGGCCTGGAATAAAGAGGTGTGCTGTACCTGTCTTTTCCATATTGGCGGATAAGGTCCCGGGCCTTTTCAGAGCTTAGGAAATCAAGCAGGGCCCGGGCGCTTTCCGACAGGTTCCCGTCCTGCGGCACTATATCGACAATCTCGTACAAGTGCAGGAGCAGCGGGTCTCCAGCCACGAAAGGCTCAAGGCTGTTGCGGTTTCTCCAGGCGATATAATTTGCCCGGTCGGTCAGGACGTAGGCGCGCTTTGCCGACGCGATCTCCAGCGTTCCGGCCATGGGCCGGCCCGATATCAGAAACCACTTCTGCCCGGATGTATTCACCCCGGCCTCCTTCCACAGGTCGGACTCCCTCACATTTATTCCGGAACCGTCGCCGCGGGAAACATAGGGGGATTGCGTTGCCGCGATCCGTCGAAAGGCCTCGAGGATGGATTTCAGCTTTCTCACTCCCGCCCTGTCGTCGGCCGGCCCGAGGAGGACCAGTTCGCTTCTCAGCAGGGGGACCCTGCTCCTGCCGAGACCGTCCCTGATGAACTTGCCGATGAAAAGGGGCGAATCGCTCAACAGCAGGTCCGCCTCCGACTTTTCTATTTTCAGATACGCCCCGCTGCCCAGCGGGAGCAGGGCTGCACTTCCCCCCGTCTGCTTCTGGTACTCGGATAACAGGAATTGGAGGACTCCCGTTTCCACGACATCGAAGGGGGCTGCCAGGGTCGCCCCGGCAGGCTTGTTCTGCTGTGCCGGCGAATAGCCGAACAGCAAAAATACGGCAGCGGCCGACAGCAGCGCGGTCCATAGGGCTCTCTTCATGGGAAAGGCCTCCTCGCAATATCCCGGGGGGACTAAAAGAGGGCGGAACAGGATTTTTTTTATTTCAGGTTACAAAAGGAATAATCGTTTTGCAAAGGCTTAGTTTGATTCCCGAAATTCAGGCAAGTACATGGGGATATGCGCCGGAAACTTAGACACGGTAAGGGTTTCCCTCATTTTTCATATTGACAGCCCCCGGAAGAAATTATATTACCGGCCAGTTTTTGGAAGGAATATGGAGATGATTTCCCCGGAAATTCTCGGGCGTTTTAAACGCGCCCTGGCGTTTTTAAGGGCTTACCGTCTCGCCCTGGTTTTCGTCCTGGTCCTCAGTTTCACCCTCGCCGGCTTGAATGCCGTCGAACCTCTCGTCCTCAAATTCATTTTTGACTCGCTCGGCGGTGCTAATGCGGAAAGCTCGATTATATCAGGCCTCATTTTTTTGTTCCTGGTCTCCGTCAGCAGGGAATTGATCGGAGGGGGGTCCAACTGGCTCACATGGAAAGTACGCCTGGGAGTCCATTACCTGCTGCTTGAAGCAACTGTTGAGCGTCTCCAGACTCTGCCGATCAGTTTCCACAGAAGGGAGACAGTCGGCGCTATAATGACCAAGCTCGACCGCGGCATCCAGGGCTTTCTGGGGGGCGCCACCGAGATTGCGTTTCAGGCCCTGCCGGCTGTCGTCTACCTGGGCATATCCGTCTGGATCATGCTGAGCCTGGACTGGCGGCTTGCCCTTCTGGTCCTTGCCTTCACTCCCCTGCCCATTGTTATAACCGCCCTGGCCTCGCGCGAGCACATCCGCAGGGAAAGGACCCTGCTCGATAAATGGATGAGCATTTATTCGCGCTTCAATGAGGTGCTGGCCGGGATCATCACGGTTAAAAGCTTTGTTATGGAAGACGTGGAAAGAAAAAGGTTCCTGCAGGATGTGAATGCAGCCAACCGTATAGTTGTAAAGGGCGTAGGCATCGATACGGGAATCGGCGCCGCCCAGAACCTCATTCTGGCGCTGGCCAGGCTCTCCGCCATCGCGTTCGGGGGCCTGCTGATAATGCGGGGGGAAAGCACCCTTGGCACGCTCATAGCGTTTCTGGGTTATCTCGGAGGCCTTTTCGGACCCGTCCAGGGCCTTACAAATATCATGAGGTCCCTGCGCACGGCATCCGTATCCCTGGAATCGGTCTTCTCGATCCTCGATGCGCCCGACCACATGAAGGACGCCCCGGACGCCAGGGAGTTGCCGCCGATCAAAGGAGCCATCCGTTTTTCGAAGGTCCGGTTCACTTACGAAAACCAGAAGGCCCCCATCCTGGACGGCATAAATTTCCGGGTTGAACCGGGACAGGTCATCGCCCTTGTCGGCCCGAGCGGCGCCGGAAAGTCGACCATGATGGCGCTCCTGCAAAGGCTCTATGACCCGTGCGAGGGTACTGTCAAAGTGGACGGAGTCGATTTGAAGACAGTCAAGCAAAGGTCCCTGCGCAGACAGATCGGGGTCGTCCTCCAGGAGCCACTGCTCTTTAACGAGACGATAAGCAACAATATCGCGTACGGCAAACCGGATGCGCCCCTTTCGGAAATAATGCGGGTGGCGAAACTTGCCAATGCCCACGATTTCATCATGAGCATGCCCAAAGGTTACGACACGGTTATCGGGGAGCGCGGGGGAAGGCTCTCGGCGGGGGAGAGGCAGCGGCTGGCGATAGCTCGCGCCCTTTTGAAGAACCCTCCCATCCTGATACTGGACGAGGCGACCTCGGCCCTTGATGCGGAAACGGAATCCCTGGTCCAGGAGGCGATTGAAAAACTCTTGCATTGCCGGACCACGTTTATCATCGCCCACCGGCTGTCAACGGTTGTCTCCGCAGACAGGATCCTGGTCCTGAAGGACGGAAAGATAATCGAGGACGGCACCCACCAGGAGCTCATGGCCGCGGGCGGCTATTACTCATCCCTTGTTTTCCGGCAGACCCGCGGATTGCTGCCCACGAACTGGGCCTATGAAGAAGAGCCCGGGCTTGCGGCAGAGATTATCCAACCCGTCCGCATCATGGAGAACTGATTCCCTGCCCCGTTTAATTCTGGGGCTCCTCCATTTTATCAAGCTCGACAATGTATTCGCTGGCCTTGGAAGGCGGCTTGATAAACACTATCAGGAAAGGAATGCTTGCATCCGGGGCGATATCCTTGTTGGGATATTCACTTCCTCCCGGGAATGAGAGCTTGTTGAGAATCTCCTGCTCGGTAAGGTTCAGGAGTTCTTCCTCCGAAAAAATATCCCCCGCATAGCTTGACGATTCGGCTATGAACTGGCCCGACTGGTCAAGCAGCTTGGCTTTTATTTTTAACAGCGACGCCGGTTTGTTCGACTTATTGACCGCCGTCCCCTGGATCACCATGATGTCCCCGACGATCCAGTTTTTGACGAACTTCTCCTTGACGTTGACAAAATCGATGCCGGTGTTTACGGGAGGCGCTTCTTTTCCCGTGAGGCCCAGTTCCTTGCTGAACGGGACGTATTGCACGGCTTCCCGAAGGATATTATGACCTATCTCCGGGAAAAAGACGAAGTACAAGACGCCTGTTACCAGCAGCAGCGCCGCAGCTATGCCGACTCCTTTCAACGCCGGGACAAGCTTGCTGCGCTTTGGCTCCATGCCCCGCTTATAGGGTCCGGCGGGCCCTTCCGTATCCGGCTCCTCCATATCCGCCATATCCGTGTCCCGCAGGTCCGCACTCAGGTCGATATCATCTTCCGGGATAGTCTCGTCTGTCCCGGCCTGCTCCACGTAATCGGGATTTTCCAGGAAGAAAAGATTTTTGCACGATCCGCACTTGAGCCACACGCCCTCGCCTGTCAGCTCCGACTCGGGAAAATTGAATTTGGACCGGCAATTTGTGCACTGGACAATCATCAGGGAATCTCCTTTAAACACCTTTAATCAAAGAAAATCAGTCTTCGATAACGTAAATATCCGGATGAAAGCGGGACATCTCGTTGAAATCAAGGCCGTAGCCCACGATGAAGCCGTCATCCATGGTGAAACCGACATAGTCGGCCTCAAACGGGACTTTTCTCCGGCCGCGCTTGTCTATCAGGGCGCAGACCTTCAAAGACCCGGGCTTGCACTCCTGGAGTTTTTTGACCAGGTAATCAAGGGTGATGCCCGAATCAACAATATCCTCTACAATGAGGACATCCCTGCCCGTGAGGGGGACCTCGATATCCTTTGTTATCTTTATCTGGCCCGAACTCTCCGTGCCGGCGCCATAGCTGGCCACCCGGATAAAATCGACAATGCTCGGAATTTTCAGGCACCGGATGAGATCGGCCATGAAAATAAAGGCTCCTTTCAGGACCCCGACCAGAAGCAGGTCTTTGCCTTCATAATCCCTGGAGATCTGCAGGGCCAGTTCCTCGACCCTCTTCTTGATCTCTTCCCTGGAATACAAAACACTTTTTTTTCGAGTGATCATTGAGTGCCCTCCTTATCAGTCCCAGCCTGTTCAAAACGCAGCAGACGCTGCCCTGCGCAGGCCGGGATGAGCATTTCTCAACCCTGGCCAACCCTACTGAGAGTGCGCGGGTATGTCAATTAAATTTCACCCCGCCGGCATTCCGTAGAGCGCTGTAAAATCATTGATATGCTTCTCGATCAGCCCCTCGGCCCCGGCAACCTCGGCTGCGTTTGCAAACTCGGAAGCAAGGCTCAGGAAAATTGCGTTATACCTGGACCGCTCGCATCCCAGGGCTTCGTAATCTATAAAATGGATCATGTACTGCGTGCCCTCGAAATAGTATTTTCCGAAACGGTTCGCAGCCCTGGAGCGGAAAGGCCATGATGTCTTCAATTCGAAGAACCTGAGGGCGGATTCCTTAAGGCCGGGCTTGAGGAAGCTGTCCGGATGGGGCATTTCCCCCAGCGCTTCACTGATCAGGCGGAAGTATTCCTTGACGAGATCGATGTCGGTTACGCACAGGCCGAACAGGTACCAGTCGTCAATGATGTTGAGCAGGGCTTTTTTTTCGGCCGGCGAAATATAGTGATAACTCGGGCAGAAGTGCCCGTCGCACAATTCGCGGCCGTAGAAGGACACGTCCCTGAGGTCGGCGCCGCCGTTCTGCATGGGGTGGAGCAGGCAGCCGACCTTCCTTTCCCCTTCTATGAACCCCAGGAATTCGCAGCAGTAGATGACCTCGTAGAGCTTGGCGTTGTCCTCGGCATTGCGGACCATTTCCGAAAAGGCAGGCAGGTCGGCCCGGCCCTTCACCGTCTTTCTGAAAAGTCCGGTCCTCTTCCTCAGCCTCTCCAGGAGGGATTTTTTTGAGCTGTCGGCGTAATTGTACAGACCGCAGCAGGCCCCGCACGACTTGCGGTCGTCAGGCTGGCAAAGGTGGATAAAATCGTCTTGACTCATATGCGAAACCGGCAGATTTATATTCCCATGAGAGGGAGAATTCAAACTCTTTTTAACGGCTTGAGGCGCTCAGGCATATAAGGTATATACCTGCCCATGGGCCTGGAGATCGAAAGAAAATTCCTGGTACGGGACCCTTCCTGGAAGGACATGCCCCTGGAAAGCGTAGAAATCCTGCAAGGCTATATCTGCAGCGACACGAAGAGGGCGGTGCGGGTGAGGACAGCAGGGGAGAAAGCCTGGATTTGCGTCAAAAGCGCTGTTACCAGCCTGAGAAGGGCGGAATTTGAATACGATATCCCGCTTGCCGATGCCCGCGAGCTGCTTCAGATATGTCCCCTGCCCCCCCTTGAAAAAATCCGGCACAAGCTCGTCCACGCCGGAAAAATCTGGGTAATAGACGAGTACATGGGCGTGAACAGCGGCCTGATTGTCGCCGAAATAGAATTGCAGAGCGAGGAAGAAGAGTTCGAGAAGCCGCCCTGGGCCGGCGAAGAAGTCAGTGACAGCCCGGAATACCTTTCAGTCTGTCTCTACGAGAGGCCTTACAGCACCTGGAAATAAAGCGGAAAAAAGCTGCTGATTCCGTATTGGTTCTTAAAAATTCCTTTCCAGTCCGTGTTTGTGATATATACTTTCCGCAATAAAAAAATTGGCGGAACCGAGTAAACGTCAAAAAGAAAAAGCGACGGAGTTGACCCATGAGATCCTATGTTGTTTTTTCATCAATGGGCCCGGATCGTCCGGGACTGGCGAGGCAGATAGCGGAATTCTTCACCGCGCGGGGCATAAATATCGAGAGGTCCCGGGGCTGCGTCCTGGGCGGGGAGTTCGGCATGGTCATCCTTACCTCGGGAAGCACTTCCGATATCGAGCGGCTCATCAGGGACCTGGACAGCCTGCGCAAGAAAACGGGGCTGGAAATAAATGTCCGAAAAACAAAGGCCCCGCTCGAAAGGGAAGCGGCCCCCTCGATACCCTATAAACTCGTTGCCACGGCCATCGACCGGCCGGGGATCATCCACCAGGTCTGCAAGGCCCTCCACAGCCGGGGCGTAAACATAGACGACATCTCCACCAACGTGGACAGCAACCCTGTAACAGGGACCGATATATTCCAGATGGTCTGCTACTTCAGCCTGCCGCCTTCCCTCAAGATTATGGACTTGAAAAACGACCTCAACCGCATCGGCGACGAATCAAATATTGACATCCGGTTTGACGCGGTGATCTTCAAGTAGGGCCATGACCAAACGCAAAGATCGACAGGCTGCGCCGGCGCTGAAACACATTGCGGAAATCGCGGCGTCAATAGGGCTCACGGAAGAAGACCTGGAATTTTTCGGCCGCTACAAGGCCAAGGTAAGGCTGGAATCGATCAACCGTTTCCAGCGCCGGCCCGATTCCTCACTGATCCTTGTTTCGGCCATGACGCCGACCCCGGCTGGTGAGGGGAAAACAACGGTGTCCATAGGGCTTGTCCAGGCCCTGGCAAAGATGGGCAAATCCACCATAGCCGCACTTCGGGAGCCGTCCCTGGGCCCCGTTTTTGGCATGAAGGGCGGCGCGACCGGAGGTGGGCTCTCCCGCGTTCACCCCGTGGATGACATCAACCTGCATTTT
>JBDKTK010000083.1:0-11143 GCA_039680225.1 Syntrophaceae bacterium
CCCGCTCGATCACTTCGTAGCTCATCTCGGCATAGTTGACGTCCGGACGTTTGCGTTTGAACTGCGTCTGCGCGATGCCGACAATTGCCACTCGTTCCACTTCTTCTCCTCCTTCAGATCCGCTCAAATATCGTGGCAATCCCCTGACCGCCGCCGATGCACAGCGTGGCAAGCCCGTACCGGCCGCCGGTCCTGTGGAGCTGCTTCATTGCCCCGATGGCGAGCCGGCCTCCCGACATTCCGTTGGGATGGCCGAAGGCGATAGCGCCGCCGTTCGGGTTCCATTTCTCCGGGTCCACCCTGTAGCCGTCCCTCGCCAGGATCTTCATGACTGCAAGCGTCTGCGAAGCGAAGGCCTCATTGCACTCGACAACATCAATGTCTTCCATCTTCAGGCCCGTGATTGCCAGGACCTTTTTCACCGCAATGACAGGGGCAATGCCCATGTACTTCGGTTCCATCGCGCCGAGGGCGCATCCGACAAAGCGTCCGAGCGGTTTCAGGCCCAGCTTGTCGCACTGTTCTTTACCGGCCAGAAGGACTGCCACCCCGCCGTCATTCAGGCCCGATGAATTCCCGGCCGTTACCGTCCCATTTTTTTTGAACGCGGGTTTCAGGGCGCCCAGTTTTTCCAACGTGGTTTTCCGCGGATGTTCATCGCGGTCAAACACAATCGGGTCGCCTTTCTTTTGCGGTATGACGACCGGCACGATCTCTTCCTTGAAATAACCTGCTTCGATCGCGGCTATGGCCCGGTCCTGGCTGCGCACGGCGAAGCGGTCCTGCTCCTCGCGGGACACCCCGAACTCGTCCGCCAGGAGTTCCGCAATGATCCCCATCGGGACGTTTGTCACCTCGTCAAAGCCGGTTTCGCGCGTGATCCATGCCGGCGGCGCCAGGGAAAAGGGGGCTTTCTGCCTTTCCATCAGGTAGGGCTGGTTGCTCCAGCTCTCGCAGCCGCCCGCTATATATACGCTGCCGTATTCGGCCCGGATGCAGCCCGCGGCCGTATTGATGGTCTGGAGCGACGAGCCGCACTGGCGCTCCACAGTCTGGGCCGGCACCGAATAGGGGAACCCCGCTTTCAGGGTCGCCCAGCGGCCGATATTGACGGCGGCATTGTTGGTGCAGGCGTGTCCGATCAGGATATCGTCCACTATTGCGGGATCGATTTTTGTTTTTTCGAGAAGCCCCTTCAGGGCAAAGGCCGCCAACTCTTCGGGCCGGAAGCCGGCAAGAGATCCGCCCATGCGGCCTATGGCAGTCCTGGCTCCGTCTATAATCATTACGTCTCTCATATTTTATCCTTTTCTGAAATAATCCTTGAATTCGTGTCGTCCGAACAGCCGCTCAACGTCCCTTGAAATCGGCCTTTCTCTTTTCCAGGAAGGCATTCATCCCTTCCTGCTTGTCTTCCGTTCCGAAACACAGCGCGAAACATCTGGCTTCAATCTCCAGCGCTGTCCGGAGGTCTGTCTGGGCCCCATGGTTCACGGCCGTCTTGCCCATGTGGACCGCAACAGGCGGGCGCTCGGCGATTTTGGCGGCAAGCTTCGCCACGGCTTCGTCCAGTTCGGCCGCGGGGACCACTTCCTCGACAAGTCCGATCCGCTGGGCCTCGGCGGCCTTGATGTGGTCGCCGGTCAATACCAGTTTCTTGGCCATGCCCGTACCGACGAGGCGCGTGAGCCGCTGGGTCCCGCCGTAGCCGGGGATGATGCCGAGCTTGATCTCAGGCACTCCCATTATTGCAGTGTCTGCGGCGATCCTGATATCGCAGGCCAGCGCCAGTTCCGTTCCGCCACCCAGGGCAATCCCGTTGATCTTGGCGATGATGGGCTTTTGATAATTCTCCATCATGCACGTTATGGCCTGCCCTTTCGGCAGGGAGGTCAGGATTTCGATATACCCTGTTTTCGACCCCATGATCGAAATATCGCCGCCCGAGATAAAGGCCTTTTTCCCGGCCCCGGTGAGGACCACGACCCGCACCTCGGGATCGGATTCCCAGGCTTCGAGGACGTCCCTGATTTCCCACATCGTGTTGTCGCGAATCGCATTGAGCACTTCGGGCCGGTCGATAGTGATCGTCCCGATCCTGTTTTCTTTCGTGATCTTGATATCCTTGTATTCCATTGTCCGCTCCTCGATATTTAGAAGACTTTAAAAGGTTTCTTTGCGCCGTCCGGCAGGTAATCGTAGAAGCCCTTGCCGTTCTTCCTTCCCAGGCGGCCGGCTTCCAGCATCTTGCGATAAAGGATATTGAGCCTGTCGGTTTCTTTATGGGTATAGGCAAACAGGGAATCCTGGCCCATCTGGATCACGTCGAACCCTCCGAAATCCGCCAGCTCGCAGGGCCCCATGGGATGCCCCGCACCCAGTTTCATTGCCGTGTCGATGTCCTCGGCAGTAGCGGTCCCCTCCAGGACGATCTGGGCCGCTTCCATGTACAGGGGGCCGAGCAGCCGGTTGACTATGAACCCCGGCACGTCCTTGGTCCGGACCGGCGTCTTGCCCATTTTCCGGCACAGTTCCATCGTTGTTTCGACCGTCTCCTCGGCGACCCCGATCGGCATGACGACTTCAACAAGCTTCATCACGGCCGCGGGATTGAAAAAATGCGTGCCGATGCATTTGCCCTTGCGCTCAGTCGCCCCGGCCATTGCCGTCACCGGCAATACCGATGTGTTGGTCGCCAGGATCGCATGCGGGGGGCACAGCTTGTCGAGCTGCGCAAATATGCTTTTCTTGAGTTCGAGATTTTCAGGAACGGCCTCAACAACAAAATCGGCATGCGCTGCTGCGTCTTCCAATGAGGTCGTCGTTTTCAGGCGGCCCTTGATTGCCTCGCCTTCCTCTTTTGTAATCTTCCCCTTGGCCACGAATCTTTTGTCGATGTTTTCGTTCACGACGGCCACGGCCCTGTCGAGCATTGGCTGCGCTATGTCATACAGGGTAACGGTGCACCCGGCAAAAATGGCGGCCTGGGCGATCCCGTGCCCCATTGTTCCCGCTCCGATTACTGCGATCTGTTCAACTTTCATGATTAATTCTCCAATTCAGGTATTCGTAAGCTTAAATCAAACAGCCCTTTCCAATTGATCCCTCACAGGCATTCTTCGGGCATATCCACCGCGGAGGTATCTTCCATCCTGATGATCCTGGCCCTCCCGAAGACCTGGGGGAGGAAATTCCGGATATAATAACGGACGGTCCCCAGTTTGCCCCGATAGAACCGCGCGTCCGTTTCACTGCAATCGCCTGCATCCAGCCTGGCCGAGGCGATAAACGCCTGTTCCATAAGCAGGTGCGCGACGGCAACTTCCGCCATGCTGTCCAGGAACCGCGTCGAAGTCAGGGGGATGAGCCCCTGCCTGCCTTCTTTGTAATACCCGGAGTACAGGCCGCTCAGATCGATCACCGTATCCAGAGCTTCGTTCAAAAGCCCGATTTCCCGCGACCACGCCGGATCGGATTTGTGAGCCTCTGTAAAGCTCTTCACTTCATCGACCCATTGACTGAAGACCCCTTCCATCTTCAGTTTCCGGCCTATCAGGTCCACAGACTGGATGTAGTTTGTCCCGTCCCATATCGAGAGTATCTTGCAGTCGCGGGTGTACTGCTCGACAGGATATTCTTTCGTGAACCCATATCCCCCGAGGATCTGTATCCCTTCGCGGCCTATTTCAAAGATGCGGTCGGAACAGTATGCCTTGACAAGGGGCGTCAAGAGCTCCACCCGGCCCTGGGCCGCCTTCCTTTCCTGTTCTGATGACGAGGCCTTTGCAGTATCCTCCATAAAATAGGCCTTATAGACGAGCGCGCGCATCCCTTCCGTCAGCGCCTTCACGTTCATCAGCATCCGCCTCACATCCGCGTGCTCCACGATGCGGACGCGGTCCGTTTTTTTTCCGAAAGGCACGCCCTGGATTCGGTCCTTTGCATAGGCCAGCACATTGGCATATATGTTCTGCCCGAAAGCAACGGACTCGAGCCCCACCGCCATCCTGGCGACGTTCACCATGTCAAACATGTACGCCAGCCCCATCCCGGGCTTGCCGATCAGGTGACCGCGGCATTTGCCGCTCTCCCCGAAATTCATCGCGCATGTGGCGGAGCCGTTGAGCCCCATCTTGTGCTCGATCCCGATGCAGGCGATGTCATTCGGCTCCCCGAGGCTCCCGTCCTCGTTAACCCAGATTTTCGGCACGGCAAAGAGGGAGACCCCCTTGGCGCCTTCGGGCGCGCCTTCTATCCGGGCTATGACCAGGTGGATGATATTCTCTGCAAGGTCATGTTCGCCGGAAGTGATGAAAACCTTCGACCCCTGGATGAGATAAGTGTCACCGTCGGGAATGGCTTTCGATGCGACCATGTGCGCGTCCGACCCGACGGATGCCTCTGTCAGGCACATGCTTCCGCCCCAGGTCCCGTTGTACATTTTTTCAACGAACATTTTCCGCTGCTTGTCCGTCCCGTACTTCTCTATCATCCCGCCGTTGCCGACGCCCATCCCCGCATAGCAGTTGAAGGCAAAATTGGCGCTCATCATGAATTCCATGGCCGCCTCGGCGATTATAAGCGGAAGCCCCTGGCCGCCGAATGCCGGGCTGGCATGGAGCGCAAACCAGCTGCCTTCCCTGAAGACATCCCAGCACCGGTGAAACGATTCAGGCGCAAAGACCCGGCCGTTCTCGTATCGGCACCCTGCCCGGTCGCCCTCCTGGAATGTCGGGGCCAGATCGTTGGCGGCAATCTTGGCGGCCTGGCTGAGGACCATGTCAAAGTCCCCGATCGTAAAATCCTTGTATGCATCGCAGGACAACAACTTGTGAATCCCCAGGTGCTCCTTGAGAACGAACTGGACATCACGCTCATCACGCTTGTAAAAGTTCTGATACATTTGCAGACTCCGGCTTATTTATTTTCAGTTATTTCATGATTCTGTCAGACATGCCGAGCTCGGCAGGGCCTTTATTTCTTATCCTCTTGTTCCCCTCACCCGGAGACAACATCCTTACTTCGCTGCTTTCAAGGCGGCAACAGCCTTGATCTGCGCCGACAAGTTCATTGCATAGGCGTTGCGCTCCTGGTAAACAGCGTGCTTCTCATCGTATTCCACCCGCAGCATGGTTGAGGCCGCCCGTTCGACGTCGCCGTTTTCCATATCCAGGTATCTCTCGATCAATTCCCTGTAGCGAATCGTGTCATCCAGGGCCATCTTCATGATACGGGGCACATCCTCATCCGTATAGTAATACAGGTGCGACATGGCAATCACTTTGACGCGCGGCAGTATCGCAATCAGTTTCCGCATTGAGTTCAGATAGCTGGTATATGAAGTCAGGAATTCTATCTTGACCTCATTCTCTGTCTGCATGATGGGGTTGCCCAGTGCTTCCCCGGGAAACAATATTCCCGGTTCCGGGAGGAAGAATGAGAGGTGGTCCTGGGTGTGGCCGGGAGTTTCAAACACCTCGCATGTCCAATCTCCAAGATCTATTACATCTCCTTCCCTCAGCGGCTTCCCGAAAGTTACGGGACGGATTTCGACATCCTCAGCGACCGGTTGCCGAAGTTCCTTGAAATAGCCCCAGGTCTCCCGGCTCAGAAAATTCATGACTTTGACAACTTTTTCTTTTTCGAGCAGGCCGCATGTCATCGGGTGGGCCCGAAGGTCCAGAGAGGGGATATTCCGTTTCAGGAAAGGAAGCGCCCCCATATGTTCATAATGTCCGTGCGTTACGAGGAGGGAATCAAGCCTGTCGGCGGAGCCCAGGAATTTCTCCGCCTCTCCAAGGTAAGCAGGGCCCAGGATGTTGAGGCCTGCTTCGATCATAATATTGGAGCTGCTTCCGCGGATCAGGTAACCCGGGTAAACAGGGTTACCTGCTATCCGGATTCTTTCATTCAGTTGGTTCTCAGCTGATATTCTCATGCATACCCGTTAAATGAACCGGCGGTTGCAGCCCGGCTGCATCCTTGAAGGCTTTTCAACTCGGATATTGTCCATGGATTCATGATCACTGTCGTTGTATTCAATTCACCTATTTTCATATCTGAGTGATGTTCAGCTTATAAGAGACATACGGTCCTTTGTCAAGATTTTTATTTTGTAACTATAACCATATGAATTTTTTAAATTTATTTAGATTTGCAGCGAAAACAAGACAACTATGATATCTATGAATACTGTTCACAAGAGAGATGGTTAATATTTTAAATTCCTCCGGACTGATTCTATTTGATAAGGACCCACGCGATAAATATGAAAGCCGTACTTTATCTGTAGACAAACCAATGAATTTTGCGGGAAATGCGCTTGTTCTAATGCAATACGGGGGCAATTTGAACCGACACGGCAGGCCTGGCCATCAAATACACAGAACTGCCGCTGAACTCGAGATCCCTTGAGTCACTGACCCCGAAACCCCGAAAATCCCTTCTTATACCTCGACAGCCCAATATCTCCAGAACGTCATGCCGTTTATCGCGCAGATCGCATGAGGGATCGGGAACATAGACGATTTTGTTCATAAACAAATACCAGGAAGACATCTTTCCCCTTGTTTAACAATTCAAAAGATAATGAATTTAATTCACATGAAGATAATGGATAACGGCCTGGCTGAACTAACCATAAAATGTATTATTACAGTACATTACCGCTTCATAAAAAATTCTTGCAAAAAAGACGACCACGCTATATATGATGAATATTGTTCATTATAATCATATTAATGAATGCTAATAGTCCCAGGCGGCGCACGGTGATCAAGTACTACTGAGAACAGATTAACCAAGTTTAAAGATGCCAAAGGAGCAGGTTATGGATTTTATGCTGAGTGAAGAACAGAGGATGTTGAGGGATATGGTGAGAAAGATCGCGGAGGGCAAATTCGCGCCTATAGCCGCCCATATAGATGAGCAGGAAATGTTCCCCCGCGAGTCCGTAAAGATTTTGCAGGAGAATGGTCTTCTCGGCATTCAAATCCCCGAAGAATACGGCGGCGCCGGCGCTGGAATGGTTTCCCTTGTCCTTGTCGTGGAAGAAGTGGCAAGGGTCTGCGCCTCCACATCCGTCATTCTGACAACACAGGCGCTGGCTTCTGATCCCCTGCTGCTGGTGGGCAGCGAAGAGCAGAAGAAGAACTACCTGTTCCGCCTGGCCTCCGGGTCATGTCTTGGCGCCTGCGCAATTACGGAACCGGGCGCGGGATCTGATGTCAGTGGTATGAAGACAACCGCGAAGAAGGTTGGCGGCGGCTACGTGCTGAACGGCTCAAAAATATTCATCACAAACGGAGGCGAATCGGATTTTGTAACAGTCCTCGCTTACACCGACAGGGAGAAAGGCAACCGCGGGATCAGCATGCTCCTGGTGGAAAAGGGCGATAAGGGTTTTGCCGTCGGGAAGCACGAACACAAGATGGGGCTCCATGGGTCCGATACAAGGGAACTCGTGTTCGAGGATGTTTTCCTCCCCGGGGAGCGGCTTGTCGGTCCGGAAGGATTGGGCTTCAAGACCCTCATGACGACATTCAACTACACGAGGCCTGCTGTCGGCGGACAGGCGCTGGGCATTGCGCAGGGCGCGCTCGAAGCGGCGGTCCGGTACGCCAAGGAAAGGGTGCAGTTCGGCAAACCTTTATCTTCTTTCCAGGGGATGCAATGGATGCTGGCGGAAATGGCGCTGAGCGTGGAGACATCGCGCTCCATGGTATACCGGGCTGCATCGTTGATCGATAACGATCCCGATTCATCCGAGATTCCCATACTTTCGTCCATGGCAAAGTGGTATGCCTCGGATGCGGCGATGAAGGTGACGACTGACGCCGTCCAGATATTCGGCGGTTATGGATACATCCGGGAATACCCCGTCGAGCGGATGATGAGGGATGCCAAAATTACCCAGATCTACGAAGGGACAAACCAGATCCAGCGGACCATCATCGCCGGGCAGCTCCTCCGTTAGGCCCTCGTTGGAACATCGGGGACGGAAGTCGCTCTACCGGGAACAGCATTACGGCACCCAACAGAAATTACTTTACTCAAGGTGGGAAAAATGGAACGGAAAAAAGTTATTGTTACCTGCGCTCTCGTAGGATCGGCAACCAGGAAAAATCAAAACCCCAACACCCCCTATACGCCCAAAGAGCTGGCAGACGCCGCACACAAGGTTTTCAAGGCAGGCGCGTCAATGGTCCACGTCCACGGCGTTGAGAACGACGGGACCAATTCCACGTCTATCGAACGTATCAAGGCGAGCCATGACGCCATAAAGGACAGGACCCCCGAACTCATTGTGAACATGACATCCGCCCTGGGAATGGGGGCAACGCCCGAACAGCGGATGGCCCAACTGGAAGCGGTCAGGCCGGAGATGTCTTCCCTGAACATGGCAACCATGAATTTTGCTGCAGTGAACCGGAAATCGGGCGAGGTCCTTGTCGATTATACCTTCGACAACACCTTCTTCACGATTGCAAAGCTTGCGAAGATCATGAAAGATATCGGCACGAAACCCGAACTTGAAGTCTATTCCACCGCGGGCATCGAAAACTATTATTTCCTGGAGCCGGGCGGGACTTTCACTAACCCGGTCAATTTTAATTTTGTCTGCGGCGTGTGCGGAGGCGCGGCTTTCCGGCCCATAACCTTTACCAGCATGGTCGCATCCCTACCTCCGGGAGCGAATTTCTCGGCATGCGGGATCGGAAACGAGGAGTGGCCCGCAATCGCCCAGGCGGTCCTTTGCGGCGGCCACGTCAGGGTCGGCCTCGAGGACAATATAAAAATGCCGAACGGCGAACTTGCCAAGGGAAACTACGAACTGGTTGAAAATGCGGTCAGGATCATAGAGGCCCTCGGATTCGAGATTGCCACACCGGACGAAGCGAGAATAATATTTGGCACCAGAGAAAAAAAGAGCTAAAAGGCCTGATATTACATATTTCTCAAACTGGTCAAGACAGGATAAGGTTTTGCATAAAACCACGAGGGAAAGAATTTTAGAGGCTGCCGAGGAATTGCTGACGCAGAACGGCATAGAAGGGACAACTATCGCCAACATTGCGCAAAAGGCGGGAGTCGCCGATTCCCTCGCCTACCAGTATTTCAAAGGGAAAGACGATCTTGTCAATGCAATCTTCCATGATCGGATGGAAGAAACCATTGAAATACTGCAGGACCACCTTGAAGGGATCATTGACGCCAAATCCAAGTTGAGCAAGTTCCTCTGGTATTCTTTAAAATATAATGACCTTCATAAAAATTATGTCCGGAACCTGCTGTTTGAATGCCGGTCGAATCCGGAATTATACAATACCGAGGCTTATGCCCTTGTTAAAAAGCATGCGTCGAACCTTCGGGGAATTTTGAAAACCGGCGTTGATGAGGGCATTTTCCATGCGGACATTGACCTGAGTTTATTGCGCGACATTATTTACGGCACGATCGATTTTGAGGCAATAGGCTGCATAGAGAACGAGGAGGTGAAGGAGAGCGGCCAGGACTTGAATGACATCATGTCCCTGATCTTCCGGATGGTGAAAAGAAAAGAAGCCCCGGCTGCAGGCGACAAGAAAGAGAATATCCTTTCAGCAGCAGAGGAAGTGTTTTCCCGGCATGGCTTTTTCAAAGCCAAGGTATCCGAGATTGCCAGAATAGCGAATATCGCCGAAGGGAGCATTTACAATAATTTTGTGAACAAGGATGACCTGCTTTTTTCCGTAGCGGGCAAATATTTGAATCGGAATCTCGAGGCGCTGCCCTCTATATTTCACATCGAAACGTCGCAGCAAAAGCTTTCTGCTTTCATCCGGTTCCATTTCACCTCCCTGCTGGGCAATTATAAATTTTTCAGGATATACGTTCTTGATATGCTCTTGAATAAGAAATTCTATAAATCGAAATCTTATGAAGCGCACAGGAAATATTTCAAAATATTGGAAGACCTGATTGAGGAAGGCAAGGCGAAAGGCGAATTTCATGAAGATGTGAATCCGCGCGTCTTCAGAAACATGTTCATAGGGGCCTTCACCCATATGGCGCTGCGCTGGATTGCCTTCACAGACAGAAAATATGACAAACTGGAGGAGATCAATACCTTGTGCGGTCTCCTCCTGTCTGCTGTTTCGCTCCGCGACGATCAACCCGCGTATTAGAATTTATAACGCCAATAAAAGGCGGGCGGCCTCGACCGCATGCATTTCCGCATAAATTATCCGCAATTCATTACTTTATTCAAACAAATCGCGCCCCATCAACCGTCCCCGACCGGAGGAAGCTTTATTGTCGGATTTCCTTACAGATTTTAGTGATGATTATAAGCATTTGTAATTACTAAAGATATAATCTTTTCGTAACATATTCCGGCCAATGAATTATCGGTTTTATTTACAAGTTTGAACAATTTCATTCCGGGAATAACTTTGGAAAATGCATAAAATTCAAGTTGTTACGCATGATGGCATAATTTATGCTCGCGAATTGACATATATATTTGTTAAGTTACTTTCTTTTTGGAAAGGGAGAAGAAAATGAAAAGAATACTGATATCTCTTGCTATTGGATTCGTTCTCTTATGTGGAAGTCCGGCGTATTCCGCAGTCATTGATGCCGATATTGCCATCGACGGTAATTCTTTTCTTCAGGCATTTACGGTGACCAACAATTCAACCGGGGGACTCAATATCACAAGAGTCGTCTACAGCCTTGGCACGGCCGCTGATGGAATTGCTGCGTGGGATTACAATACGGGCGGAGGCGCGGCAAGTGATTTCCTTTCCAATCCTGAATGGTTCCAAACGGTAACTTGGACCGGTCTTTCCATTGCTCCCGGGGCTGCCTTAAGTTTTTCAGGCCTTGATATTGACTATATTGAAACCCTTTCACCGCTCTCTGTTACTGGCTCTTACATTGATGATTTTGGATCGAGCCTGAGAAATGCGTTCTTCGGCATTGAGTACAATGACGGATTCGGTTTAAGAACTGTTGAGCTTAATGAAACAGGATGGACTGTTTGCCAAAACTTGAGTATAGAAGGGTCTTCAACTTTGCCCGAACCTGCAACCATGCTGCTTCTGGGGCTTGGCCTCGTGGGATTGGCAGGGATCAGGAGAAAATAATAACAACTATCATG
>JBDKTK010000084.1:0-9410 GCA_039680225.1 Syntrophaceae bacterium
ACTGATCACATCCAGGGAAGAGAAGGCACAAGTTGCCGACCTCAATCATCGGGCGGGACTGAAGGCCAAAGAGTCGGCGGCCTTTGCCCCGGCGTACCAGTTTTTCAGAACAGGACTTGATCTGCTCAGTGGTGATTCCTGGCAGAGCCGTTACGAGTTCACATTGGCCATCCATAATGATGCGGCTGAGGCAGCTTATCTATCCGCGGACCATGATGAAATGGAGAGGCTGGGGGAAGTAATCCTGAGAAATGCCCGTAATGCAATAGACAAAGTCCCTTTTTATATATCCAGAATCAGTTCGAGGTCGAGTCATGGCAGGTTTCGTGAAGCCCTTGATGCCGGCGAGGAGATCCTGAATGCCCTGGATTTCAAAGTTCCCCGCAAGCCATCCAAACTCCATCTCCTCTTTGCCTTCATAAGAGCGGAAATGGCGTTGATAGGGAAATCCCCCGAGGAGATTGCCCGATATCCCGAAGCAACGGATACTCGTCTGTTGGCACTATTCCGGCTTGTGCTCAGCCTGATGAACGTGACTTACATCATCTCCCCCGAAACGCTGGCTATACTTAATTTCACAAGCGTTTACCTGATCATGAAAAACAGGATTTCCTGCAGCAACAGCAGAATAATGATCGGAGTGTACGGCACGCTATTCCTGGCAGGTGCAATGGACAGGGTAGAGCGTGGATATGAACTCCGGAGGGTTCTTGACTTGCAGGCTGATCGCCCCGACGCAAAGATGAATGAAGGACTTGTTCAATTTGGTGACAATCTCATTCTGTTTCACAGGAAAACCCACTTACGATCAACATTTGCCAATTTTCCGCGGGCCTACCGAGTCGGTTTGCAATACGGCAACATTCAATACGCAGGCTACGCATTGCTTGTACGCATAAGACACATGTTTCTGGCCGGGGTGGAACTTTCCGATCTGAGCAAATCTTTCGAAACAGATTTTCCTGCCGTCTTCAGACTGAAAGAGGAAAGGAACATCCTGGGAATGAAGCTTTACCGGCAGGTAATTCTTAATTTACAGGGACTGTCCGCCGACCCGTGCGTCATTTCCGGTGACGCCTACCGGGAAGAAGAGCACATCCCTATACACATGCAGGGCGGTGATGGCGTAATGCTGTTTGATGTACATTTCTTGAAAATGATCATCAGCTACCTTATGGGCCGCAATGAAGAGGCCTTGGAGAATGAGAACGCCGCATATGTCAATATCAGAGCCATAACGGGACAGGTCTTTTTCAGTTTTTATCATTTTTACAGCTCCCTGGTTAATCTCGCCAATATTGACGACAAATCAACCGCAGAGCGCCATAGAATTTTAAAGAAGGTTGACCGCAATCAGAAGGTGCTGAGAAAATGGAACAAACACGCCCCCATGAACTATCAGCATAAAATCCTCCTGGTCGAGGCGGAACGCTGCAGGATAAAGGGGAAGACCACTGCCGCGGCTGATTATTACGATCAGGCCATCAAGCTTGCAGGCGAAAATAAATACCTTAATGAAGAGGCTATCGCCAACGAACTTGCCGGGCGGTTTTACCTGTCGCAGGGCAAATCCCTGTACGCTTCCGTTTACCTCAAGCAGGCGCGCTATTTGTATGAGCGCTGGGGCGCCGCAGCCAAGGTAAAAGACCTCGAGGAAAAGCACGCGGGACTGCTCTCCCGGAAAGCGGAGGGCATGGAAGCAACCGTCACACAAACAGGCTCTTCATCTTCGACCCAATCTTCCCGGTTTGACCTCAATACCGTCGTCAAGGCCTCCGGCGCGATATCACGGGAGATCCGCCTCGACAAGCTGCTTTCCGAATTGATCAAAATAATTATGGAGAATGCCGGGGCGCAGCGCGGTTTCCTGATCCTGAATGATGAGGGCCGCCTGACAATCGAGGCCCATGGCTCAATCGAATCCGGAGAGGAACCGGTCCTCGAATCAGTCACCCTGGACGAAAGCGACCGGCTGAGCCCTGCCATCGTCCATTTCGTGGAAAGGACAAAGAAGACCCTGGTCCTGGCTGACGCCGCGCGGCAGGGCAACTTCACGCAGGACGAGTACGTCAGGCGCGCGCAGCCCCGCTCGGTCCTGTGCATGCCCATCATGAACCAGGCGACCCTCACCGGCATCCTGTACCTGGAAAACAATATCGCCTCCGGGGCATTTACCAATCAGATGGTGGAGCTGCTGGCGATCCTGGGCTCCCAGGCGGCCATTTCCATCGAAAACGCCCGGCTCTACTCGAAGCTCCAGGAATCGGAGAGCAACTACCGGGGACTCTATGAGAACGCCGTCGAGGGCATATTCCAATGCACGCCGGAAGGGAAGATGCTCAGTTGCAATCCTTCGCTGGCGCGGATCATGGGGTTCGACTCGCCGGAGGAACTGCTCCCCAAATCCAGAAACATTTTTGACGGATATCCCGATAAGAAGAGACTCGATGAGATGCTCGGTCTTTTGTCCGATCATGGGCAGATTGTTGGATTTGAAATACGTATATTCCGCCGCAACCGGAAAATAATCTGGGTCTCGGTTTCGGCCCGCACGGTGCGCGACAGCAACGGCGCCCTGCTGTGCTACGAAGGCTCGCTGATCGACATCTCCGACCAGAAAGAGAAAGAAACTGAACGGAGGGAGAGAGAGGCGGCCGAAGCGGCCAGCCGCGCCAAGGGGGAATTCCTGGCCCGGATGAGCCACGAGATCCGCACGCCCATGAACGCGATCATCGGCATGACGGACCTGGTCCTGGGGGGGGAACTGCCGGAGAAAGAACGGGAATACCTAAGGATAGCAGGTTCCTCAGCCCATTCCCTGCTCGGGCTCATCAACGATATCCTTGATTTCTCGAAGATTGAGGCCGGAAAGCTCGATATTGAATCTGTTGAGCTGGAAGTAGCCAAGATAATAGAGAGCGTTCAGGACATGTTTGGGGATAGGGTTTTGGAGAACGGCATAGAGCTGATAACAGATGTAGACCCTAATCTGCCCCGCATACTTATGGGAGATCCCCTGCGCCTGAGACAGATCTTGATCAACCTGATTGGGAATGCCGTTAAGTTTACAAAGACCGGTGAGATAATCATAAGTGTCGGCCTGGAGAAGGACGAAGAAGAGACTCTTACTCTGGGCTTTGCCGTGAGGGATACCGGCATCGGCATCGCTCCGGAAAAGGCCGCCATGCTCTTTGAGGCTTTTACCCAGGCAGACGGTTCGATAACCCGTCAATACGGGGGAACTGGACTTGGCCTGGCGATCTGCAAAAACCTGACTGAATTGATGGGAGGGCAAATCTGGGTGGAATCCGAACCGGGGGTGGGCAGCGCATTCCACTTTACCACACAGTTGCAGAAATGCGCGGATCAGAGTCCTCTCGAGTTTGAACGCATTTCCAACGGGCAGACGGCTCTCATTTTGTCCAAATGCGAAGCTTTTTCCAAAGTCCTCTGCCGTGATTTAAGCCTTTATGGAATGAATGCCAAAGCGGCTTTTTCTGAATCGGAAGCAGTCGAGATTATCCGGAGCTCTTTAGAACAGGTCAAGGTCATCCTGATCGATTCGGCTGTTTCCGACGATATATTGACGGTTTTGGAACAGCTGCGCATTGAAACGCAATTTGCCGTATTTGTCCTTGTAGCGCCCGTTCGACTGAAGGTAAGCCCCGATACAAGCAAGTATTTGACAGCCACCCTGGCCAAACCGGTAAAAAGAAGCTCCATACCGGGGATGCTGCGCAAACTGCTTCAGGTAAAGGGCCACGGCCGCGGCCACGGCCCGGGGCATATCCTGATTGATATGTCGAAAGAAGAATCAGGAGCGCAGAAGGATCATACATATGGCGGCAAGCTCAAAGGCCTCAGGGTACTTCTCGTAGAGGACAACTCCATAAACCAGATGCTCGGCCGGATAATCCTGGAAACGGCGGGTATGATTGTGACAATTGCGGAGAACGGACTGCAGGCCGTGAAGAGCATTGCCGAACATGGAGGCGCATTCGATATTGTGCTGATGGACGTCCAGATGCCGGAGATGGACGGCTATGAGGCAACCCGCGAAATACGTCGCAATGCCGATTTTGCCTCACTCCCCATCATTGCCATGACCGCCAACGCCATGCAGGGCGACCGGGAGCTGTGCCTTGATGCGGGCATCAAACCGCCCATCTGGTCGTAGGCATTGCGGGCCTGCGCCTCGTTAAGCAGCAGCAGTCCGCTTATTATATATGCCATATCTCCTGCCGGTCCTGAATTCACAATCTGATCGAGTGATTCAGCAACATGCAGCTCATTTTCGGTCAGGTTCCTTACTTGCTGGAAGGTAGTGCCGTTGCGAGTGATAATTAAATCAACCTCCGCCGGCTTGTGTATCAGGTCCGCATTGAGGAATATTGAATCCATGACTTTCGATCCGGAAAAGGTTCCGGTGACTCCTCCATCAGTTAACAGAAAACTATAAACGGTGCCCAATTTATATTGGCCTGCTGCGGCCTGAACATTGACCATGCCTCCTTCCAATGTCGCAATCCCGGTGACGTGCATCCGATCGGAGTTGCCCAGGGCATCAATATTAATATTGAGATTTCCATCCCTCGTATTTGTGAAGTTTCCCGTAATCTGAGTTTCTTTTATATCCTGAACCATTGCGCCGGACTTGGTAACCGTGTCCCCTAAAGCAATTGTCCCGCTATTTACGATGTCGCCTTCAATGTTGCCGCTGTTCAGCAACAGGCCTTTATTGAGAAAATTCCCCGTGGTTTTGATCAGGTTATTGTTTACCAGAACGCCCGGGGACTCATTCGTGAAGGTTCCGGTTGTCCCATTTTGAAGCGTACCGTCATTGATAATGGTGCCGGTATTAGTCATAATCCAGTCATTGACCAGGGTGGCGCCGCTTTTGTTTTCCAGGCGGCCTTCGTTGTTAAAGAGCCCCAAACTGGTTGTACCATTTCCATAATTACGAAAATATCCGTTATTTATTATGATACCATTCGCTTTGTTGTTGATAGCGCCACGGTTTATTGCATAGTCTGTTTCCAGGGTCCCGGTGTTGTTAATGGTGCCGTCGCCTTTGTTCGTCAGATAACAGTCAGTTCCTGTGCAGTGCCCGCTTTTCCAGTAGCCGCTGTTGTTGATAATGCCCCGATTCTGGAGCCAATATGTTGTCATCGTGCCTTTGTTATTGATGGTAGTGTTTGGGGAAGGTTGAATTTGCGAAGAGACATTTGCATCAGAAACGATAGTACCGTTATTGTTTAAAACGCAGTTATCGCGGATGTATACGCGATTCTTTAATTCCCAGCGCCCATTGTTGTCGACGACATTGTGAATTGCTACACGCCCGTAATTTACAAACACTCCATCATTTCGAAAGTAACCGGAGGACTGGTTATTCAGCGAGCCTGTATCGACGGTCAGTCTGCCGGATTCTTGTATTTTAAGGGTGCCGTAATTTTCAAAGTCAGCCCCAGCGGTATATCCATTACCGGAAATTGTAATGGTATTGCCTGCCGGGTTCGGATTGGGAGACAGCTGGGCGTAAGCGGGAAGAGCAATCAATATGCAGCTCAGCGCCAGCGATATAAGCGATGTCAGCCTTGTTTTCATTTTACCCACCTTGTTTGGAATTTGTATAGTAAGATTAAACTTGCTATTTGTAGGAAATATACCACGCATATATAGGGATATCAAGAACCTTTATTGTTCTTTAACAGGGGAATGCAATTCGCTGTAATGGCGGCAGATAAAATCAAAGCGAAAAAAGGTGTTGTATTTTATCCCATTGTAATTATTCATGTTTGTGCGACACATAAAACTCGTCGAGACAGAACTGATCAGAAAATAAATGTAGGACTATTTTCAATCAGACATGAGGAATTTCAATTCAATGTGCAGGATTTTTGTCTCCCAGATAAAATTGAAGTAGGCTCAAAAACCTTATTTGCAATATTGTTTGGTTGGATTTGAAAAGAGAGAGGGCTCTGATTTGATAAATTAAAGCAGATCGCTGAGCAGGATTCTGAGGCCGATGGCGATCAGGATCAGGCCGCCAAGGATCCCGGCTTTTTTGCCCAGTTTTTTCCCGGCATTTGCGCCCAGGAAAATTCCGGCAGCGGTCATCGCGAACGCGACAATGCCGATTATGATGCTTGCCGTTAAAACAGAAATGTCCAGCAGCGCGAAGCTCAGGCCCACGGCAAAGGCGTCGATGCTGGTTGCTATAGAAAGGACAAGGAGGCTGAGTCCTTTTGTCGGGTCCGGTGAGTCAGACTGATTGCCCGTATCATCATTATTGGCACGGACCGAATCGAGGATCATTTTGGCTCCGACTCCGGCCAGCAGGCCGAAAGCGACCCAGTGATCGTATCGCGAGATCAGATCGGCAATGGTCCGTCCGGCGGTCCAGCCCAGCATCGGCATCATGAACTGGAACAGGCCGAAGCCGGTCGACAGCCTCAGGAGCTGGCCCGGGTCGACACGCCTGGCATTGAACCCCGTCCCGACCGCGACTGAGAATGCGTCCATCCCAAGCCCTATTGCAATGAGGAAGATCGAAACGAAACTCATTCAGCAGGCGTCACTTCCGTGTTGTGTTCATCGGAGAGATAATCCTTGATCGCATGCGCCAGCTCTGTCGTGATGCCGTCCACGCCAGCAATCTCTTCAACGGAGGCGCCCTTCAGGGCATTGATGTCCTGAAAACCGGCGAGCAGCGCCTTCTTCCGGGCAGGACCGATCCCGGGGATCTCGTCAAGAATGGACTGTATGTCCCTTTTTCTCATCAGCAGCCGGTGATAGGTGATCGCAAACCGGTGGGCCTCGTCCCGGATGCGCTGCAGGAAGAGCAGCGCTTTGGGATGCTTATTCAGGTACACGGGGTCCTTGCGCCCCGCGATGTAGGCCCGGTCTTCGCCTTTATGTACCTTTTTTGCCTTCGGGCCGGCGGCATCGATATCTTGCACCCCGGCCTGCTCCGGTTCATCGGCCGCCTTGGCCAGGCCGATTATGTCCATTGATTCCCTGCCCTGGATGCCGGATTCGCGGATGGCCAGCATTGCGGAATTGAGCTGGCCCTTTCCCCCGTCCACTATCATTAAATCAGGCAGTTCCTGCTTTCCTGCGAGCCGCCTTTTTATCACCTCATAGATCATCCCAAAATCATTGGCACCCTGCAGGTCGCGGATCCTGAACCGGCGGTATTCGTTCTTGTCCGGGTTCCCGTCGATGAAGGTCACCATCGAACCGACCGCCTGGTCGCCGCCGATGTTTGATATGTCAAAGCACTCAATCCTTTTCGGGACTTTTTTCAGATGCAGGTTCACGGCCAGCGCCTCTCCGATTTCACCGGCCTTCCTTTCGGAGTCACGCTCCGCTTTCAGCATGCTGCCGGCGTTGTTGACGGCCATTTCCATCAGCTCGCGTTTCTTGCCCCGCCGGGGCAGAATCAGGGAAACCTTCGAGCCTTTCTTTTCGGAGAGCCACTCGGCAATTACGGCCCTGTCCTCGATTGCGTCGGGAATGATTATCTCTACCGGGATATTGTCCTCTTCCGCATAAAACTGCTTCAACAGGGACGAGAGTATTTCCCCTGTCGGCGCATCGATCTTGAAAGCGGGGAACTTCTTCGTCCCCTGGATCCGCTCTTTCCGGATCCGGACCAGACATGCCTGGGTCCGGTTGCCCTCGCGGTAGATCCCAAAGACGTCCAGGTCCTTGAAATCCATGCTGAATACGTTCTGTTTTTCCAGGGTGGCCTCTATGGAAGAGATGATGTCGCGCAGGCGGGCGGCCTCCTCGAACTCATACTGGGATGAAGCGGCCTTCATTCTATCCTTGAGGTCCCTGACGAGGCTCTTTTCCTTTCCCTCAAGAAAGGTTACAGCGTCCCTGACCATGTCCGTGTATTTCTCGCGGGTCACTAAATTACAGCAGGGGCCCAGGCAGCGCTTGATCTCGTATTCGATGCAGGGCCGCTGCCGGGACCGGAAGAGCACGTCCTTGCAGGTCCGCAGGGGAAAGATCTTCTGGAGAAAGTGCATCGTCTCCTTGACGGCCAGACCCGAGGAATACGGGCC
The DNA here is from genome assembly GCA_039680225.1 of Syntrophaceae bacterium. GTDB lineage: Bacteria > Desulfobacterota > Syntrophia > Syntrophales > UBA4778 > JBDKTK01. The sequence goes on from JBDKTK010000084.1 coordinate 8,076, forward strand.
GAAGTAAACGGCGCCGTCCTTTTTCGGCCTGCGGATAAACTGGAAGCGGGGAAAAGGATGGTCCATATCGATCCGGAGGTGGTTGTAATCCTTGTCGTCGCGGAAGTACACGTTGTACTTCGGGCGGTGCTCCTTGATCATCGTGTTCTCCAGGATCAGGGCCTCTTTTTCCGTGACGGTCACGATGAAATCTATCTGATGGATCTTGGGCACCATGAACGGGATCATCGGCCGGGTGTCCTTGTTGGCAAAATAGGACCGCACGCGGCTGCGGAGGTTTTTGGCCTTGCCGACATAGATCACCTTCCCGGCGGCGTCCTTCATCAGGTAGACGCCGGTCTCGGTCGGGGCCGTTTTGACCCTCTCCTGGAGTTGTGTGGTGTGCTCGTCCATACTTTTTTCATCAGACAGTGGTAAATCGCTCATTGAGCTTGTCGAAATGAGCGTACGACTCGGTAGAGATAAAGGTACAGTCATTTCGACAGGCTCAATGACCGCCCCTCATTCATCCCCTCCCAGGTGCAGTTCCAGTTCGGACAGTTCCCTGATCATGTCCCGCAGTTGGGCCGCTTTTTCAAATTCCAGGTTCTCGGCCGCTTTTTTCATCTCCTTTTTAAGCTCCCGCAATTTCTTTGGCAACTGCTCTTCGGTGAGGTAACCGCTCTCTTTTTCCTCAACTGCCGGGATAGTCAAATAATCAGCCTCGTAAATAGATGAGAGGATATTTGTGATGTCCTTGCGGATTGTCTCCGGGGTTATGCCGTGCTCTTTATTGAAGCGCCCCTGGATCTCCCTCCTTCTCTTGGTTTCGTTAAGGCATAAGTCAATGGACCTCGTGATCTTATCGGCGTACATAATGACTTGCCCCCCGGAGTTCCGGGCAGCGCGGCCGCTCGTCTGGATAAGCGACCTCTCGGACCTGAGGAAGCCCTCCTTGTCGGCATCCAGGATGGCAACGAGTGACACTTCCGGGATGTCCAGCCCTTCCCTGAGCAGATTGACCCCGATCAGGACATCATATTTTCCCAGCCGCAGGTCCCGGATAATTGCGACCCTCTCCAAGGTGGTAATATCCGAATGGAGGTACGTAACCCTGATCCCCAATCCCTGGTAATACTCGGTCAGGTTCTCGGCCATCCTCTTCGTCAGGGTAGTGACCAGCACGCGCTCTTTTTTAGCCGCTCTCTCCCTGATTTCACCAAAAAGATCGTCAACCTGATGCTTCACCGGCTTCACGATTATTTCCGGGTCCATCAGGCCGGTCGGACGGATCAGCTGCTCGATAATCCGGCCCTTTGACCTGGCTACTTCATATTGCGCGGGGGTGGCCGAAAT
>JBDKTK010000085.1:0-7252 GCA_039680225.1 Syntrophaceae bacterium
TGATTCCCGCCCTTCTGGCCTGAAAGTCTTCAAAGTTGCTGCAGGAGGATATTTCCCTGTACGTGTCCTGGCCCGGCAGCCACGCCTCGAGATCGTATGTCTTTGAGGAGGAGAAGCCAAGGTCGCCTGTGCAGAGGCTTACTGTGCGGTAGTGAATCCCGAGCCTCTTGAGGATTTCTTCCGCGTTCAGGGTCAGCTTTTCCAGCTCGTCGTACGAGGTTTCCGGCTTCGAGAACTTGACCATTTCAACTTTATTGAACTGGTGCTGCCGGATAAGCCCCCGGGTGTCCTTGCCATAGGAGCCCGCCTCCGCCCGGAAACAGGGCGAATATGCCACGTAATAGACCGGGAGGTCTTTTTCGTTAAGTATCTCATCCTGGTGGATGTTGGTGACCGGGACCTCGGCCGTCGGGATCATGTAATAGTCGAGGCCTTCTATTTTGAAGAGGTCCTCGGCGAATTTCGGGAGCTGCCCGGTTCCAGTCATGCTGGTAGCATTGACCATGAAGGGTGTGAGCACCTCGGTGTAGCCGTGGGCGGTCGTGTGCAGGTCGAGCATGAAATTGATGATGGCCCGCTCGAGATGCGCACCGGCGCCTTTGTACAAGGTGAAGCGTGCGCCCGTGATCTTCGCGCCGCGGGCGAAGTCCAGGATCCCGAGGTCCTCCCCTATTTCCCAGTGCGGCTTGGGGACGAAGTCCATTTTCGGCTTCTCCCCCCACATCCTCACGACGGGGTTGTCCTCCGAGCCCGTTCCGTAGACCACCGATTCGTGCGGGATGTTCGGGATGATCATGACTATTTTCTTGAGGTTCTCTTCCGTTTCCTTGAGTTCTTCGTCAAGCTCCTTTATGCGGTTGGAAACCTCGGACATCCTCGTGATCTCAGCCGAGGCGTCCTGCTTCTGGCCCTTCTTTTTCCCGATCTCCTTGGAAACACGGTTGCGCTCGCCCCGGAGCCCTTCCACCTCGAGGAGGATGTCCCTCCTCTTCTGGTCAAGACGGACGAATTCACCCAGGTCCAGGTCCTGCCCTCTCTCGAGCATCTTGCGCCTGACGAGGTCTATATTATCCCTGAGAAATTTTACATCCAGCATAGGTGTGTCCTTGCATTTTATTTAAGGCGATGTGCCTGATTTTCCTTTGCTAAAGCGGTTTTGAGTACCACTTTGGATTTTGTTAGTCAATTTTTTTATCGCGTAAAGGTACCACGAATCAGCCCCGATTGCAAAGCTCGCGGCGGCCGCATTTTACCTGATGCTCACCTCGAGGTACAGGTCCCCCGGCGGCCCTCCCGCGGGGTCTTCAAGGCCCATGCCCTGCAGCCTGAGTTTTGTCCCGCTTGCAATCCCCTCGGGAATCTTCAGGCGGACCGGCTCCTCCCTGTTGCCCCGCGAATATGTGAACATGACCTCGCGCCCCAGTTCGGCGTCAATCGGGGAGATTATGAGCGAGAAATTCAGATCTCTTGCGGCAGACGGCGAGAGGAGGCCCATTACTGAACTCCACAGTGATTTTCCCAGCTTCTTGAGGCCGCTCTCCGGGACAGCCGGCTGGACCGTGGCCGGCTGCGGTTCCGAACCGGCAGCCGAATATCGTCCCGATGCATGGGGGTTCCGGAGCTCGCCCCCGCCCCCGAACGAGTACACGCGCGTCCCGCCCGGTCCGTTGAAATACACCCTGCCGTAGAAAACCCCCTGGCCGCGGAAGAACATGTCATTGAAAAAGCTTTCTCCCGACCTGTACCCGGACTTGCGGAACTCGTTTTCCAGGTCCCTGAAGATGTCGGCCATTGCCGGGTTGCTGAAGATGTCCCGGAAAATGTCCTCGCGGCTGTAGCGCGAAAATCCGTTGCGGCCGGCATCGGCCCCGTACATGTCGTACTCGGCCCTCTTGGAACGGTCTATCAGGACGCCGTAGGCCTCGGCTATCTCCTTGAATTTCTCCTCCGAGGACTTGTCCCCGGGGTTCCGGTCCGGGTGGTACTTGAGCGCGAGCCGCCGGTAGGCTTTCTTGATTTCATCTTCCCGGGCGTCTCTGCCGACGCCTAATGCGGCATAATAATCCTTCATTATCTTCCCAACCGCCGTTTCACGATCCTCCACATGAACTGCATTTCCCGGCTCTTCAGGAGGAGCGACGAGATTAAAAATACGCCGAGACCGAGGGCGACAAGCACGCTGAGCAGGACCACCTTATGATACTGAGAAGCATTGTTGCTCCAGGGAAAGACAAGCTCGACCAGGAAAAATGAGGCCCACATCGCCAGGGAGGCAAGGAATATGCGGGAGACGGAATCGAGGAAACCGTCCTTCAGGAACCCGCCGACCCTCTTCTTCAAAATTACATAGAGCGCGATGACATTGAACGATGTGGCGATCGAAGTCGCCAGCGCCAGCCCGCCGTGCTTGAGCGGGAACATAAGGGCGACGCTGAAAAGCGTGTTTATAATGAGCGCGGCAACGCCGACCTGGACGGGTGTCTTCGTGTCCTGCAGGGCATAGAAACCCGAGACGACGACCCTGATCGCGGAAAAGGCCCAGAGTCCCAGGCTATAGTAGAGCAGGGCCTGGGCCGTCAGCACTGTTGACATGCTGTCGAAAGCGCCCCTCTGGAACAGGACCGAAATGATGGGCTCCCTTAAGGCAATAAGCGCGATGGATGCCGGGATGGCAATGAAGAGGATCAGCCTCAGCGAAAAGGACAGCGTGTCTTTCATCTCGTCGAACTTGCCGCGGGAGACCTGGTCCGAGAGGCTCGGCAGGGAGGCCGTCCCGATGGCAATCGCAAACACCCCGAGGGGAAGCTCAACCACACGATCGGCGTAATAGAGGAAGGAAACGCTCCCGCCGGGAAGGAACGAGGCGATCAGGGTGCTGATGAAAATATTGATCTGGTAAACGGCCGCCCCGAACGCGGCGGGAATCATCAGGATGCCGATCCTCTTCACCCCGGGGTGCCGGAATTTGAAATCGGGCCTGAGCCGGACGCCCTTGCCGAGCAGCGCCGGGACCTGCATCCCGAGCTGCAGCAGGCCGCCGATCATCACGCCGACAGCAAGCGCCAGTACAGGTTCTTCGAAAAAATCCCTCAGGAACAGGGCGGCGCCGATCATCGCCAGATTCAATACCACGGGCGAAAGCGCCGGGGCGGCGAAATGCCGCAGCGAATTGAGGATGCCCATGCACAGTGCCACGAGAGAAATAAAGAATATGTAAGGGAACATTATTTTCGTGAGCAGGACGGTGAGCGCAAACTTGTCCGGAGTGTCCATGAACCCGGGCGCCATGAACGCGACAATGTACGGCGACAAAAGCACCCCGATGATCGAGACTGCGACCAGGATGATCGAGAGCAGCGTGAATGCCACGTTGGCAAGCTCCAATGCCTCCTCGCGGGTCTTGACTTTCAGGTATTCCGTGAAGACCGGCACGAAGGAAACGGTCAGGGAGCCCTCCGCCAACAGGCGGCGCAGGAGGTTGGGGATCCGGAAGGCGACAAAGAAGGCGTCCGTCACCATGCCCGCCCCGAAATACCGGGCCACCACCATGTCCCTGATGAACCCGAATATGCGGCTCAGCATGGTGGAAATCCCGACCACCCCCGCGGCCTTCGCCACCTTTGCGTTTTCAGAACTCAGCTTTGCTTCCATCCAACTACTTCTTTATTTCCTTTAATCTTCTTCTCCCCACCGTGGGAGAGGGCCCGGAAAAGGGGGATCATTTACTGAATTTCATCTCCCCATAATGGGAGAGGCCCAGAGGCGAGCGCATTTATTGCCTTTTCAACATCCTTCGCCTTAATCCCGGATATGAGAATGGTTTTGTTTTTTGATTTTTCGCCGGCAATTATTGACACAGCGGATTTTTTAACGTTGAGGAGATCGGATATAAAACGGATGCATTCCTTGTTCGCCTTGCCTTCCACGGGCGGCGCGGTGATCTTTATCTTCAACGCCCCGTCCTGGAGCCCGGCGATTTCACAGCGGGAGGAACGCGGCAGAACCCTGATTTCCAGGACCGCACCTTTCTCGGTTTCTCTAATGCGCAGCATTTCAGGTTTTCAGGCGAAAGGCCAGCTGGATAAGGCTTTGCACCACGAATGTCTGGATAAAAATTATAGCGGCTATGACGACGACCGGGGAGAAGTCTATCCCGATGTTCCGGAAGGGGAGCCATCTGCGGATAGGCCTTAAGACAGGCTCGGTCACGCGGTACAGGAATTGGACAACAGGATTATAGGGGTCCGGGTTTACCCAGGAAATAAGCGCTCTTATGACAATGATCCAGATATAGATCGTCAGGACCATATCGAGGACTTTGGCAACGCCTTCAATAAAATTTCCGAGCACAAACATATCAGCTCCTGATTCTGCTGGAGTGACCCGAAAATAATGTCTGGGGTGGGAAAAGTCAAGATTTATTAGATTTTTGGCGGGTTTCGGGCAGATTTGAAACCTTACCCCTCCCTGATTTTATTGCGTGCCAAATCCGTCCGATTTCTGAATTGGAAGTTTTAAATTGACATCGTGGGCCTTTACGAAATACAAAAACAAGGCAAAGTTCCTGAAATAAGGAGGGGAAAATGCTCAAGGGGAAAAAGATCGCCATCATCGGCGGCGGGAAGATGGGGGAAGTGATCGCAGGCGGCATCGTGGGCAGCATGCCTGTGCCGGCTGCAAATGTGACCGTGGCGGACGTAGTGAAGGAGCGGCTTGATTTCCTGAAAGGCAAGTACCAGATCAACGTAACTGCCGACAACAAGGCCGCCGTCAAGAGCGCCGACATTATAATACTGGCGGTAAAGCCCCAGAGCATGGGCGAAGTGCTCACGGGCGTCAAGGACCTTTTCGACAAGAAAAAACTGGTGATCTCGATAGCTGCCGGCATCCCCATCAGTTTCATCGAGACATGCCTGGGCAAAAAACTCAGGATCGTGCGCGTCATGCCCAACACCCCGGCCCTCGTCGGCGCCGGAGCGACCGCCCTTGCCCCCGGAGACGGGGCGAGCGCTGAGGACCTGGCGGTTGCCACGAGCATTTTTGATTCCATCGGCATAACGGTAAATGTAAAAGAAGACCTGATCGATGCGGTCACGGGACTCAGCGGCAGCGGGCCGGCATACTTCTTCATCATCGTGGATTCGCTGGCCAAGGGCGGCGTCCTGATGGGGCTCCCCCGCGACGTTGCCTACAAACTCGCCGCCCAGACGATGCTGGGCTCGGCAAAGCTCGCTATAGAGAGCGGCAAGCACCCGATGGACCTGCGCGACATGGTCACATCGCCCGGAGGGACCACGATTGCGGGCATCCAGGCCCTGGAGGAAGGCGGTCTGAGAGCGGCCCTGATGCATGCGGTGGAAGCCGCGACCCTGAGGTCGAAAGAGCTCGGCAAAGGGAAGTAGGACCTGTTTCACTATTCATTGGATTTCCTCCGGAAGTTCACCCGGGGGAAATCCTTTTTTCCAGGCGTCATCATATAGTAGAATACCCGCTCCGAAATTCAGCAGAAAAAATAAGCGCCTTTGCGCCATGGGAGAAAAGCATGTCTTCAGAAGGAAACAAAATTATTTACACGATGATGGGGATCAGCAAGTCGTACGACAAGCGGCAGGTGATCAAGAACATCTCGCTGTCGTACTTCTACGGCGCGAAGATCGGCGTCCTGGGCCTGAACGGGTCGGGGAAAAGCACTCTCCTGAAAATCATGGCCGGCGTGGACGACAGGTTCAACGGTAAGACCATCCTTTCCCCGGGCTACACCGTAGGGTATCTCGAACAGGAGCCGGTCCTGGACAACTCGAAAACCGTGCGGGAGATCGTGGAGGAAGGCGTCGGCGATGTCGTCAACCTCCTGAACGAATACAACGCCATCAACGAAAAGTTCGCCGGGCCCATGTCGGATGACGAGATGAACAAACTTTTGGAGCGGCAGGGAAAGGTGCAGGAGAGGCTCGATGCTCTCGACGCCTGGGAACTGGAGTCGCGTCTCGACATGGCCATGGACGCCCTGCGCTGTCCGCCCGGCGAAACAAGGGTCGATGTGCTCTCCGGCGGGGAAAGAAGGCGCGTCGCCCTGTGCCGCCTGTTGCTGAAAAAACCGGATATCCTGCTTCTTGATGAGCCTACGAACCACCTCGACGCCGAATCCGTCGCCTGGCTGGAAAGCCACCTGCAGCGCTATGAAGGGACGGTTATCGCGGTCACCCATGACCGTTATTTCCTCGATAATGTCGCGGGCTGGATACTGGAACTGGACATGGGGGAAGGCATACCCTGGAAGGGGAACTACTCTTCGTGGCTCGAGCAGAAGCAAAACCGCCTGCGCCTGGAGGAGAAAAGCGAGAGCCAGCGGCAAAAAACCCTGCAGCGCGAACTGGAATGGATCAGGATGTCCCCGAAGGGAAGGCACGCCAAATCCAAGGCGCGCATTAATTCTTATGAAGAGCTCCTGGGGCAGGAAGGTGAGAAAAGGGAGCGGGAACTGGAAATATTTATTCCCCCCGGACCGCGCCTGGGGAAAACGGTTATCGAAACAGAGGCCGTAAATAAAGGCTATGGGGAAAACCTTTTAATCGAAGACATGTCCTTTGCCGTGCCTCCGGGAGCCATCGTCGGCATTGTCGGACCAAACGGAGCGGGGAAAACCACCCTGTTCAGAATGATCACCGGCCAGGAAAAACCTGATGCGGGGACAATAAAGATCGGCGATACAGTGAAGCTCGCCTATGTGGACCAGAGCCGGGATGCTCTCGATCCGGATAAATCCATCTGGGAGGTTATCTCGGACGGCCATGATGTGATCAGGCTGGGCAATCGGGAAGTCAACTCCAGGGCCTATGTGGCCAAATTTAATTTCTCCGGCTCCGACCAGCAGAAGAAGGTGGGGAACATGTCGGGCGGCGAGCGCAACCGCGTGCACCTTGCCCGGATGCTCAAAGAAGAGGCAAATGTCCTGCTGCTCGACGAGCCGACCAACGACCTTGACGTCAACACGATGCGCGCCCTCGAAGAGGCCCTCGAAAACTTCGGCGGCTGCGTCATGGTGATCAGCCACGACCGCTGGTTCCTGGACCGTATCGCAACCCACATCCTCGCGTTTGAAGGGGACAGCCGCGTGGTCTGGTTCGACGGCAATTACACGGAATATGAGGCAGACATGAAAGCCCGCCTGGGCGCGGCAGCATCCCAGCCCCACCGGATAAAATACCGCCAGCTGACGAGGATATAGAAAAGGGGGCAAACATTTTGCCCC
>JBDKTK010000086.1:0-3357 GCA_039680225.1 Syntrophaceae bacterium
ATGGATGGGGCTATCGCCTGGGCTTCCAGCAATGAGTCCGTGGCGAAATGGGCGCAATCACAGGTCGGGGTTGCTTCTGCAATGGCCGGGAAACCCGTCTCCATTACCGAAATGGCGAAAGCCTCTCAGGGACTTCTGGATTCTGTCTATCCCGATGGATGGAAAAACCACAAGGATGAACTCCGCATAATCGGGGGCAACAAGGTCCTTCGCGCCCTGCAGCCCGGATACGATGAGGGCAAGCGGGCCATGAAGGCCATACAAGAAGGCTGGCCCGGAAAGCAAGAGTCCTGGCAGAAGCAGGGTTACAGTGTTTCCGAAAAAGAAAAGGTCACCACTGTCTCGAAGGGATATCAGTATGACCCTGAAACCAATGAGAAAACCGATGTTTACTTTGTCCGGGTAAAAAACCGCACTCACGGTGAAGGCTACCCGACCAAGCAAGAGGCGGAGGCCGTCATAGCGGAGTTTAAGCCTTGGTTGTTTCTGGACAAATTCGGGCGGATCAAGGGACAGTTCGACACGCAGGAGCAGGCTACCGAGCAGGCCCGTGCCGCAGTAAAGCGCGAATCCAAAGATCAGATAAGCGAGAAGGGCATTTCCGTTGAACTTGCCGAGCGCATTGGCCCGGCCCGGCGCATGGAAGGCGAGGACATTACGAGCGACCGGCTGCAGGAGACCTTTGGCTTCAAGGGCGTGAACTTCGGCAACTGGATGAAGGGAGAATCCAACAAGGCCGAAAGGCAGCTCCACTTAAATCATGCCTATGATTCTTTCATGGACCTGGCGGAAATCCTTGGTGTGCCCCCTGAAGCAATGTCTTTAAACGGCATGCTCGGACTGGCGATTGGGGCGCAGGGAACCGGGAAGCACGCCGCCCATTTCGTTCCCGGAGTCAATGAAATAAACCTCACCCGGACAGCCGGGGCCGGGGCGCTCACCCATGAATTCGGGCATGCCCTTGACCATCATTTTGCACGGCAGGCGGGACTTGAAGGGTCAAAAGAGCCATACCTCACGGAGAATGTCGGGCTGGTAGATTCCGAAGGCTACCGGAAACACCTTGGGAAGAAAATCAAGGCCTTTGAAAACATCCGTCCGGAGATCGTAGCCCATTTCAAGAATATCGTCGCCACCATGACCAAGAAACAGGCCTCTCAGGAGCAGACCGCAGCAACCGCGCAGGCCACAAAGGACAGGGCCAAGAGAAGCGTCGAGGGCTGGCTGAAATCTATCAGAAACAGCTTTGCTGGAGTTGAGGCAGATTTTGACAAGCTGGCCGACCGGATTATGAATCTCGACCTCGGGGAAGGGAAGATAAGTCTTGGCGGCTCAACGTATATTTCGCCCGTTGTTTCCGAGATACGGGATCTCTACAAGAAGAAAAACGGCAGGGTCTACTCCCTGGAAAACATAAAGGCCCTGCAATCAAATATCGACTTTTACGCACATATGAATTCAGAGAAGGCGGCCGAGCGCGAGCACGTTCCGCAGATGGTAAGCACGGATTATGCCAAGGAAGCAAAGAGCCTCGACAAGAATAAGGGTGGGCGGAAATATTGGAGCACCAACGTCGAGATGTTCGCCCGAGCCTTCGATGCTTTCATCACGGACACACTGGAAGAGAGGGCCGCAAAGAATTCCTATCTTGCCGGAATCGAGAGCGCACCCCCGAAGGGCGAAGAACGCACGGCGATTAACGCCGCTTTTGATAGGCTGGTTAAAGAGATAAAGACCCGCGAAACAGGGGTGGGAGCGGAAATGTACTCGGTCAAAGAAGATGCCGATTTCTCCCGCCAAGTCGATGATTTTGTAGCAGGGAAAATCCTTCCCGGCCATGTTTTAACCGTATCCAGCACGCCCGCCGTCCTTGAAATGCTCAAAGCAGAGCAATTGCCTATCATTATCACCTACGGCAATATGGAAAAAATGATTGACCGGAAGCATGGGCTTGATCCGGAACTGATGAAACAGCTTCCGGCCCAACTTGCCGATCCGGTTATGGTCTTTGAATCCGCCACTCAGCCGGACAGCCTTGTCGTAATGACGGAACTGAAAAAGGAAGGCAAGACAGTTGTTGCGGCCATCCGCTTATCCAGAACGGTGTCACACCATGAAGTCAATGAGGTGGTGAGCATCCACCCCCGCGAAAGCGACGCCCACTTCTTCAATTGGATAAATCAAGGATTGCTTTTATACCAGGAAAAACAAAAAAGCCGCGAATGGTTTCTATCCAGAGGGCTACAATCGCCCAAGGAGGAAACTGCCATTCGGGGCTTCAAGGACCGTAGGCGACTCATGACCGCCGGGCTACAATTGCCCCTGGTGAGAGGAGCCGCTCAAAGTTCAGGTAGAAAAATACTCTTTAAACACGATCTTGTCAAGTGGGTAAATGAGAGGGGCGAAAAGCTCTCGATTCAGGGGGGCGAATTCCAGCAGCCGACCCTCGCCGACGTGCAGGAAATCTTCAAAGGGCAGGACGTAAAACAGACCCAGGACGGAACTTTCCTTATTAAAACAAGGGGCGGGGAATACCTTGCGATTTTCTCAGTCGACCAGGTGGACGCCGACAGCCTCGCCTTTAATATCGGGTACGGCAGGAATTTGACCAGGAACGATATTATCGCGGGGAGTTATAAGGACGGCGTTATCCGGCTCTCGAAAACGGAGGGGGACAAATTTACTCTCGCCCATGAGAGCGCACATTTCATTGAGGAAACCGGCCTTATTGACGTGAACGATACCGCGATTCTGTCCCGGCACATAAAACGCCTGGTGCGCAAGGGAGAATTCGAGACCGCCAATAGGCAGGATATCGGGGGGAAAGAGGATAGGGCGAACTTCCTGGCCGACCAGCTGGTAAACAAAAACCAGCCGAAGGGAGCGGTTGGCCGGATCATCTTCCGTGTAAAGAATTTCATTGACCGGCTTGTAAATGCCTTCGGAATCAGGACAGCGGGGGGTGTCGTGCGGGACGTGAAATCGGGAAAAATCTTTGGAAAAGAATTGTCGCAGACTCCGGATTCTGATAGTGAGGTTTATATGACCTCCAAGAAGGGGGCGGGCGACATAACCACCGAGAAAACCCCGAAGCCCGAAGGTGGGAAAAGAATCTTTGAAATTGTGCCGAAGACCTTTATCGAGCTTCCCGATAATCCGGACGCTAAGATATTTAGAATTAGTGATGGATGGTCATATGCCGTAGAATTTATTGCGAACAATGAACAAGCATTTCTCCGTAACATATCAGATGCATTAATAAAATTCAAATCACATGAAAAACATATCGAGAAGTTCACTGAACCATATCTCCAGGTAAAGATCAGGGAGAATGACTGGGCTAGCCCCAATTACCCC
>JBDKTK010000087.1:0-7474 GCA_039680225.1 Syntrophaceae bacterium
AGGCGACGTCTTAAAAGCGGAAACGTATATGCCTGAAATTGGAAGATATCTTTCAATGACGGCGGTAAGGCTGCGGGATTCGGAAGGCAACACCGTCGGCGCCATCCAGTCCATCCGCGACGTAACCGAACGCAGGCTGCTGGAGTCCCGCCTGATCCAGGCCCAGAAAATGGAAGCAATCGGAACGCTTGCCGGTGGAATTGCCCATGACTTTAACAATATCCTCTCCGTTATGATCGGCTATACGGAGATTGCCGGGAGCAAGCTGGCGGGCAGCGATGCGGCAAACCTGCTTCAAAACGTGCTCAGGGCCGGGGACCGCGCGAAAAGCCTCATAAACCAGATTCTCACCTTCAGCCGCAGGGCGGACCAGAAGAAAAGGCCTGTCGATTTCAGCATAATAGCCAAGGAAGTCCTCAAGCTCCTGCGCCCGACAATCCCCTCCACAATTGAGATCCAGCAGGAAATTGATTCCACTCTGCACGTCATGGCCGACCCGACGCAGATCCACCAGGTATTGATGAACCTGTGCACAAACGCCGCCCACGCCATGCGGGAAAAAGGCGGTGTGCTCGGGATATTCCTCCACGACTGCATTGTCCCGGAAAATGCAAATATCAGCGCAGACCTGGTCCCGGGGCCTTACGTAAAGCTTACCGTCTTCGACACGGGCGCGGGGATCAGGCCGGCGGACCTTGACAGGATATTCGATCCGTTTTTTACAACCAAGCAGAAAGGCGAAGGGACCGGACTCGGGCTTTCGGTGATCTATGGGATAGTAAAGGAGTGCAAAGGCGCCATAGTGGTCCACAGCATGCCGGGCGAGGGCTCAAGTTTTGAAGTATACATCCCCGGCATCGGAGAGGGTGTCAAGGATATTGCGGAACAGGCCGTGTCGGTCCCGAGGGGCAGCGAACGCGTTCTCTTTGTGGATGACGAGCCTGATGTTGCCCGTATGGCCGGGGAAATGATAGAGATACTGGGATATTCGATTTCAACTGAAACCAGCAGCCTGTCAGCCCTGGAGGCCTTCCGGGCAGACCCCTTGCGGTTTGATGTTGTAATCACAGACATGACCATGCCGGTAATGACCGGAAAGGACCTCGCGGCTGAACTTCTCAAGATACGCCCGGAAATCCCGATCATCATGTGCACGGGCTACAGCGAAACCATTTCAGAGCAGGAGGCGAAGCAGATGGGAATCGGCGAATTCCTCATGAAGCCGGTATCGATGCGGAAAATGGCCGAGGCAATCAGGAAGGTCCTGGGACGCGCGCCGATAGAGGCTCCTGAACGACGCGCATAGCCGCCCTTGGAGGGCCCGCGCCTGCATGCCGCGCAGCGAACCTCGTCTCTCTTGCATCTCCTCCGATTTCCTCCCTTACCGGCCCGAAAACCCGGCTTGCTACTTTTCTAATTGACATACAAAACAGTCATGCTCTATTGTCCCGTGAAAACTAATTGTTTTTTCCTGAAGATGTGCGTGGAAATTTGAGTTGCGCTGGATGGAATGGACCGGGACACTTCCCTGATAAACACGGCAGAATCTGATGCAGGAAAACAAATTTAGCCCCCTCACCTGGAAGATTGCCGCACTCACAATACTGGTCATATTCGTATTGCTGGGATACTTCCTCTACGAAAGAGAAAAGGGCAAGGCCATACTGAGCACCAGCGAGGAACTGGCCAATATCTGCGAATTCAAAGCGCATGAAGTTGCGGTCTGGCGCAAGGAACTGCTGATGTCCGCCAGGGAGTTCCAGAGAGACTCCATCGTTGCCAACCGGTCCAAAACCGCGAAAGATTTTGAAACTTTTCTGAAGACCCGCCAAGCATACTATAAATATCAGAATATTATCGCTGTGGACCGGAACTTCGCAGTCAGGGCCCGCCTGGACGATGCTTTTGATCTGAGCTATGATGAAGCGCAGTCCCTGGCCCAGAAGGCGCTTACAACAGGAAATATCCTCCTCTCCGATATACATATAGAAAAAATCCAAAGATCACATGTTCTGGACATTTTCGTCCCCATCCCTGAAGGCGGCATCCCTTCCGGCGTCCTCATCCTGCGCTGCAATGCCGATGATTTTCTGAATAACCTTTCCCGGAAATTCCCCAGGCCGAGCGAAACGGCGGAAGCCATGCTGGTCCGGAAAGTAGGCGGTTCTGTAGTTTACATGAGCGACCAGAGGTTCAAAAAGGACACGTCCGGGGATTCTCAGTATTCCAATGACAAAAAGTCCCTGGAGTCGCTGACTTTCAAGGTGGGAAAGGGTTTTGTTGAGGCATTCGATTACCGCCAGGAGGATGTGCTTGCTTATATTCAGGCCATACCGAATTCCGAGTGGTACCTGATCGCAAAAATAGATTCGAGCGAGGTGTCCTGGTCGGTCCGGAAGACTTTTTTCCAGGTCATCGCAATTTTCGGCCTGCTCCTGGTCCTGGCCGGGCTTTCAGCCGGCTACGTCTGGCGCAATCAGCAGACGACATTCTTCAAAAAGCAATATGAATCGGAAATGGAGAGGGAGGCCCTGGCAAAGCATTTCGAATACCTGACCAGGAATGCCAACGACATTATCCTGATGATGGATGAGAACTGGAAGATAGTCGAGTCGAATGACCGGGCCATTCAGATATATCAATATTCCCGGCGGGAGCTACTCAATATGGGCTTCGGCGATTTAAGCGCGGACGACTCCGTTGATCTGACGTCTCTGATGCGCCAGCTCGTCAAGAGAGACGGCCAGATGTATGAAACCGTTCACAGGTGCAAAAGCCGGTCTCTTTTGCCGGTCGAAATCAGCGCCAGGGCCATAATGGTCAAGAACAAGGTTTTCATCCAGGCGATCATCAGGGATATCACACAGCGCAAGCAGACGGAAACGGAACTGCGGAATTCCGAGATCCGCTACCGGAGCCTGTTCGAATCGGCCCGGGACGGGATAATCATCGTCGACGCCGACCGGAGGGAAATCCTGAATGTAAACCTGTCCCTCATCAAGATGCTGGGCTATCCCCGGGAAGAATATCTGTGGAAAGACATCACCGAAGTAACGCCGTTCAAGTCCCTGAGCGAACTGATGTTGCGGGAGATGAATAAAGAAGAGTACATCCGCTCGGCGGTCCTGCCCGTTGAAACCAGGGAGGGCGGGCACCTGGACCTGGAGCTTATCAGCAACATCTATTACGCGAACAACAGGAGAATGGTCCAATTCAATTTCCGCGATATCACCGAACGGAAAAAAGCGGAGCAGCTTTTATTTGAAAGCGAGAAGAAATACAGGGAAATGGTTAATTTCCTGCCGATACCTATCCTGGAAACGGACGTTGCGGGCACTCTCATATCAGCCAACAACAGCTTCCATGACTATTTCGGAAGAGGGAAGGACAACGGCAAACTCAACATCCACGAGCTTATCCTTGACGCTGATAAAGAGAGGGCCGACGAGGACATAAAAAGGATACTTTGCGGAGACAACCTGGGAGCCTCGGAATATTTTCTGGTCAAAAAAGACGGCAGTTCGTTTCCCGCCCTTATCTTTACGAACCGGATATCCAGCTCGGATGAGATAGTGGGCATGAGGGGGGCCATCCTGGATGTTACCGAAATCAAGCAGGCCGAGGAGAAATTAAAGCTGATGCTTAAGGAGCTGAAGGATTCCAAAGACATGCTGATCCAGTCGGAGAAGCTTGCCGCGATCGGCACGCTGTCCGCCGGCGTGGCCCACGAGGTCCTCAATCCCCTCAACATCATCAACATGCGCCTGCAGATGCTTGAATTGACTGAAACCCTGTCGAACAAGGCAAAGGAATCGTACAAAATCATCAAATCGCAAATCGAGCGCATCTCGAAAATCCTCAAGAACCTGAGCCAGTTTTCCCGCATAACAGAAAAGCAGATGGCCAAGGCCGATCTCAAGGAAGTGATTGAATACGTCAACTCGCTGATCATGCCCAGGCTTAAACTGGAAAAAATCCTCTTTGATTTCCAATACGAGGAAGGGATTCCGCCCGTTGTCTTTGACAAGTTCCGGATAGAGCAGGTCTTCCTCAACATCTTCAACAACGCAATCGACGCGATGGGCAAAGCTGAAAAAAAGTGCCTGCGGATCAGCGCTTCCCTTGAAAAATGCGACGGGGCGGAAAAAGTCCTAATCCGCTTCTCCGATACCGGCTCGGGGTTAAAGCCGGAAAACATGAGCAGGATGTTCGAGCCGTTTTTTACCACCAAGGAAACGGGAAAGGGGACGGGGCTCGGGCTTTCAATCTGCTATGGAATCATAACAGACCATAACGGAAGGATATGGGCCGACAACAATGAAGACGGCGGTGCATCATTCTTTATCGAACTGCCGGTGAGCAATGAATGAACATCTTGTTGAGAGAGAGGGTTTCCTGTAATGCCAAAGATCCTGGTTGTAGACGACGAGCATGAAATCTGCAGTATTCTGGACGAGTATTTCACCTTCAGGAATTTTGAGGTCTTTACGGCCCAGGACGGCCTGGCGGCGATCGGGAAAGTGAAAGAGGACAAGCCGCATGTTGTGCTGCTTGATATTTCAATGCCCGTGATGGGGGGCATAGAGACCCTTATTGAAATCAGGAAAATCGACCCGTTCATCGGGGTCATTATGGTCTCCGCCATAACGGACGAGGGCATGATCAAAAAGGCCCTGGACCTGGGGGCGAGCGATTACATTACAAAGCCTATCGACCTCGTCAATATTGAAAGCTCCGTGATGAAAAAGATCGCCGCTATCCTCAGGAAAGCGGAAGACGATCTGAGGCAGAGCAATGATAACCTGCGCAAAACCCTTGACGCCGTCATTACGGCCATGGCTCGGATTGTCGAAAACAGGGACCCGTACACATCAGGGCACCAGGAAAAGGTCGCCAGGCTTTCCGAAGCTATTGCCCTGGAACTGGGCCTGCCGGCGGAACGGGTCTACAATATCAAAATGGCCGCCCTTATCCACGATCTGGGAAAAGTGTGCATACCGGCCGAGATCCTTTCCAAACCCGGCAACTTCAGCGAGTTGGAATACACTATGGTCAAGAGCCACTCGATGCTCGGCTACGATATTCTGAAAGACATCGACTTCCCCCAGCCCGTGGCTGAATTTGTGCTTCAGCATCACGAGCGGCTGGACGGGTCCGGTTATCCCAACCAGAAAAAGGGCGATGAAATATTCCTGGAAGCAAGGATCATTGCCGTTGCCGACACCGTGGACGCGATGTCGTCACACCGGCCGTACAGGCCTTCCCAGGGCATGCAGGCGGCCCTCGAAGAAATCGTCCAAAAGAGAGGCAGGTCCTTTGACCCCGATGTAGTCGACGCGTGCTGCAGATTGATCATGCAAAAAGGATTTGAATTTTAAAAAGGCCCTCCGCAAAATACAAACGTCGGGCCGCTTCGGACTTTTATAGGGGATAATTTTTGTCACTTGAACTCTGGCTTGCGTTTGTCGCGGCAGCGGCAATTTTGCTTGTTATACCCGGCCCGACGATCCTCACTGTCATCAGCTATTCCGTTGCGCACGGCCGGCGCGCCGCTTTCCCGCTCGTCGCCGCCGTCGTGCTGGGCGATTCAACGGCCCTGGCCTTGTCCATTCTCGGCCTGGGGGCTCTCCTGGCCGCCTCGGCTTTCTGGTTTTCCCTTGTAAAATGGACGGGCGGGCTGTACCTGCTCTACCTCGGCATGAAGCTCCTCCGGGCGGAACGCTCTCCGCTCGAGAATGCGGGCCCCGCAGGGCCGGGCTCCCGCCGGGGGCTGTTCCTGAATACTTACCTGGTCACGGCGCTCAATCCCAAAGGCATTGTTTTTTTCGTGGCGTTCCTTCCGCAGTTCATCAACCCCGATAAAGATGCGGCCCTGCAGATATGGGGCCTCGCAGTCACCTTTGTCGTGATGGCCATGATCAATGCGGGACTTTATGCCGTATTTGCCGCTGCCGCGAGGAGATTGCTGGAATCGCCGCAGGCCCGGAAGCGATTTAATTTCGCGGGAGGATCACTGCTCGCGGCCGCCGGTTTATGGGCATTGCTGGCCAGGCGCCCCGCATGAAGAGCATATAAAGAAGGGGCCGCCCGATGCCGGCCGGCCCCTTTTCTCATTTCAAAACCAATTCACCTTTGTTCGCGACATCACCTGTGAATCAACATTGCTCCCCTTATTTGTTTGCGGCCTTCCGCGGCGCATCCAAATGGTCGAGCGCCTCGAGGAATTTCCGGCGCGCCGGATCGTTGTTCAGTACGCCGACATGGTCCGCGTTGAAGCCGTAAACCTTTTCCGCTGCGAACTGCACCCGCTGCTCCAGCTGGCTCTGCAGCGTGATCGTGCCGTCGCTGCTGCTGCCCGTTTCATAACCGAAGAACATATGGAAGGGGATGTTGCGGGCGGCCGACCCGGAGTAGAGCTTTTCCAGGAAGGAGCTCCCGGTGGCCACGTCCCGCCAGCAGGCGACCACGGCCGGGGCGCTCTCCACGGCCTTGCGCGCCGATTCGACGCCGCCGTAGGGCGAATCGAAAGAGATATAGCCTTTCACGTAATGGCGCTCTCCGCCCTGTGAGTATTCATTGAGCGCTGAAAGGGCCACCAGGCCCCCCATGCTGTGGGCAACGACAATGGCCTGCCGCGAACGGAAGTCCTCGTCGAAGACCCTGAGGACTTCCGCAAAGAACGACCCGAGCTTCTGCAGGGGGCCCCCGGACGGATAGTACATGAACCAGGGCTGGTACCGGCTCCTGTCGAGGCCTTCGACAAGATATTTGAAGTCCCTCGGCGTGCCCGCCACGCCGTGGACAAAGAAGACGGCCGTCTTGTTGGGATCGAATTTTTCGAGAGAGAAGATAAAGCGCTGTGTGTGGGCGAAAAAAGTCCTGGCGTCGAACATGCCGATTTCGCCCCATTCGGGATCGAAGAAAGCGCTGTCAAGGGAATTGACTATATAGTCCTGCTTTACCGACCGGACTTTGACCGGCAGGTCCGTTTCCGCCCGGTTTTTTAAATCCAAAGTGAATGAAGGACCCACGAATGTCAGGCCGTCCCTGACCTTCTCTTTTCTTATCTTCACCGGCGCGGCCGTTGTGCTCCCTATCATCTCGGCCGGGGCGAACCAGCCATCCCCGTCGAGGTCCGCGAAAAAGAAAAGGTCGTAATCCCCTTCCGGCAGATATGCCTGGTAATAAAACACCGGCGGATGGATGACCCTCTCCGCCACGATCTCCCGGCTTTTGAATTTGTCGGTAACCGCCACCACGAGCAGCGGGCCGTTATAAGAGCCTTTCAGGACCACGGGCCCGGAAAGCAGGTAACTGTCCTCCGGGTGGATTTCTCTCTCAAGTTTGGCCGTCGGTCCCTGGTGAAATTCCTTCTCCCGCTCGCGCTCCTTTTTCCAGAAACCCAGGTAATGTCCGGCGCTCGATGAACAGCCCGCGAGGAAAAGGAAAACCATCATGACTGCGGCTGTCCTGA
>JBDKTK010000088.1:0-4642 GCA_039680225.1 Syntrophaceae bacterium
GACGATCTTCCTGGACGAGATCGGGGAAATGCCCCTGGAACTCCAGGTGAAGCTCCTCAGGGTCCTGCAGGACGGCGAGTTTGAGAGACTCGGGAGCCACAGGACCATTAAGGTGGACGCCAGGGTCATAGCCGCTACAAGCCGGGACCTGAAAGCCGAGGTCCGCAATAACCGGTTCCGGGAAGACCTTTATTACCGCCTGAATGTATTCCCCGTTTCCATCCCTCCCCTGAGGATGCGGCCAGGGGACATTCCGCAGCTTGTGCAGCACTTCATTGACCGCTATGCGCGCAAGACAGGCAAGCAGATCAGAAGCATTCCCAGGAGCACGATGAAATCCCTCCAGGAATACCCCTGGCCCG
The DNA here is from genome assembly GCA_039680225.1 of Syntrophaceae bacterium. Classification (GTDB taxonomy): domain Bacteria; phylum Desulfobacterota; class Syntrophia; order Syntrophales; family UBA4778; genus JBDKTK01. Next base: position 363 of record JBDKTK010000088.1, read on the forward strand.
GCAATGTGAGGGAACTTGAACACGTCATAGAGCGGGCCGTGATCACCGGCACGGGACCGGTGCTATATCTGGCGGACCGGCTCGAATATAAGCCGTTGGAAGCGAAACATGAAAAGTCCCGGGAGCTCGCGGAAATTGAGCGGGAGCATATCCTCAATGTGCTTCAGCAGACGCTTTGGAAGATTGACGGCAAAAACGGCGCCGCCGCCCTCCTCAAAATTCATCCGAGCACGCTCCGGTTCCGCCTCAAGAAGCTGGGATTAAAACGCCCCTGAACATCAACGATCGCTCTCAACATGTTGCGGGATTCGCAAAATGTTGAGAGCGCTTTCCCGTCCCGCGCTTTTCCAAAATTCTGAACAATCAATAAAATCAAACTGGTTTCGTTTGTTTCCGGATTTCCAACCTCCCGGAACGGTTCTTGTATGATCAAGGCAAATCACAAACGATTCTCCAGGATCCGGATGCCGGACAGGACAGTCATGAGGCTGACAATACAGATGAAGGCCAGGCCGGAAAAGGCCCGGGAACTTGACCAGACGCTGCATGCGCTGCTGCCGGCAATCCGCAATGCGAAAGGCTGCCGGTCCTGCCGGCTGTGCCGCGACCTGGAGGACGCCGAGGTCTTTTTTCTGGAGGTCGACTGGGACGAGCGGGCAAGCCTCGAACTTTTCATCCCGTCGCCCCGGGGCGGTGCCCTGCTGGGGGCCATTGACCTGCTGAGCGAAGCGCCGCGGATCAAGATCGGCAATGATGTCTGGATGGGGATGGAATTCCTGAAGAAAATAAGAAAGCAAAAAAAATCATGAACCGCAGCAAAGCCGGGGTATCCGCAAATTCCGCGGTCCCTCGGCAAAACAGGACCAAGTCGAAAGGACAGGAAATAATGTTAACAAAAATTGCACGAATTACGATCGGTGCAGCATTGCTTTTTTTATTGGCCACACCGGTTTGGGCTTCGGATGATTCACAACACTTCAGCCCCAAGGGCAAACTGCCCTCGAAATATACCATTGACGCGCGGAACAAGGCGCTGGCATCAATGCCTTTCGAGGACAAGCAGGATTTCGCTGAGGCGAAAAAGGGTTTCATCGCGGCGCCCCCCTTCAGGAAAATCATGCAGGACAAAGGCGGCGTCGCCTGGGACATGGACAACTGGAACTTCCTGCTGGAAGGGAAAGACTTCAACAGCATCCATCCCTCGCTGCAGCGCCAGGCCATCCTCAATATGGAGTACGGTCTATACGAGGTCATGCCCGGGATATACCAGGTCCGCGGTTTTGACCTCGCCAACATCTCTTTTGTCAAAGGCAACACGGGCTGGATCGTAATTGACCCGCTTACCGTAAAAGAGACGGCGCGGGCGGCCCTCACCCTGGTCAACGAAAAGCTCGGGGCGCGGCCGGTCGTGGCGGTAATAGTCTCCCATTCCCACGGGGACCATTTCGGCGGCATCAAGGGCGTGGTGAGCGAAGAAGATGTCAAGTCCGGCAAGGTCCTTGTAATCGCACCTAAAGGTTTTGTTGAAGAAGTAATTTCGGAGCACATGCTGGCAGGCAATGCAATGCTGCGGCGGAAAACATACGCTTACGGGGACGCCCTTCCGCACAGCCCCTTCGGCCACGTGGATTGCTCCATAGGAAAGTTCGCGGCTGTAGGCGATATCGGGCTCATCCCCCCGAACAGGGTGATTGCCCAGCCTTATGAAGAACTGACGGTGGACGGCGTCCGCATGGTGTTCCAGAGCACGCCCGGCACCGAGGCCCCCGTGGAGATGAACACCTGGTTCCCCGATTACAAGGCGTTCTGGGCCGCCGAGAACATGGTCGCCTCCCTGCACAACCTCTACACGCTGCGCGGAGCGAAAACGCGCGATGCAAAAGCGTGGGCCTATTATGCCAACCAGGCCCTTTACCGTTTCGGTCCCGAGGCGCAAGTGATGTTCTCCTCCCACAGCTGGCCGCGCTGGGGCAACGCCCGGGTCCGGGAAGTCATGAGCTGCCAGAGAGACATGTACGCCAACCTCAACAACCAGGTGCTGCACCTCGCCAACCAGGGCGTGACGATCAACCAGGTCCACAACGTGTATGTCCCGCCGAAGTCCCTGCAGCAGAAGTGGTACACCCACGGCTATCACGGCTCCTACGAGCATAACAGCCGGGCCGTGATCAATTTGTACCTTGGCTACTGGGACGCCAACCCGGCCACGCTTGCACCGCTCTCCCCGGAAACTTCAGCCCCGCTCTATGTAGAGATGATGGGCGGCTCGAAGAAGATCCTTGCCAGAAGTAAAAAGCTGATGGCCCAGGGGAAGTATCGCCACGCGATGGAGATCCTCAACAAGCTGGTCTATGCCGAGCCGAAGAACCAGGCTGCCAAGGACCTGCTGGCCGACACGTTTGAGCAGTTGGGTTACCAGTCCGAAAGCCCGAGCCTGCGCAATTCGTACCTGTCTGCGGCCAAGGAACTGCGCGACGGCATCAAAAAGGTCGATCTGCAAAGCGCGGCGCCTCCGGACCTCGTGAAAGGCACGCCGACCTCGCTGCTGCTCGATGCGCTTGCCATCCAGGTGGACAGCCGCAAGGCCGAAGGCCTGAAATTCAAATTCAATATCATTCACCCGGACATCAACGAAATGCACGTGGTGGAAATGAGCAACTCCACCCTGACGCACATCGAAGGCTTCCAGGCAAAGGATGCAGATTTGACAGTTACAGTCAGCCGCGCTGATTTCGAGCAAATCATGCTCAGGAAAGCAAAGCTTTCAGATCTGGCCAGGGCCGGGAAGGCCAGGCTTGAAGGCAATCCGGCCGTTTTGAAACAGCTGGCCGGCGCCTGCGGGATGTTCGACCCGATGTTTGAGATCATGCCCGGCACGAAGCCCGGCACGAAAGCTGTCACGCCAAAGGACGAGGCATTTGCCCACGACGCACCGATTGTCAAAGAACCCTAAAGCTTCTTTCCCGGGCAGAATCCCGGGAACCCGGCTGACTCCCGGCGGACTAGATTAATGGAATCTGCATATGCAAGAGCGATTCGGGAACAACATTGAAAGGAGACTCAATATGAGCAAAGGGCTTAACGTAAACAGAAAAGTCATCTGTGCTGCTGTCAGCTCAGTGCTGGCAGGAGGGACGCTGATCGGCAGCGCGTCCGCCCAGGAGGTCCTTCCGGTCCCGCCGGCCCCCTTCAAGGGCCAGATCGGGCTGAGCATGAAGGATTCGAAAACTGATTTTCCCCAGCCTGTGCACGCGCCCAAGGGTGCGCCCAATATCGTCGTGATCATCCTTGACGACGTCGGCTACGGGGCATCAAGCACCTTCGGCGGGCCGTGCGACACGCCGACACTCGACAAGCTGGCAAAGAACGGTTTGCGCTATACACAGTTCCACACCACGGCGCTTTCGTCGCCCACGCGCGCAGCCCTGCTCACCGGCCGCAATCATCACTCGGTCCATACCGGGACGATCATGGAAACGGCCACCGGATTCCCGGGCTACGACAGCCTGATGGGCAGGGACACCGCGACGGTTGCCGAAGTCCTCAAGCAGAAAGGCTGGAACACGGCCTGGTTCGGCAAGAACCACAACGTGCCCGACTGGCAGACCAGCCAGGCAGGGCCTTTCGATCTCTGGCCCACCGGCCTCGGGTTCGAGTACTTCTACGGTTTTATCGGCGCGGAAACCGACCAGTGGCGGCCCGCGGCGTTCGAGGGCACCAGGCCCATCGAGCCTTACATGGGGAAGCCGGACTATAACTTCGATTACGATATCGCCGACCAGGCCATCAGGTGGGTGCGCAACCAGAAGGCCGTCGCCCCGGACAAGCCTTTCTTCCTGTATTACGCGCCGGGCGCGACCCACTCCCCCCATCATCCGAAAAAGGAATGGATAGCGAAATACAAGGGGAAGTTCGACCAGGGTTGGGACAAGGTGCGGGAGGAAACGCTGGCGCGGCAGAAAAAGCTCGGCATCGTCCCGGAATACACCCAGTTGACGAAACGCCACGCGGAGCTGCCGGCCTGGGGTTCACTGAGCCCGGAACAGAAGGAGCTCTTCGCCTACATGATGGAGGTGTACGCAGGCTATCTTTCCCAGACGGACTACAACACAGGCCGGGTCCTGGATGCCATTGAGCAACTGGGACAGATGGACAACACTATCGTCATCTATATCTGCGGCGACAACGGCGCAAGCCCCGAAGGCAATGTCGGGGGCTCGTTCAACGAGATAGCCTCAATAAACGGTATCCCGGAAAACCTGAAACAGATGCTGCAACGC
>JBDKTK010000089.1:0-3143 GCA_039680225.1 Syntrophaceae bacterium
GTACGGCAGCATGCACCGGAACACCTTTATAAACTCGCCAGCGCTTCTCAATGAAAGTCTCCAGCTCAAGTCCCGGCCGGACCTGTTCTTCGCCGGTCAGATATCCGGAGTTGAGGGGTACGTTGAATCGGCGGCGATGGGACTGCTTGCGGGCATTTTCGCAGCGGCAATGATTGCCGGGAAACAGGCGCCGCCCCCTCCCCGTTCGACCGCGATCGGCGCCCTGCTCCACCATGCCGTATGCAGCGCGCCCGGCAATTTCCAGCCCATGAACGTCAATTTCGGATTGTTTGAACCGCTTCCCGGCAGGGTAAAAAAACGGCAAAGGGGCGAAGCCTACGCCCGCCGGGCAATTGAGGCGATCCAGAAATGGCGGGACGGTGTGCAGGAAAAGAAAGATCCTTCGGCTAAAGCCTCAGAAGAATGACAATTGCAGCGGCGACCGGTTGGCTGCCGATCTTTCGTTTAATTCTATCCGTAAGGGCGGGTCTGAGACCCGCCCCCTGCAGTTAAATATTATTGAATACGGACATGATTTGAAACTCAATCCACCAGCATCAGGCAATACAAATTCTGCGTCTCGGACTTTTCGCTCAGCGTCTTGAAGAAGAAGCCGCTGTTCCTCGCCGTCTGAAAAACGTCTATCCCGCAGGACTCCATTGACGGCCTGGTCTTTCCTGGCTGGATGCAAGGCGCGCCTTTCACTTTTGCGCATTCCTTGCAAAGCGGGCAGGGACCGGCCAGGTACACGAATGACTTGTAATAGCCGTCCTTGAAAAGGTCTCCTTCCATCTTGACCAGCATGTCGAAATATTCCATGTTCTTTTTGCCGCGCTCGGGGGTCTTCGGGGCCTCTTTGTGGAACAGGATGGCCCGCTTGTAACAGTCGAGCACTTTCCTGGTCTCATCCGGCGCGGGCGTCTGCGGCGGGCAGCTGTGTGAATTCTTATACGGGCAGCCGAAGAGGCATTTCTGCCTGACCCATGCCGCAGTCACAACCGTGCCCGGGTCGATTACCTTCGCGTCCGTGGCCCCGTTCGCCAGCGCCTTCTCCAGGTATTTGTCAAGATCAGATCCGTTCATCATTTACCCTCCTGTATATATAATATCGGTCACTGAGCTTGTACGAGCTCAACGAGCGTTTTTAAAAATCCCCTTCCGCGCCGCCGCCGCCGCTGTCGCCGCCCCCGAAGCCTGAATCGCCTGAATCGCCGCCTCCCGAGCCGCCGCCGAAACCTCCTCCGTAGCCCCCGCCGTAATACCCTCCTCCCGGCCCCCAGCCATGCCGTCTCGCAAAGATCATTGAGCCCAAAGACAATACGGAAAATGCCAGGATCAAAAGACCGGTCCAGGGGTTATTGCGGCTGCCTTTTTTTCTTTTCACGGTCTCTTTCGCCCTTCCCGTGAGCTCGACGTTCTGCGAAGCCGCGATAGTCGCCGATACCGATTTCAGACCGTTGAGCAATCCCTCCCCGAACTTGCCGTCTTTCAGCAGCGGGATCATGTCATTGCGCAGGACCTCTCCAACCCTGCCGTCGGGGAGGACGCCCTCTATGCCGTATCCCGTCTCAATCCTGATCTTTCTTTCCTTCAGGGCAAAGAGGATCAGCACGCCCCGGTCCTCGCCCTTTTTCCCTATTCCCCACGCATGGTAGAGCTTGTTGGCGTAATCGGCAATGTAGCTCTCTCCCAAAGTCGGTATGGTCACCACGACAACAGTTGCGCCCGTCTTCTGGAGCACTTCTTTGGCGCGGGAGCGCATCTCCTTCTGGACGTCGGGCGGGATCACGCCCGCGAAATCATTTATGAGGCCCTGGTGCGGCGGAAACTGTTCTTCCGCAACCGCGCTGTGAATGCAGGCGAATACCAAGGCGAGGACCAATGCAAGGGAAAAAAGCTTTTTCATGATTATCCGATAATGTGCCCCGCAAACTGGGAGTGATTGGTTATTATCCCTTTTTCCCTGCGGAACCCCAGCCCGCACGGCTCATAAGAAAAGAATACGCCCGCCTGGTACAGGTAACCGCCGGCATCCGAGGGCAATTCCGCAAATTCCTGAAACACGGACCGGAATATATCGTATTCCCCGGAGGTTTCGGAAATTTTATTTCCTTCCTTATCTCTTATTGTGATGCTTGCCCCCTCTCTTCCCAGCGATTTTTTTTCCACGCATTTCTTTCCCCGCAGGGGGCCGAAATCGGTTTCGAGCAGCAGGGGATGTCCAGGGAACAGGTCCCAGAGCACTTTCATGATCCCCTTGGACTGGAAAAGGATGCTGTACGGAGGATTGAGCAGCACGGCTTTGCCGCCTGCCGAGAGCGATGAGAGCATTGCAAGCAGTTCGGGCTCCTCGCGCCAGAAGAACTCGTAGGGGATCAGCTTGAACCAGTAATCAAAGCTGCCGGAGCTGCTCGTCCCTATCCCGTTTTCGGCAGAGAAGAACACCTTGTCAACGTATTCGAATCCCGTGATCCATCCCGATTCGTAAGCGATTTCCTCCATGAGCCTCGTCGTGTTCTCATCCTCTATCCAGGAATCGAAACAGGAAAACAGGGCATGGGGGATTGCTTCAGAACCGGCGAACCCGGGGTGGAGTTTTCTCATCCGGGAAAAAGATTCCTTGAGAGTTTCGTAAAGCGAGTTGTACTGCTTTTCTTCGGGGAGGTTGTTGTGCCTGAGCAGCATCCATTGGATCAGTGCGACTTCGAAGATCAGCGAAGGGGTGTCGGCGTTGAATTCGATAAGCTTGATGGGAAGCCCGTCAAGCCCTCCCGCCAGGTCGAAGCGCCCCACGAGATGGAAATTGCGGTCGTCCTCCCAGCTTTCCTCGATCAACTTTATCATCTCCGGCGGGATATCAAGGAGCTGGTAAAGGCGCTTATCGATCACATGCTGGCCGGCCTTAACATACATGTCGTAAAGCTCTGCAGCTGCGGCGTAGTATGCGTCGGCCTCGCTTTCGCCGACTTTCACAAGTTCGTCGGCCACATAATAACTGTCGTCAGGGGAGCGGTACCAGTAGAAGCCCAGCTTTTCGTAAACGCTTTCCGGGACCGGCTTCACGGGAATGGTTATCATGGTCCGGCGCCTATCCCGAGAATCCCCTGATGCTGCCCATCATGCGCGAGAAGAAGCCCGTTTTG
>JBDKTK010000090.1:0-5810 GCA_039680225.1 Syntrophaceae bacterium
GGAAAGGCGATGCCGCAGCAAAAAGGCTGATCGAAGACGCCAGGATCCTCGAGGAGGCCGGGGCGTTCTCAATCGTGCTGGAGTGCATCCCCGCGGCGCTCGGCAAGGAGATAACCGAATCGCTGGAGATGATCACGATCGGGATCGGCGGCGGGGTCCACTGCGACGGACAGGTGCTGGTCGTCAACGACATGCTCGGCACGTTCGAGCGCTTCACCCCGAAGTTCGTGAAAAAATACGCGACTCTCAGCAAGCAGATGGACGAGGCGTTCCGGAAGTACAACGAGGAAGTGAAGGCCGGGGTGTTCCCCGGAAAAGAGCATTCCTTCTAAAAAGCGGGTATCCGGGAAATCAAAAAAAACTGGATTCGTCCCTGCGAAAGCAGGGATCAAGCCGGGAATGACAAGTACTGGTGCTTATACTGATTTACAGGGGCGTAAGGCAATACGCCCCCGTAAATCTGGACAGAGTAATTATTTTTCAATCTTCTCCGGAACTGTTGTCATCTCTTCCAGGCTGCCTGCCCTGAAATCCTCCAAGGCGTCTTTTACCTTACCGGATGCACCGAGATATATTCTCACTCCCGCATCGAGCAGGATCTTTGCGGCTTTTCTCCCTATGTACCCCGTGACAACAATATTGATATTCTCTCCGGCTACGAGGCTCCCGGTAGCCGTGCCCCTCGCGATTCAGGGCGCGTGAGAGCTTGTGTTGTCTACAGCTTTTATCTGCTGTGATTCAGAATCGATGAACAGGTAATAACGGCACCTGCCGAACCTCGGGTCAACCAAATCGGCCAGTTCCGGCCCCGTAGATGAAACCGCAATTTTCATAATCTTCTCCCGATTGAGCTTTTTTCCGGTATGATTTTCGAGTTCGCCTTCAACGCATAGTCCCGTAAAGCCTTCTTCAAAGCCGAAAGCGCCTGGCGGATGCAATGCCCGTGGTCCGGGGGAAAGTCGCCGATAGTTTCCAGGACCATCCTGCCCGTAATCGCCATGCAGTCCCGCAGCGCCCTGCCCTGCGCAAGCTCCGTGACTGCAGAGCCCGCCTGGACCGTATGCCAGCACCCGTCCGTGAAGAACAAGGCTTCGGCGACCCGGCTGTTCCGGATGCGAAGGAAGACCTCCATGGTCTCGCCGCAGTGGTTCTGCGCCTTCCCATGCCCGTCAGGGTTGTTGAGGGCGCCAAAATTTTTCAGGCGGACGAAATTGGCCTGCTTCTCTATCATTATCCTTTAACCTCAGGCTCTTCAAAAATGTTCAGATGCAAGGCGCACAAAAACTATATCGCGAGGCGTATATAGATATACGTTGAGCGATGCGGTTTGCAGCGCAATGAAGAAGATGAGCGTTTTTGAAGAGCCGTTCACAATTCCTGTTTCCTTGTCACTTCCGCCTTTATCCGGTTCACCGTATCAATGAGCACGGGAAAGACATTCTCGCGGATATCGCCCGCCACGACCACGTTCATTATTTCCTCGCCGACTTTCAGCCTGCCGTCCCTGACCTCGGCCAGGACTTCAATAATGCCCGGCCGCGTTTTCATCTCCGCCGTCACCCGGGCAAGGGCCTCCCTGTCGGCGCGGACTTCCACTTCCCTGACGGGGCTGCCGTCCCTTGAGCTCCCCCGGACGATCCCCGTGTGCGTCAGGATCATGCCTGCCCTGGCAAAATCCGGGCGCTCCTTTACTTTTTCGATCATTACTGTCAGATTCAAATATCTTAACCTCTTTTTAAATTGTCTCTTTATATCATGAGCGGGATTATCTCGCCAAGCCGGCATTTGAATGGGAAAAAACGTTCCCTTTCCCTCGTGAGCGACACCCCTGCAGAGAGGCTGGCCGTAATGAAACGGCAATTCGGGAAACTCCGGACGCCCATGCTCCACATCCACAGTTTCGAGGAGCCGTTTTACAGTTTTGACGCCTTCGCATCCCTGCCGGCGCCGACCCTGTTCAAGGGAGGGGAGGTGAAATGGGCCGGGATACTATGTTGCCTCGTCTTGAAAAAATAAAATTCATTTAGCCGCGAAAATTACCTCCGGGTTATGGTATGTACCTTTCCGGAGATCATTATGCGGAGAAAGACTTCCAAACCGTTGCTCGTGGGGGATATCCTCCAGGACACATTGAAGCGGCGCAATATACCTATCGACTGCCGGGACCAGGAAATTGTGACCGGATGGGAGAAGACCGTCGGCCCCGTGATCTTCCAGCAGACCCGGCCTGAAAAAATCCGGAACAGGACGCTTTACCTGAAGGTGTCGAGTTCGATCTGGATGCAGCAGCTCCAGTTCATGAAGGCCGAATTGATCGAGAAGGTCAACGCCGCCCTCGGGAAAGAGGCCGTTGACAACATTTTCTTTAACGTGGGCGTGATCGAGCCTCAGCCGGTCAAAGTCCGGAAAGAAGTGTTCCGGCTTAACGAAAAAGATTTTCCGCTGAAGCCGAGGGATAGAAGGATAATCGAGGAATCACTGGCGGAAATCAAGGACCCGGAGCTCGGAAAGGCAATCGAGCGCGCCATGCGCAAAGGGATCATCCGCCGGAAGATGATTGACGAAGGCAAATCTCGCTGAAGATTTTCTCCATCTCCGCGGTGTAATCCCCCCGGCCCTGCCCCCGGCTCTTATAGACAAAAAGCGGCGGCAGGATTTCCAGTTCCTCGCCTCCCCCCTTCACCGCCTCCAGCAGGATGAATTCCGCCTCGGCACTTTCCGTGGAATGGACCATCCGCATCCTCTTCGGCTCAATCCCGGATTCGCGGAACCTGTAAATGAGCTCGACCCCCCGTGTTGCCGCATAGACCGTAAATACAGTCCCCGCTTTCCCGGCGAGGTGTTGGGCGGCCGAGACAAAGTCGGCCAGCGTGCCGCTCAGTTCATGCCTTGCAAGGGCCTTTTCGGAATTGGCGCTGATCCGGCCCGAGCCTTTCCTGCGGTATGGGGGGTTGAACACGACTGTATCGAAGGCGCCGGCCGGCATGACTTCTTTTATCTGCCTGAGGTCGCATCGGACTATGTCCATGAGCCGGTCGAGCTGATTCAGCCGGAAACTCCGGGCCGCCATGTCGGCGAGCTGTTCCTGCAGCTCTATTCCGGTTGCAGCGCAGCCTGTCCTGTAACACAGGATGAGGGAAATGACGCCGCTCCCCAGGCCGAGTTCCACGAACCTGGAGCCCGGCCCGAGCCGGACGAAGTGGGCGAGAAGGATTGAATCTAGGGAGAACCGGTACCCCTTTTTCTTCTGCAGGATTTTCAGCCGGCCGCCGAGGAGGTCGTCCAGGGTTTCTTCTTCTTTTAATTCCATTGAGGCGATGCAGACCTTCCGGTTTCACATCAGCGGAAATGTTATTTTATAAGATGGACGAAGATGCCGTCCCTGAGCTTCGGCTCAAACCAGGTGGATTTGGGAGGCATAATCTTGCCCTCGTCGGCCACCTCCATAACCTGGGAAATAGTTGTGGGAAAGAGGACGAAAGCAACCGCGAACTCGCCGGAGTCGACCAGCCTTTCGAGTTCCTTTGTCCCGCGCGAGCCGCCGACAAACCTGATCCGGCGGTCTGTCCGGGGGTCCGCTATCCCCAGGACGGGATTGAGGACGCATTCCTGGAGAAGCGATGTGTCGAGCGAACCCAGGGCGTCGCGGCCGGAGAGCAGGCCGGGCGGGACTTCGAGGACGTACCATTTGCCCTGCAGGTACATCCCCATTTCATGGTTCTTCCGGGGCGACATGCCCTGCGGCGATTCGGCCACCCCGAACCGGCTGCCGAGCGCTTTGAGAAAGCCCGGCGCGTCCAGGCCGTTGAGGTCCTTGACTACCCTGTTATAGGAAATGATGTTGAGCGAATCGTCCGGGAAAAGCACGGAAAAAACGAAATCGGACAACCCCTTGCCGTCCCCTCCCGAAGCGCGACGGCGGGCCACGTTAAGGGCGGAGGCCGCCCGGTGGTGCCCGTCGGCAATATAGATATGCCTGACCTGTTCGAACTCCTTCTCGAGAAATTCGATTTCTCCCGGGTCGCTGATATGCCAGACAATATGGGCAACTCCGTCCTCGGTCTGGAAATCGTAGACCGGCGGCCTTTTCCTTACTTCGGCCGTAAGTTTGTCTATGGGTTCCCGGTGGCGGTACGTCATAAAAATGGGCCCGGTCTGGGCCTCCACGGTCTCAATATGCCGGGTCCGGTCGACCAGTTTCTCCTCGAGGGTCGACTCATGCGCCTTCACCAGGTCGGATTCGAAATCGCTCACGTGAACCCCTGCAACCAGGCCGCATTGCTCGTGTGCGCCCATTTTCTGGCAATACAGATAGAAGCCGGGTTTGCTGTCCCTGACGAGTATTCCCTGTTTGAGGAAGTCACAGAGGCGCTCCCGGGCAAGGTCGTACACCCGGGGGCTGTACTGGTCTGTTCCGGGGGGAAGGTCAACCTGCGATTTGGTGACGCGCAGGAAACTCAGAGGATTGCCGGCAACCAGCCTGGCTGCCTCCTCGGTGTTGACGATATCATAGGGAAAGGACGCCACTTTGTTGACAAGTTCTTTCGGCGGCCGTGCGAATCTCAGTGCGGTGATTTTTGCCATATACAACCTTTCAGATTTGGAAATGGAGTCTTTAGCATAGGGAACATGGCAATTTCAACAGCTTTGGAGCAGCCCGGCCCGCCCTCCCCGCCATGTTGAAATTTAGCCCTGCAAATAGTAAGAAGGTCACTGCAAATATAAATCAGAATAGGAAAGAATCATGGCATATACCAGAGTTTTTATTCACGGCCTGGAGAGCAGCGGCAGCGGCACGAAGGGGTCTTTCTTCTCCCGAAGGTACAGGGGGATGCTGACGGAAGACTTTAAAGGATCGCTTGAACAAAGGATGGCCAGGCTGGAGAAATTGCTTGCGGACAAAAAAGACCTGATCCTGGTCGGCTCCAGTTACGGGGGGCTCATGGCCGCCCTTTATACGTGCGACCACCCGGATAAAGTGAAAAAGCTGGTGCTCCTCGCGCCCGCCCTGGACCTGCCTGATTTCGACCGTTGCCTCAGCAACAAAATAGACGTCCCGGCCGAACTATTTCACGGCCGCGGGGATGACGTGGTGGACCCGGCCCCCGTGAAGGAAAAGGCCGTGAAGGTGTTCGGCAATTTAACATACCATCTTGTTGAAGACGATCATCCCCTGACGGCCACGTTTCCACTGATGGACTGGGACAGGCTCCTGGAAAACCGATAACGGCACCGGCCGCTTGACATAGACCTGTTCATGTGGAAGAATGCCCGGCTATGAAAAATGAAGTCTTTGCAAAGAAAATAGTGATCAGGTACCCGGCTGAAATTGTGGACCAGCCAATAGTGTACAGGCTGGTCAAGGATTACGACCTGGCCTTCAATATTCTGAAAGCCAGGGTATTCCCGCGCCGCGAGGGACTGCTGGTCCTGGAGCTCCAGGGGACGAAAGAAAACTTCGATAAGGGAGTGAACTACCTGAAGAGCCAGGGACTGAAAGTTGAGCCGCTCTCCAAAAGCGTTACCCAGAACCTGGAGAAATGCGTGCATTGCGGCGCCTGCCTGGCGTTCTGCCCGGTCACGGCCCTGAATATAGAAAAAGATACGATGAGGGTCGTCTTCGACGCCGAAAAGTGCACCGGCTGCGAAATCTGCGTCACCGCCTGCCCACCGAGGGCAATGGAAATAGACCTCCTCTAATCCTGTTCAAAGCCTGTCGCTGAATCTGCTGGGAATCTGCCGGCCTTTTAAACAGAATTAATCTTCGAGTCTGTCTTTTTTCTTTACAGGCGGCTTGTTTTCCCGCTCGA
>JBDKTK010000091.1:0-2864 GCA_039680225.1 Syntrophaceae bacterium
TTTCCCCGGTCTCCAGGTCGACAGTCGGTTTTCCCTTCGAGGCAAAAGGTTCCAGGACGATTTTCAGGTCTTTGGCCCAAAGTTCGCGCTGCTTGGTGTCCTTCTCGAGGTCCTTTTTGCCGCCGCCCTTCCCGAGTTCAGCTGCCTGCTTATTATGGAGATTGGCGCTCGCCCGGTTAGCTGCGACCTCAGATTCCCCTTCCGGCTTGCTCAGGCCAAGCACTATATTCCTTTCGGATTGGGTCAGAGGCTTACCTTTGATCTTTTCCGCTTCTTTGAGTTTCTGCCGGGTACCGCTCATGGCAACAGGCTCTGTATAAGGAACGACTTTGGCCGTCGTGGCATTATTGGTAATGGACCATTTTTTGATATACTGTTTCCCATCTTCGCCCATGAACGGTTTTTCAGCCGCGTTCCTCTCTTCTATTTTTCCATTTTGCTGGCGTTCGTATTCGAAGAATCCTTCCGGATCAGCCAGGCCCTCGACTATTTTCAGGGCTGATTTGGCATCCTTGAATCCCATGATTCCATGCTCAGGAGTGTTGACAAGGATATTGGCATCCTTCGCAAAGTCCTTTTTCCAAATAGGGTTCTCGGGGTTGTCTGACTTGTGGATGATCTGCGCCCCATATCCGTTGACAACAAGGTTACTTGTGGCATCGTTAATAATCTTGAGCCCGGCGCGTTCGTCTCCGGCGTCCACCAGGGCCTTGCCCATGATGTAGGCGCGTCTGTAATTCTGCTGGCGCTGCTTGGCCTTCTTTTCCCCCAGGTCCAGCTCGGAGCCTTCAATCTGAATCTTTCCGAGCGCTATATCCTGATCATGTTTCTCTTTGGCCAGCTTGTCCCGCGCGATTTCCCGTTCCTCACGCCTCTTGAGCAGTGCTTCCTCCCGGCCCTGTTCGGCTATATGGACCCCGAGCGGAAAGCCCCTGTTAAAGCCTTCATTCATTGCTTCCCAAAAGTTGCCGCTACCCATAAGTCAGTCTCCTTAGTCGGTCTCTCCTGCAAGCCATCTCAGGACCCATGAAACGGGGTCGAATATTCCCAGGACGATGTCTGAATCTTCCCCCAGGTTTTTCTCGGCGCCCTCATACATCACATCATTGACGCTATGCTGCATGGGATTCGCCCAATAATCAGCGGTGTCCGGAAGGCGCTCAAGGGCCGTGCCCCAATCGCCGTTTTCAACTGCCGCATCAAACCTTTCCCCGGAAGAGGCCGGCATACCGAGTTGCTGATAGGCGTAGGCCTGATAGGGTTGGGTCCCGAAGTGGCCGCCAAACGCATCGTCCGACCTGACGCCTTCAACTTTTGTGTCGGTTTCGTTTGACAGATAATGCTGAGCGGCTGTGACTGCGGCAATAATAGCTGCGACATAGCCCGCACCAAGACCCGCTCCGGCGCCTCCTCCGCCGCCGCCACCGGCACCCGCTCCGGCTCCACCGGCCCCACCGCCGACGCCCTCCCCGATTCCTTCGCCGGATGCTTGAATTGCCGCTTCAGCACCGCCGCTTCCCATTCCGCCCTCGGCACCGACTACGGGTTCTGTGGCTGGCGCCGTTGATGTGTTCAGGCCGTTAGTGGCCTGATTCATCATTTCAACGCCCCCGCTCCCTCCGCCGCCTTCGGCGCCTACGGCTTCACCTGCCGACTGCCCGAGATTTACATTCGATTCCTTGACCCCGGTCGTGCTCCATCCGGAATCGACGTCCCCGCCCTGGGAACTGTTTTCATAAGAATTTTTGCGCTGCTTATTCTGCTCCCGCAGCTTTTTCAGGTACTCGTCTTTGACCCGCTTCTGGGCGTCCTTTTGCGATTTCTCTTGGAGGCTCTTGCGTTCCTCTTCTTCCTTTTGCTGCTCGTCCAGGGCATCGTCTAACCCCTGGTCCTGGCTTATTCCGAGTTTCCGGTTTTCCATGATAACCCGGTCCAGCGCCTGCCGAAGAAGATCAGAGCTATTAGAAGAGGTATTGGCCATCAGCTTGCCATCTTGTTTCCCATAGCTGAGCCGGCGCCTCCGGCGAAACCGCCCATGCCTTGCCCGAGGACATTGCCGACAAGGCTCATCCAGCCCACATTGTTCTCTCTTTCCTGGGTAGAACTCAGGACCTTTGTCGCCAGCGGTGCATAGGTTGCTGCCGCGCCGCTATATGTCTGCGCCGCCCTCGCATAAGGATCGGCGTTATTGACGGTCGTAACCGCCCCGGAGCTCTTTCCAAGCGCGGTCCCTAATCGGGCAAAGTTTTCACTTTCAGCCTGGTTCTTTGCCGCCGTCCGTGCCCCGGTCACCATCCGGGATGTGTCAAGGGCAGCCTTGCTGGCCGTGTTGCCATAGGCCGTGCTTCCCGGGTCGATTCCCATCCTGGACAATTCGCGCCGGCGCGTGGATTCCCCGAGCCGGGTGGCCGCCTTGACTTCGGTTCCGGCCTCGCCCATGCGCTCGCTGACGTTCACGCCCTCGCGGGCTTCCCGGTAAAATTCCGGCATGATCTCACGGTTTGCTTTCGCGGCCTCTCCCTGGTATTTCAGCTGCTCTTTCGTGGCCGAGGTCATGTATGGCAGGAGTTCGCGGTTTGCTTTCGCGACCTCAACTTCATAATCCTGAAAATAATCCTTATACATACCCCACTGTTCTTCGGCCATGGACTGTTGCGCTTCGGCAACCTTGGCCATGCGGGCGTTGTACTCGGGATCATAATTATTGGTGGTCGTCGTGGTTGTTCCGCCGCCTTTACCCATTTTTCCCCTTTCCCCTTTCTACATACCAGTAGTTGGCAGGTACGCTTTTCTGCAGCCGGGCGTTCCAGAGGGCAGAGGGCAATATCCCCAGGAACTCAAAACCCATGCGCTCGCACCATTTT
>JBDKTK010000092.1:0-13804 GCA_039680225.1 Syntrophaceae bacterium
CTTTCGCTCCTGGATGGTTATCCTGCCAGTCGCCGGGAGCATCAATTATCTGTTTTCCCTTCAGCCATTTCAGCGCTGCATGGATTTTGGGGCCGGCGACAGGGTCGCCTTCCTCCTGAAGCGCCAGGCAGGCGAGCGCGGTGTCCCAGACCGGGGACATGCACGGCTGGCAATAAGCGGAACTTCCGCTGTCGAGGACGAGGTCCTTCAAGGCCTGCTTCGTCTGCAGGCGGTATGGGTGGCCCGGCGGGAACCCGAGCAATTGCAGGGACTCGTGGGCGTTTACCATGGCGGGGAATATAGCTCCCAACCCGTCATGGCCGTTGATCCTTTGCGTAATCCAGTCCGAGGCTTTTTTCAGGGCGTATTCCCTGATCGCCTTCGGGATGAAAGGCTCGATGGAACGGCCGGCCTTGTCGAGGGCGAGAAAGAAATGGTTCAGGGGAGAGCGGATGGGGAAGTAGTTTTTCTCCTCTTCAGGAGGGACTGTGAACAGTTCGCGCACGTCAACATTCCTCGGGTTTTTCGCCCGTGGTTTGATGCTGCACAAAACGGTCAGAGGCACCATGACCGTCCTGGACCAGTATGACACCTTCCGGATATGGAACGGGAACCAGTTGGGCATGAGGATGATTTCGACGGGTATGAAAGGCGTGCCCCGCCAGGGCAACTGGCCGAAGAGCGCCAGGGTGATCCGGGTGAAAACGTTGCTGCGGGCCGCCCCGCCGTAGTCGAGGATGGCTTTCCTGGCCCTGGCCATGTGCGGATCATCGGGGCTGTCCCCCGCCAGTTTCAGGGCGTAATAGACCTTGACGGTGCAGCTGATGTCGAATCTGCCCCCGTGGAACAGCGGCCATCCGCCATGGCCCGCCTGGCGCTCCCGGAGGTAAACCGCCATCTTCCCCTCCAGCTCCGGGTCTATTTCGTCCATGAAATGCATCATCAGGATGTATTCGGCCGGGATGGTGCAATCGGCTTCCAGGGGAAAGCACCAGCACCCGTCCGGCCGTTGAAGGGAAAGGAGGGCTTCGCGCGCCCTGCTTACGGCTGAATCAAGTTCCCTGTCAAAGGTCGATAATGCCTCGGCAGTATCTTCTGCTTTCTTCATAGTCGAGATCCCCCCGGCTGTTCAGCAAAATATACCTTCTGAAAAAGGTTAGCATTCCCATTGCCGCTGTCAATCAGAACTATTGTAAATAAACCGGAGTTAAAGGCGCAGAAGCAAAATCACGTCCTGTATGGCGGTGGCATGTATATTGCCGGGCGTCACACTCGGTTTTACCCGGCATGGCATGGACATGCCGTTTAAGAACGGCTTTAACCCGGCGCCCGCCGCTGTTTCAGGCATCGAACCCGCGGATATTTTCCCTGGTCCGGGCCCGGAATTTCAAAAATTCCTTTCCCTCCTGAACGAGCCTCCTCCGGTCATCGCTGTGCCAGAGAGCGCGGGTGATGATTCTGAATACGATCCGGGGGCGGAAATAGTAACGGCCGTAAAAGTCATATATTGCCCCGGCGATTTCCTTCCGTGACAATCCGGGGTATTCGATATTGGGCAATTGATGTCCTTGAGAATCCGCCATATCTGCCCTTGTCAGGTACCCGTTTTCCACGAGGTAATCATAAAAGCGGGTGCCCGGGAACGGATGGGATATGGAAACCTGTATTGTGTCGGGATCAAGTTCCATCGCAAAATTGATGGTCTTCTCGATGGTTTCCTTTGTCTCACCCGGATGCCCCACCTGGAAGTCTCCATGAACGGCGAAACCAAGGCGCCGGCAGTTTTTCATAAATTCCCGCGACTGCTCGACCGTTGCTCCTTTTTTAATATTTTTCAGGATTGCAGGATCGCCGGATTCAAAACCGGCCACAAGCAGGCGGCATCCCGCTGACCGCATCTCCCGCAATGTTTCATAATCAGTATTGACCCGGGCATTGCATGACCAGGTGAAATGCATGGGTCTGAAAGCGCGGCACAGTTCCAGAGTCCTCTGCCTGTTCCAGGCAAAGGTATCGTCATCGAAAAATATTTCCCTTGCGTCCGGGAAAAGCTCCATTGCCCTTTTGACTTCGGAAGCCACACTGGAAACTGAGCGCGTCCTCAACCGGTGCCCGCTCATTGTCTGCGGCCAGAGGCAGAAAGTGCAGAGGGCCGGGCATCCGCGTGATGTGTAGAAGGAGACATAGGGGTGCCTGAGGAAGGGTATATTGTATTTTTTAAAATCGAGATCTCGCTTGTATATTTCCACGACGAAAGGGAGAGAATCCAAATCCTCCAGAAGGGGGCGGTCGGGATTGTGGATAATACCGGCGCCTTTCCGGAAACTGATGCCGGGAATCTCTTCAAGGCTCTTTCCCGAGGCAATTTCCGCAACAGCATGGTCAAATTCTTTCCTGACCACAACGTCAATTGCCGGGCTTGCCCGGAGACTTTTTTCCGGCAGGACTGAGACATGCGGTCCGACGAAGGCCGTTTTAAGCCCGGGATTGGCGGCCTTCATCATCTCCGCCAGCCTGACGTCGTTTGCAAACCCGGCCGTGCTTGTGAATATTACGGCAAGTTCAAAGTCCCCGGAAATACGGACCGTCTCTTGCGGTGTTACACCGTGGGATGGTGCGTCAAGGAGTCTGCTTTGCCGGATGAGGCCGGCCGGATAAGCCAGCCATGTCGGATACCAGAAAGTTGTTATCTCGCGAGTGGCCGGGTAGCGTGCGCCCGCGCCTCCGTCGAAACCCTCAAAAGAAGGCGGGTTGAGCAAAAGGGTCTTCATCCGGGGAACTCCAAAATTCTTGAAACCGGGATTCCGCTTAGGCGCGAGACTCCCGGCCGCCCTCAAGGGCATGAAACTTGTTTTCCGTATACTACAGGGGAGATGACCTCCCTGGTAATTCGGCATTTTCTTAAAGTCGGTTTCGAAAAAACGCATATGCAGGGAGGCGTTTCTCTGAGAGGCCTGCAAATTCTTCAGCACGCGGCTGAAGGCTGCCTTATCCTGTGCGGCTCCGCGCTGATTCAGATGAGTATCGTTGCCCCGGCTGACGGGGCGCCGGGAAAATCCCGCGACTGTTTGAACGTAAGCTTGAAATTTTTTTTCGCAGCGTGTAACCTTCATATTCAATTGATCCCATATTTCCGAATACGTTCATTCTCCTGAGCTCATCGCCATCGGGCCCCCTTCCGGGAATTTCTGCAAACTTGGACATTGCCCCTTTCCCTGTTTCTGCAATCAATGCTCGCCGATATTCCGTTGCAGCAGGATAAACGCTGGTACGCTGATACGGGGGACAGGCAATGCAAGTCATGCTGGCCCAGCCGCGCGGTTTTTGTTCCGGGGCGATCAGGGCGATCAGGATTGTCGAGAAGGCGCTCGCCAAATACGGGAGGCCCGTTTACGTCCTCCATGAAATCGTGCACAACCCCCATGTGGTCGAGAACCTCAGGGGCAGGGGAGCGCAGTTCGTCGAATCCCTCGAAGAAATACCCGAAAACGCGATCGTGGTCTTCAGCGCGCACGGGGTGTCGAACGCCGTGGAAACCGCCGCGGAGGCCCGCGGCCTGCGGGTTATAGACGCCACCTGCCCCCTGATCACGCGCATCCACGCCAAGGTCCGGCAGCTGAGCCGCCAGGGGTACGAAATCGTGATTGTCGGCCATTGCGGCCATCCCGAGATAGAAGGCATCCGCGGGAGGATAGAAGGCCCCGCCTACGTCCTTTCGAAAATATCGGAAATACCGGAATTGCACGTCGCGAACCCCGACCGCGTGGCGTATGTCACCCAGACCACGTTAAGCATGGAGGACACCCGCCACATCATCGAGGCCCTGAAAAAGAAATTCAACATCAAGGGCCCCGATTCCAGCAACATCTGTTACGCAACGCAGGCCCGCCAGAGCAGCGTGAGGCAGCTCACCGCACGCTCCGACCTGCTGCTGGTCATCGGGGCGCGCAACAGCTCGAATTCCAACCGGCTGCGCGAGATCGGGGAATTCAGCATGATACCCTCGTACCTGATCGAGAATGTGGACGACCTCAGGCCCGAATGGTTCACTCCCGACTCCAGGGTGGGGATAACCGCAGCGGCTTCGGCGCCCGAGGAGATTGTGCAGGACGTCCTTGAGCGGCTCCGGAGATTCCAGCCGTGCACCGTAACGGAGATGGGCGGCGGCGTGGACAAGCTCATTTCCGCCCGCCCGGACTTCCAGCCGGACTTCCAGCCCGAGGGCCGGGACTTCCGGCCGGACTTGCAGCCGGACTTTCAGCCGGACCTTCAGAACCGTCCTCCGGCTGAAGAGCTGTCCCGGGCGGAGGATTGATATGGCAATTCCGCTGATCCAGAAATACCGGATTGCGCAATACATCTTCCGGCAGAGGAAGAGCGGGGAAAAGCGCTATCCGCTGGTGCTGATGCTCGAGCCCCTTTTCCGGTGCAACCTCAGCTGTTCGGGCTGCGGAAAGATAAATTACCCCGACGAGATCCTGGACCGGAGGCTCGGCGTGGGCGAATGCCTCGGGGCCGCCGAGGAATGCGGAGCGCCTGTCGTTTCAGTTGCCGGGGGGGAAACGCTGATCCACCGGGAGATGCCGCAGATCACAGCCGGCCTTGTGGCCCGGAAAAGGTTCGTCTACCTCTGCACGAACGGGGTCCTCCTCAAGTCGTGCCTGGGCGATTATGAGCCTTCCCCCTACCTGACCTTCTCCGTCCACCTGGACGGACACAGGGAAATCCACGACGGCCTGGCGGGCCGTCCCGGGGTCTTCGATTCGGCTGTCGAAGCCGTCCGGCTGCTGAAAAAGAAAGGTTTCCGTTTTATCGTGAACTGCACGATCTACAACCGGATGGACGCACAGAGCATCGCGGCTTTTTTTGATTACATCAATTCCCTCGGCGCCGAGGGGATCACGCTTTCGCCGGGATATGATTTCAACGGCAGCGCGCGCAAGGGGCTTTTTCTGGGAAGGCAGGCCGGGGCCGAGCTCATAAAAAGCGTCTTGAGAAAGGGCAGGGGGAGGAAATGGAGATTCAACCATTCCAGCCTCTTCCTCGACTTTCTGGCCGGGAACAGGAATTACCAGTGCACCCCCTGGGGCACCGTGACGCGCAACGTCCTGGGCTGGCAGAGGCCCTGCTACCTTTTCGCGGACAGCTACGCCGGAAGCTACCGGGAGCTGATGGACAACACCGAATGGGGCCGCTACGGGCCGGACCGCAACGCGCACTGCGCCAACTGCATGCTGCACAGCGGGTTCGAGGCGTCAGCCGTGGACGATGCGATCGACCACCCCTTCAAGGCGCTGTTCGTTTACCTGCGCGGGCCGGGCGCTTCCCGGGCGCTGTTCCACTGAGGGAGGTTCTCATGAGAAAGGCAAACAGGATTGTCGCGTCTTGCTTTTTCCTCTGCCTTTGCCTGCTCGCGAGCGGGACCGCATGGGCGGCGGAGGAAACGCCCATGGCAAGGGTCAAAGCCATCCTGGACGAAGTCATGGCCGTCCAGAACGACCAGCAACTCCAGGGCCAGGAGAACCGGGGCCGGCGCCGGGCCCTGATCAAGAAGACCATCGGGCAGAACTTCTATTTCGAGGACATGGCCCGCGAGTCCCTCGGCCCTCATTGGGAAAAATTGAACGCCGCCCAGAGGAAGGAATTCATCGGCGTGTTCCAGGACCTGTTCCAGGACTCCTATACCAAGCTGGTCCTGGACTTTTTGAAGAAGGAAAAGATCCTCTACCAGAAAGAGGAAGTGAAGGACGGCCAGGCGACAGTGAACACCACCATCGCCAGGATGAACGAAAATATTCCTGTTGACTACTCCCTGGTTTTGGCGCAGGGGAAATGGCTCGTCAGGGATGTGGCTATCGACAAGGTGAGCATCGTCCGCAATTACCAGAAATCATTCTCCCGAACCATCCAGCGCGAATCCTATAAGTCCCTCCTCCAGAAAATGCGCCGGCAGCAGAAAGCCATCGAGAAGCCGTCCGCAGGAACCGGGCCGGCCGGGAGAAAACAGCAATAGCGGTTTTTGACCGGGGTTTATTTTTTGTTCCGGTTTTTTCGCGCCCCTTGCCGGGCCGCGGGCCGGGCTTGCCCCGCCCGATTTTGAACAAGCATAATGTCCGCCGGGGGCGGAAGACCATGAAGAAATTTCATTGCGGCGCAATCGCCTTCGGCTTGCTGCTGCTCGGTTTCCTGGTATGGGAGACAGGCCTGGACGCCCTGTGGCGCGAGGTCATGCTGCTGGGTCTCGGCCTGGTCCCGTTCACTCTGATAGAGGGAATAGTATTCTTTTTCCATACGATCGGGTTCCGGTACTGCCTTTCGCCGCGGCTGCGCGCGATTCCTTTTCACAAGCTCTTTGGCATATTCCTGTCGGGCCATGCCGTTAATTATTTCACTCCCACCGCGACGATCGGGGGGGAGGTGGTCAAGGCGGTCCTGCTGACGTCGAACGGCAGCGCCGCAGCGGACCGGAATGGCACCGATGCGGCAACCGGCGTTATCATCGGGAAGCTCTCTTACGCGCTGACACAGTTCGGCTATGCATTCATCGGGTCGATAATAATCCTCTCGAAGATACATCTGCCCTCGGTCGGCTTCAAGCTGATGTTCGCGAGCAGCGCCGTTGTCGGCGCCGGCATAATAGGGTTCCTGCTCGTCCAGAAATACGGCAAGCTCGGCGCGATCCTGAGATGGCTGGCCGGCCGCAATATCGGCGGCAGGATGCTGAAAAAGGGGGCCGCGTACATTTCCGGGGTGGACAGGTCGCTGGCCGATTTCTACCGCGACCGTCCCCTGGACCTGTTCCTGTCCATTTTCTGGCATGCCGTCGGCATGTCGTTCAGCATCGTCAAGGCATGGTATTTCCTTTACCTGCTCTCCGACGGCGATCTGGCGATGGCGGCCGGCGTGTGGTTCCTCGGGACGTGGCTGGACCTCATAACTTTTCCAATCCCGCTGGAAATCGGAGTCCAGGAGAGCATCCGCGTTATCGTCTTCACGGCCCTGGGATTCACGATGGCCATGGGCCTCACGTACGGACTGGCGCTGCGGATCGAACAGATATTCTGGGCGATAGCGGGGTTCGCCGCTTATGCCGCCCTTGCAAGGTCCGGCCGCGCCCGGGAGCAGAAGGTGCTGATCGCGGAAACAGCCGAAGAGCCATAGTTTGGAAGACAGGCATTCGGTCCTGATTTTATAAACTGCAGAATTCAGGCAACAGGCAGAGGAGAATTTGCAATGGCGCAACTTCGCCGGGTGCTGTTATTATTTTTCCCCATTTTGCTTTTTGTCCCGTTTGCAGCAGCCGATCATGCGGCCTGTGCCGAAGAGGCCCGACCGCCGGAATCCGCTATGCCCGCGATCGCCGGTCCTGATTTGCCGCAGAAGAAAAAGGCCGTCCTCGGCCTGCCGGAGCTGATCAGGATGGCAATCGAGAAGAGCCCGGAGATCGAAACGATCAGGCAGGACATCCGCTCGTCTCAATATGACGTGGAACAGGCGAAAGCCGGATATTACCCGCAGATCGAGACCACGGCCGTCATCGGCCCCGCGCGCGACGCCAGGGAGCCGCTCGTCGTCAACGGCCGGATCACCGATCCCTCTCCCGGCCTGAGTTTTTCGAGCATCGGCATCTTTGGAAAGCTCGATATCACCGCCACCCAGCCGCTCTACACTTTCGGAAAGATCTCGAACCGCAAGGCGGCGGCGGAAAAGGGCGTCAGGGCCAGGCAGTCCCAGCTGGACGATAAAAAAGGGCAGATCGTCCTCAGGATCAAGGAGCTTTACTACGGGCTCGTCCTGGCCCGCTCGGGCCTGGCCACGGTCGATGAGGCCGATGATTTCTTCAACGATGCGGAAGGCCGCATAAAAAACCTTCTTGACGAGGACTCTCCCAACGTGAAGGACAGCGACCTGTACAGGGTCGATGCGTACCGGGCCGACATCCTCAGGTCGAAGGCCGAGGCAGAAAAGGGCGTGAGGCTTTCTTACTTTGCCCTCAAGGCCCTGATCGGGATGCCCGCCGGGACTGATTTTGATCCGGCCGACAAGGCCATTTCCGCGAAGGAGATGAAACTGCCCGATCTGAAACAGTTCATAGATTCCGCCTTCGCGAACCGCCCGGAATTCAAACAGCTCGCGGAAGGCCTGGCGGCCCAGAACTTCCTGGTCGAGGCGGCGAAAAGCGACCTTTACCCGTCCTTTTTCAGCGCCGCCGTCGCCTCGTTTGCGGGGGCGCCCGGGCGCGATACGCTGCACAACCAGTACATTCCCGATGAGTTCAACCACGCTTACGGCGGCGTCGTGGCGGGGGCAAGATGGAACCTGGACTTCGGGATCAGCATGGCCAAAATTGAAAAAGCCAAAGCGGAGCTCAACAAGATCTCGAGCCAGAAGGCCAACGCGGAAATGAGCATCCCCATCCAGGTCTCGAAGAGCTACAACGACATGATCGAGGCCTTCGAGTCGGTCAAATCGTACCAGAGAGCGGCCGTGTCTTCCCGCAAATGGGTCATTACGGCCCTGACGGGGTTCGACATGGGGACCGAGACGGCGGACGACATGCTCAGGGCCATAGAGCGTTACGGGAATAATCAGGGCAAGTACCTGGAATCCGTTTTCCGCTACAATATGGCCATTGCCGAACTGGAATACGCGGCGGGGATGAAGACCTGGTGATACGATGAAAACAGATCGTGCGCGCCGGGCCTTGAGAAGGGTCCTGACGGCCCAGGTCCGCCATCCTTTCATAACGCTGGCCGTCGCCGCGGCGCTGAGCGCCGCATCGATAATTTATACAATTAATTTCCTCGGAGTCCAGACCAGCCAGAAAGACCTCATATCGCCCCGGGAGAAGCTCATCCAGCTCGCCCATCAGGTAAGCAAGTTTGATCAACTCGATTCGTTCGTCGTCGTGATCGAGGGCAGGAACCAGCCCCGCGCCCTGCAGTTCCTGCAGGCGCTCGCCCCGCTTCTGGAGAAGGACAAGACCAATTTCAAACAGGTCTTTTACCGCATAAACCCCGACCTGATAAAACCCTGGGCGCTGCTGTACCTCGATAAAAAAGAGATCTCCGACCTGGTGGAAAATCTGCGGGAGAACCGGGTGTTCCTTCAGGATATTGCGAAAGAGCCGACCCTCGTCAATTTTTTCGGCCAGATGAACAGGGAGATGTCGACCGGCATTGTCGGGGAGCTCTTTACCGGGTTTCTGGAAGAGCCCTCGGAAAAGAAGCAGCCGCTTGACCTGGAGTTCCTGGTACGGGTCCTTTCCGAGATGAGAAGGTATATTGCGGAAGACCAGCAGTTCATGTCTCCCTGGAATTCCCTGCTGGCGACGAAGTCGATGGACATTACCCAGGAAGGGTATTTCTGGACCAAGGACAAGCGATACCTGCTCATTTTCATTACGCCCGTCAGCAAAGTGGAGTTTGCCGGAACACTGGGGTCGATCCAGGACTTGAGGAGATATGTCGCCCGGGTCAGGGCGGATTTCCCGGACGTCAATGCCGGGGTGACCGGCCCCGAGGCCCTCAACGTCGACCAGATGAGCACGGCCCTCCAGGACATGGAACTGGCCACCGTCCTGTCCATATTCGGCCTGACGGTCCTTTTCATAATCTTCCGGAGAAGCATCCGCCGCCCCCTTTTCGAATCCGTTACCCTCTTGATTGCGCTGAGCTGGAGTTTCGGGCTTACCACGCTGTTCATAGGCCATCTCAATATTTTATCCATTACGTTCGCCCCCCTCCTGCTCGGGCTCGGAATAGATTTCGGCGCCCACTGGTTTGCCCGCTACCAGGAGGAGGAAAGCAAAAACCCCCTGTCAAAAGAAGAGGTGCTGTGCGCAACAATGGAAAGGATCGGGCCGGGGATCCTCCTGGCCGGGTCAAATCTCGCCATCTCGTTCCTGCCGCTGACCCTGACCGGTTTCAAGGGCCTGGTCGAATTGGGGTTCATTTGTTTCATGGGGATGATCATCATGACGGCCGCTTCCCTTTTTGTTCTGCCGTCGCTGGTCGCCCTTTTCGACAGGCCGAAAGCGAAGCCGAGGTCTGCAAAGGATCTCAATTCGGGGCATATCACGCCTTTCATGAATTTGAACCGGCGCCGGGTAATTGCAATTCTCGCGGCCGGCGGCATCATCACGGCGGTTGCGGCCTGGAGCGCGAAGGGCGTCCGGTTCGACCTCAACATGCTCCACCTGCAGTCCGGCAAAGTGGAGTCGGTCGTCTGGGAGCACAGGCTGCTGGAAGCTTCCGATGTCTCCAGTATATTTGGCGAGATGCTCTCCCCCTCCTTGGAGGGCGTCAGGCTCAGAGCGCGGCAATTGGAGAAGCTGCCTTCGGTCGCCAAAGTGGAGAGCATCCTCGACCTGCTGCCGTCCGGCCAGGAAGAGAAGATCCGGCAGCTCCGGGAACTCAAGCCTTTGCTCGCGGGCATTGATTTTTCAATGATGCATATGAAACCGGTGAACATTGAAGCCCTCGATAATGTGCTGGGCAGGATACGCTTTAAAATGCTGGACAACGGCTCTCCCGATATCGGCAAGAGATTGAGGAGACAGATGTCCGAGGTGAGGACGCTGATCGAGCAGATAAGGAAGGAGATCAAATCGGACAGGAGCATGGTCCGCAAGCTCGGGAATTTTCAGTTCAACCTTATCCAGGACCTCGACGACAAGCTCAAGACGGTGCGGGAGAGCGTCAATGCGGCCCCGATGAACGTCCGCAACCTCCCGCCGCCCCTCCTGGAAAGGTTCATGACCGTGGACAACCAGTACCTCATCAGGATCTATCCGGCAGGGGATATCTGGAACCCGCGCGTGCTCGGCAAATTCGTGAGCGACTTGAGGTCGATAGACCCCGACGTGGTGGGCGATCCCGTGACTCTTTACGTCTTCACCCAGGAGTTTCGCGACAGCACTATCGAGGCGGCATTCTATTCCGTTATTTTCATGTTCCTGTTCCTCCTTGCCGTATTCAGGGAATTGAAATCCACGATGCTGGCCCTGATCCCCCTGCTGATCGGCACGGTCTGGATCTTCGGGCTGATGCCGGCGCTGGGAATTGAGCTGAACCTGGCGAACAGCATATTCCTGCCGCTGATCGTGGGAGCCGGCGTTGAATACGGGGTGATCATCGTTTTCCGCTGGCACCAGCGGGAAAAAGACAAGCCCCAGGGCGTAGTGCTCCCGCACAGCACCGCCCTTGGCGTTATCCTCGCCGGGCTCAGCACCACCGTCGGATTCGGCTGCCTGATGATCTCGTCGCACCACGGCATATTCAGCCTGGGGCTGCTGAGCGCCATCGGGAGCCTGACTGTCCTCGCGGCCGCAGTGGTCTTCCTCCCCGCCCTGCTTGAGATCACGGAGATTGAAAAGAAAAGGGATGAAAGTTCAGGCTTGGGGTGAAAAGGGGCCGGGCGCTTTTATTTTTCGTAACTGAAGAAGAGAAGGACGGCGGCAAATATATAAGAGCCGATAGCCGCCCCGATCATGAACAGCTGAAGCTGTCCGATCAGCGCCAGGGCAAGGACGAGATATGCGAAATCCCGGTTGCTCAATAAGGCCATGAGCCTCACCGCCCCTGGCGACGCCCGCAACTCTTCCGGGCTTTTTTTCAGGATGCGGAAATAGACGACGATGATATTGATTAGAAAGCCCCCCAGCAGCAGCCAGAACAGGTCCATGTACAGGGGATTCCCGGAACTCCTGGACAGGCCGGCTCCCAGCCCGAGGAAGATCGCAAAATGCACGATATTGTCGGTTACGACGTCGAGCATGTGGCCGAAGCTGCTCTCCATCAGCTTGAGCCTGGCGATCTCGCCGTCGATGCCGTCGGCTATCACGCAGAACACGAAAAGCAGCGAGCCGGCCAGCTGGCTCCAATAGCCGCCTCGGGCGAGCAGGTATGCGGCGGACAGCCCCAGGAGCGTATTGAGAACCGTGACCTGGTTCGGTGTCACGGGCGTCCGCGCCAGTATACGGCTCAGCGGCTGCGACACGCGGCGGCTCACATGGCGCGCCAGGAAGCCGTCGCTTTCCCTGGTCCGGGTCCCCAGCGCCTCAACCAATTTGTCTTCCGCATTTGCGGCCCCTCCCGGCCCCGATATTGTGCAGGGCAGGCCGTTATCGGATGCACACCCGGATGCGCCCCCGGGTGTGCCCGAATTCCACATGCGGATTGCGGCGGGCACAAGGGATTCGGCCGAAGCAATGCAGATACCGTCCGCACAACCGGCTGCGCCGGGTTCAAGGCGCCGGCCGCTGTTCACAGAGGCATACCTCTCCAGCGCGGGGAGGTCCAGGACAGTATCGGCCCTTACCAGCAGGATTCCCGTTTGACTTGGAAAAGCGATCTCCCGTAAGATACCCTCCAGGGCCGGCAAGTCGCCCGCCGGATGGAATTTTACCGGGATTGCGGAAAGCGGCAGCAAGGGCCGGAACGCGTCGACCCGGCCGCAAAGATGGATATCATCACACCCCATCCGGCGCACAAGGGTCACGATGCGCCGGACGGCGGGAATGCCGAATACCTCGCACAACCCGTCATGATCGGGGGCGAGCACCACGACCGGCAGGTTGAGGCCCTCCGTTTGGGTCATAGTCCGGGACCTTAAGCCAAGATTCGTTTTAAGCTAGCATAATAAATATGGCGAAGCAGTTAAAAAAGATGGGCCTCTGGAAAAAAATCCTGGCCATCCTGCCCGTCCTGGCCATGCCCGCAGTTCTCTGCGGATGGGGCCAGGAGGCCCGGTCAGCGGGCGACGCCCAATACGGCCAGGGCAAAAAATTATTCAATGGAGACTGCCGCGTCTGCCATATATTGAAGTCCGAAGGCGACCAGCCCTCGCCTTATTACCTGCGGTTCAGGCCGGGAGATTTTTCCGATCCGGACTTCTGGAAAAATCATAGCGACGGCGATATTGAAAAAGCCGTCAAAAAAGGGAAGGGCGCCATGCCGCCCCAGCCGCTGACTTCCGAAGAGATAAAGGCCGTGGTCCACTTCATGAAAATCGAATTCAAAAAGTAGAAAAGACATGTTCCTGTTTTCTGAAGGAAAATAGAACATCCTCCCTTGTCCCTGCGGAAAATCTTTTTTCTTACCTCACGTTAAGAATTTAAATTCCAAAAATCAGGATATCCGCCATGGTGCGCCGCCCTTGAAAATTGTTAAATAAATACAGAGGAGGTATGGAAAATGGCAGGATTGATGGAATGGATAAAAGAGCATCCGCTTTACGCGGCGGTCCTGGGTCTTGGACTGGGCTGGGTCATTAAGGCCTCGCTCAGGGAATACATGCCCGGGGATATGGAACCCCGGTACCGGCCAGGGCCCCGGCCGGAACCGATGAAGGCGAAATCGCTCAAGCCCGGGGTCATCAAGAGACAAACTCCGTCCGGAGGCAGGCCGGGAGAACTGAGCGGCGAATTCAAGGAACTGCTTGAAGAGCCGCCGGCAATATGAGTCCCGATTGTTTTTCCTGCAAAGGACTTGGCATATGAAAAAGGCTTTTACCGGTTTGCTGGCATTCCTGATCGTGATCTGTTCCTGTCCGTTTTCTTCAGCTTCCGATAAATACATGGATATCCAGACCGGGGATGATCTCTACGCCTGCAATTGCGGGAAAAATTGCAGCTGCCGGAGCATGGCGAAGGCGCCGGGGAACTGCACCTGCGGGCACGAAATGGTCAGGGCCAGGGTAGTCAGGTCGGCCGGGGACTCCGCCATTTTGATTTCCGACGCCTGGGGCGGCATGAGGACCTTTAAAATCGTGGGCAGGTACTCATGCGACTGCCCGGACTGCA
>JBDKTK010000093.1:0-5549 GCA_039680225.1 Syntrophaceae bacterium
TTCTCATGACCGTAACCCCTTATTTCAAGTCGATTATGAAGAAAACGTCATTGAATCGCTCAAGCACTATCGGGACAGGAGCACCCCACCAGCCGGAATATGAGCGGAACAGGTCCTCAACGGTCGGGTTTTTGTAGCCGTGCCAACTGAACCAAAGGTGGTGTTCGTCGGCGTACAGGGTGTTGTGATCCAGGATTTCCCGCCACTCCGACATAGTTGCCGCGTCCGCTTCCGCAACGGCTTCCTGGGAGGCCTGCCTGAGCGCGGCCTTATCGCAGCCCTCGCTGTTTCCATACGCGAAAAGGGCTATCAGGATCGCGATTGCAATGAGCAAAGCCGCCGTTAAGTATTTGCTTTCCTTGTCCATTTTAAGCCTCCTTAAAGAACTCATGCTTCCCGATTTTTTTGATTACCGTCATTCCCGATTTCAGCCATTCCTGTTTTGTCTTTGCCGCCACCCTTGGGTTGAGATACTGGCAGCAATGCACGGCCGCAAGATCAGGATCCCGGGGAATCTCGCCCGTGAGCATGCCGACGGCTATTCCAAAGCATACCTGTAAGGATGTATTCTTTTTGTATGCCTCGTCCCAATTGGACGCTATCTTGACGGCCGCCTCGTAATAGGCTTCCCCAGCTTCCGGCATGGTCCAGGAAAACTGCCACGGCCAGAGGATTACTTCCTTGATCGTGTCGCCGTCCCATTTCCTGTGATCTACCCTTTCCAGGACTGCCGTTCCAACGGCTATCTTGCCGTCCAGGGGCTCGCCGCCGGCTTCCCGCTCTATGCACAGGCCCAAAAGCCGATCGTCGCTCAGGGACTCGAATATGGGCTTATCCAGCTTTCTCATTTGCTTATCCCAAAAATTTAATTGCCAGCCACGCCAGGGCGCCGCCGATCATGCCTCCGCCAGTGGAAAAGGCCTTGTTCCATCTTTCGAGCTTTTTCAGACGTGAATTTACTGTCTGCATGGTCTCGAACATGATCCACGATTTCTGCTCTTCCGGCATCCGCTCCCATGTCTCTTTTGTGACTACAAATCCGTTTCCGTTCTCGTCCATTGCCTGCCGTCCCCTAATATGTTATTTACGCTTTGCCGATGGCGCTGGACCGTTACCCCAGGTCCCGGATGCCGTTAACATCCGAAAAGGCGCTGTCGGCTTTCCTTTGGCTAACCCTCTGTTGAAGGGCTCGGCCGCTTCATGTTCGGACTGTATTCCTTCCTTACGAGGTCCTTTCGCTCCAGCCCGAGAACGAAAAGGTTCCAGTACTCAACCGCCCGCGCCCCATTAAGCTGCGAGATCGCCGCATCCTTCGCATAACAGCGGTAGAGGACGTAATTGAGCAGGATATCGTAATAGACATCCGAAAGCGTGATCGCGTTTGCGACAGCCGCTACGGCGGCTGGGACCGCTGAGAAAATCGCGTCCACGTAATTTTGCGCTGAGGCCCCGGTGGGCTGCGGAGGGGTCACGTAAAAATGGGTGGGATCATCCTCGTTGAAGATAAAATTCTTCACGGCCGCCGCCGCCGTGTCTGCGTGCCAGTCCGGGTTATAGGCATCCATGAAATCCATGCCGACCGGAGTAATGGCAGCGCCGGGTACTAAGCCGGTCAGGCCCATGTTGCGGACCAGGCGAATAAGCTGAATCCCTTCCGGGACGGTCGCGCCTGCGGGCGTCTGGAAACTCACCGTTCCATCCGGAAGGCTCTGCTTTGTCCCGGCAACCAGACGATAGGTCGTATTGAGCGTGTAAGCGCTGGGCTTCATGATTACGGCTTCGCGCTGCCCGGCGTTCAGGTACCGGAGCTTTTCGGCATCAGGCCACCTGGTCTTGGCGGTATCCAGGAGGATAGCGTCTGCATCCGTGAAAAGCGCACTGGCGAGGATGGTGCCCATTATTTACTTTTCCCTTTTTTCTCCGGCTGCTCAGCTTCTGCAGGTTTCGAAAGCTCGGCGATCTTCGCGTTGGCTTCCTTGAGCTGCTCGGTCAGGTCAAAAATGTCGGTGTTCAGTCGCTCCTTCACGGCTTCGAAGGCTGCTTTCTCTTCTTTCAAGGCAGCGTTTTCCTGCACGACAGTCTCGACAACGCCCACAACTTCGGCGAGCGTGTTGCGCAGGTCCTCTTCGACCATGAATTCCTTATCCTGCAGCTTGATCGGGACGCGCTTCACGGCAAGCCGCGGTTCATTCCCCGGAAGAACCTTCCCGCCGGTCTCATGAAAATAAGGCTTCATGTCCTTGCGCTTGGCGAGCTTTTCGTTCCAAGGATAGATCGCGCCGCTGACTTCCTGAATGAGATACTTCCCTTTGGGGTCTAATTTTTCTCCGGCCATTTTCATAACCTCCTTGGGTTATTGGTTTGGTAATCCGGGCGCCCTCAGACGCCCGGACTGGTTTGCAAATTCAATGGTTAGCGGATCATGAAGCCTGCAATGAGCAGGATGAACGACCCGACTGTTTCGTCCGCGATAAACTGCATGTCGATGGTGTCGGTGGCGGTGAACACCTTGCCCGTGACATTGTCCGGACCGTAACCCGCGTTAACCGCAAAGATTGTCTGCGTGCCCGCTGCGGCATCCAGGGCGGTAGCGGCAAAGAACTCTGTTCCGCCCGCAAGGCCGATATCGGCGGTTCCGCCCGCGCTGCCCGCAACGACAACCTCAAAGACCGCATGGGTGATAACGGTGTCGACCGGCACATCCCAAAGCTGGATGATGTCGGCGGCGGTAATCTTCGCGTTGGTCGTGAGGGTCGCGTTACTGGCGATAATCTCCGAAACGACTATCGGGATCTTCTCGACAAAATGCTTTCCGGTGCTGATGTTCGAGATGGCACCGGCGCCTTTGGTAAAATCGTATGTGGCCATGATATTTCCTTTCTATTTGCGGGCCGGCCGGAGCCGGCCCTGGGTTTCGTTACTGCTTCCGCCCCCCTTACTTCTTGGCGTAGAAGTGGCCGAGTGCCTGCGCCTTGATTACCTCGTACCCGAACACCTGGAGGCCCTGCATGAGGTCTCCAAAATCTTTCGGGTTAGGGATGACGCGGCTCTCGGTGATCTGCGAGGCGAAGGTTATGGCCGAGGGATGGCCGAATATGCAGTCCTGAACCGTGGTCACGCCGTCTGTCGTGGCGTGGACCTGGTTGGAACTGTAGGTTGTGAAGCGGTCGATAATCCCGACCCTGCCGTTCCTCATGATGGAAGTGCCGTCACCGGCAAGGCTCGCATCCTTGAGGTCGGATTTCTTGATCATCCCGACGAAAATGGCCGGGAACACCAGCCAGCGGCCGGTTTCCGGTACGTCGTTTTCGTCAAGGCAGGTTCCCATATCCACGATGTAATCGAGGATATTGGTCTTATCGACGGTTTCCCATGCGCCGGTGGCGCCGAGGTCGATACCCCCGGACTTTTTGCCTGCGGTGGCGCCCTTATTGTAGGTGTCCGCGGAGGCGTAGACGTCGCTGAGGATGTCGGAGTCGATTTTGATTTTCATCTGCTCGCCGGCATCATCCGTCCACTTTTCCATATAATTGATATCGCTCTGGACCATCTCGACCTTGTTGATGGCAATCGAGTAATACTTGCCTTTGTCGATCAGGAGATCGACCTTGCCGGGTTTCGGGCGCTCGGATTCGAGGTCCTGCCCGATCGTGTAGTCGTGGATAACGATATCGGGGATGGTGCGGATATGAACGGTATCGCCGTGTTTTTTGATTTCCTGATGTGTTACCGACAGGCTCTTTATCCTGCCTTCTACGTCTTTCGACGCAGTCCAGACTATATCTTGATCATTGTTCTTGCGTATCTCCGGTTTTTGTGATAGCGTATTATAAAAATAAGGAGACACATCATGGCTGACAAAAAATTCTATGTTTCCAAGGAAGTTCTTGAAAAAGACTACCAAGTTCTCGGAACTCTCCAGGCCGTCGCAGACAAACACGGCGTCAGTAAAAAACTCGTCCTTGTTTACATGAAATCTCTCGGCATACCACGTACGCGCAAGGCACCTATCGACCAGGAACTGATAAGAGTTATGGCGGAAGGATTCAAGACGCTCAAAGAGATGTCTTCCGAACTCGGAATTTCCAGGACGCGAATAGGTCAAATCTGTAAATCGCTCGGGATTAAGCCTTTTGACCCCTACCACCCCGGAAAAGCCAAACATAACGGTTACGTTCTGATCTATTCTCCCGATCATCCCTTCTGCAACAGCAAGGGATACGTTCCCGAACATCGCCTTGTGATGGAAAAACATCTCGGCAGACTGCTCACTGCCGACGAGGTCCCGCATCACAAGAATGGGAAAAAAGGAGACAACCGAATCGACAACCTTGACCTGATGTCGAAAATCGATCACGTCCGCCTTCACCACACCGGGAAGGAAGGAAGAGGTCCAGATAAGCGCAAACGCAAAAGCAATAACCCGCCCCGTTCGTGCGAGGTTCGCCATACCGAAATTTAGCAGGCTACTTCTCGTAGTCGTTGGACGTTCGGCCCGTCGCCGGGTCGCTTCGCTGCGGATTGTCCAATCCGTGGAATTTTTACGGCCAGCCGCTTCATTACTGATCGGCGTCGTATCCACGGCTCTAAGGAGTTTCCCGCAATTAGAGGCGTTTAATGAGGGCAAAATCACTGATTAACCCTCATAATCCGTATTGGAAATGGCGGCGAAAACTGTCGCGGTATAAAACTTAACGAGGGTCTTGCCCGACCAAATTTCCGGGGTGTAGGTTCCGGAATGGGAGGTAAGTCCTGCTGCAACGGGGTATACTGCCATGATATTTCTCCTTTCATGGCTTCCCCCCGACAAGGTACTCGGCCGGGCCGGGGGATGTGTCGGCATCCCCCGCTTGCGTTCGTCAAACCCGGATATTTAGCCTTGGATCCTGCCCTCGCTGTTGGCCTTGATGATATCGGCATCCGTGTTCCGCAGTTGATCTTTCACAGCCTGCGGCGTAACCGGACTGGCCAACTTGATGGCATAATCCTTGTAAAAGTCATTAATCTCTTGCCGCGTGTAAATTTTGCCCTGGGGCTGCTGCCCGGGGTCGCTATGGACGACGGAGCTTGCCGGTTCGATCTGCTGTTCCGGTTTTATCTGATGCTCCGGTTGCTGTTCCTGTTGAACGGTAAGCTTGTGCTCGTTCTTGAAGTCGTTGAATATCTGGACAACCTTCAGGTGGTCCAGGATACCCTGGGCGGCAACCAAGGCCTGCCGGCGCGTCTGAACACTGTTCGGCATCTGACCGTCAAGCCAACTGTCGAATTCCGGCATCATCGGTATGCCGTACTCTGTGTTGCCGTTGATGGTTTCCCAATCAGGCACGCCCTTTTCGAATTCCTGCCAGAACGTCTTTATGCTGTCCTGGCGACGGCGCTCCTGCTCTATTTCGGCCTGGCTCTTGACCGGCTGCGCTGGCTGAGCGGGCTGGGCCGGTTGCGCGGGTTGCGCCGTCCGGTTCTGCCGCGCCTCGGCAATTCTCCCGAAGATTTCAATGATGCGATCTTCGAAGCCTTCGCCCTGCAGATATTCCCTGTCCTCTTTCGAG
>JBDKTK010000094.1:0-9665 GCA_039680225.1 Syntrophaceae bacterium
GCAATCGGCGACCGGGGCAACGGCGCGAGCCGCCTCGACGGCCTGGACATCCGGAACAACATCGTGGCCAACTGCGGCGACTGGAACACCAATTTCGATTTCGATATCAGCGGCAGGCCGGCCAACATGATCATGGATTATAACCTGGCGCTCAACAACCACTACGAGAACAACGGCCCCAATTACTCCTGGAACGGGACCCGCTACACGCTGGACCAGTTCAAGTCGGCGTTCGGCTTTGAAACTCACGGCGTGAGCAATCCCTCGAGCGCGATCTTCGTCAAGTACTCCTACGGGGCAAGCGACAACGACTACCGGCCGGCATCCGGGTCCCCGGCGATTAATGCGGGGATCAGCGCCGGCGATACTTATAACATCGACCTGGCGGGCACTTCGCGGCCCCAGGGGAGCGGCTGGGACATGGGCTGCTACGAGGAGGCAGGCGGTTCTGCCGGAACGCCCGGGGGAACGACGGGAGGCATAACGGTCCCGACCAACCATTCGGACAATGGGCCGAATCCGCCGAAGAACCTGAGGATCATTTAAGGGCGGAAAAATATACTGGCACGGAGAATTATATTCGTGCCATCAGGAAATCGGCTCCATATATGAAAGAGAGAGAATTTAACAGTTGCTAAAACAAAGCAGAGTATGATAGGGAACAAACATAGGTAAATAACTCGTTTGCTATACAGGTAAGAGTTTTGCGCCTCTTCAGAACCGGACCGGCCTCCTGGGGCAATCCGGGACCCCGCTGTCTTCTGGACCACTCGACGGACATTCCATCCTGAAAAAACCTGAGTTTGATCATTCCATTTGCCGCTCATACGGGCGGGGAAATGGCAAGCAGAGTCATTACCCGATAGTTCCGGGTAAATAATCTGCCGGGCGGCTTAGCACTCGATTTGTGTTGTTTCGTCTGGTGTAAATTTCATGGAGGTGTTTGATAATGTTCAGTGCAAAGAAGCAAAAAAAATCCGGATTTATCCTGGCGGCCCTTCTGATTATGGCGCTTTTCATCGTTGCGGGACAGGTTGTCGCGGCTGAATTGAAGCTGGCGTGGGACCCGAGCGAAAGCTCCGAAGTCGCGGGCTACAAGGTCTATTATGGGACGCAGAGCGGAAACTATTCGGCAAGCGTTGATGCGGGAAATCAGACCAACACCACGCTGACCGGCCTGGCGGACGGCCAGACTTACTATATCGCCACCACCGCGTACGACTCAACCGGCGCGGAAAGCGATTTCTCCAATGAAGTATCGGCATCGACAGGCGCGGCCTCGTCGGGCAGCAGCAGCGAAGGCGGCGGAGGCGGATGTTTCATAGCCACGGCGGCCTATGGAAGCTACATGGCTCCCGAAGTCCAGCTCCTGAGGGATTTCCGCGACAGCCACCTGCTGACCAACCCGGTCGGCCGCGCGTTCGTCAACGCCTATTACCAGCTCTCTCCGCCCCTGGCCAGCATGATCAGCGGCAACGAGCTGCTCCGCGCTATGGCGAGATGGTTCCTGTCGCCGGCAGTTTATGCAGTCAAGTATCCGGGCATTGCCCTGCTCTTGTCGGCGCTGGCCGGTATCGCGGCGGTCATGGGCTGCAGAGCGGCCCTGGCGAGGCGGCGCGACTTAATCAATATCCAGAGAGAAAATTAAGTTATGAAGAAAAAGACAATAATCACAGCGGCAGCGGTTGTTATGGTGCTGCTCGCGTTTTCGGTCTGCAGCGCGAGAGACTGGTTCGTGCGTCCCTCGGGCTCATCGTACGGGAGCGGCGACGGCACCACGTTCAGCAACGCCTGGTCGGGTTTCAGCAGCATCAACTGGACGGGCATAGCAGCGGGCGACACGCTTTACGTGGCGGGGACGTTCTATGAAAAGCTCTCGGTGGGGAAAAGCGGAGCTTCCGGCAGCCTCATCACGGTCCGCGGCAATTACCCCGGATACCCGGGAGTGATTGACGTTTCGAGCGGAGATGCAGTGAGCCTGCACGGGCTGGTCTACGTTGCGCTCGACGGCCTCACGATAGACAGGGCCGGGGCCAACGGAGTGGAAATGCAGAGCTCCAATCGCTGCGAAGTGAAGAACTGCAATTTCTACCGCATCGGCCAGAGCGGGGGCACGGTGTTCGGCATTGACGGGCGTTACGCCCAGGGGATGTACATTTACAATTGCCGCTTCACCAATGAGAAGGGCGCCTTCCGCGGTTCGGGAGTGACGACCTCCCTGGGGTTGAGCGGAAACGTGGCAACCTCTACAATTGACAAGTGTTATATAAGCGGGATCGATGTCGACGGGATCACCCCGGGCAACGACACTGTGATTACGCGCTGCGTCATCGGCAACCTGACCAACATGGGGAGCCACGCGGACGGAATCCCCATCCAGGGCTCGCGTGTCGTGGTCAAACAGAACGTAGTCTATGACTGCACGCAGGGGATTTACCCGGATACTTTCGATTACGGCACCGGCTCCGTATGCGTGAATGATGATGTTGTAATAGCCAACAACCTGGTCTACCAGACCCCGGCAATGCCCCACATGAACGGGATCAGCTGCGACGTGGAGACGGCGGGCCAGGCGTCGATGAAACGGCTGAAGATTTACAATAACACCATAGTGGGCGTCGACCAGTACGGAATCAGCGTCGGCGACCGCGGCAACGGCGCCTCCAGGCTCGAAGGGCTGGAGATATTCAACAACGTCGTCGTCGATTGCGGCACGTATACTTCCTCCGGCAACATCACGGTCCAGGCGAGCGGCAACATCGCGAACATCAAGATCGACTACAACCTGGTCGGTGAATACCGGGTAAGCCGCGCCAATTACCGCTTCCAGGGACAGGACATGACCCTGGCGCAGATGCGCAGCAACGGCTTTGAAACGCACGGCAAGGAGAACCCGACCGGTGCGATATTCAAGAAGTACGCCTACCAGGGGAGCGGCAATGACCTTTCGCTTGCCTCAGGCTCACCGGCGGCCGGCATGGGGTCCAACCTTGGAGCGGCCTACAATGCCGACATCAACGGTGCTGTGCGCGGCGCCGTCTGGGACGCGGGATGCTACACTTCGGGTTCGTCCGGCGGCGGCTCTACAAATCCGCCGGCCTCCTGCAGCTTCACCCTGAGTGCAACGAGGGCTGCCTATGATTCGGCGGCGAAGACCGGGACAGCCGGCGTAACCGCCTCCACGAGCTCCTGCGATTGGACGGCCGTTTCGAACGCCGCCTGGATCACGGTCACTTCGGGCGCAAGCGGGACGGGGTCCGGCACGGTGTCCTATTCCGTCACGCAGAACACCGGGGGTTCAAACCGCAGCGGGACTATTACGATTGCGGGGCTGACCTTCACAATCGTACAGTCGGCAACCAGCGTCCCCCCGACCAGCGTAACCATCAAACCGCCGAAAAACCTGCGGGTGATGTAAACTGTTTCTGAACCAAAGAGGGGCATCCGGCTGTCCGGATGCCCCTTTCCCGGCGTCCGCCACAGGAGACGCCATGGATAAGAATAGTATAGCTTACCGGGCCTTCCCGATAGGGAATCCCTGGCCGCTTATGGAAATTGTCGGATACTGCGCGCGTTTAAACACTCGTTCCGCGAGAGCCGGCACCTCGTTGTCCACGTAGTCCGCAAGCTCCGTTGTTTTGATGAAGCCCGACCTGCTCTTGTCCGCTTTGCCCTGCAGGCCGTCCGCGAGCACATATGTAAAGAGCCCGTGCCCGTTATACCCCTCCAGCGCTTCCTGAACGGAAGTCGAAGCCGAGAGTATGGTCGAACCGACGGCGCGGCTCAGAACCTTCATGGCCGTGTCTTCGCTCATGCCGCGCGTCAGCATGGCTGTCTGGATGACGTCGCCCAATTTGCCGGCGCTGCATGTGTCAATCACAATCAGTTTCTTTGTCGCGGGTATATTGGCGATCAATTCTTTGAGCGTGTTCTGGCTCAGGGCGTCTGTTTTGAGCCTTGCCGTTGATAAAGAGCCCACATTGGACGTGATGAGGAAATATTCGCCGTCGTCGACGGTGCCGTGACTTGCCACATAGAAGACAAACAAGTCGTCGGGATTCAAAATCTGCATGGCCTTCAGATGTGCCAGGATGCTTTCCCTGGTTGTCTCTTCCCGGGAAGAAAGCCTTTTGACCTCCACTTTCTCAAAAAGAGGGGCGGCGCCCTGCCGTAAGGTATCGGCAAACAACATCGCATCGGCAACGGCATAGTTGAGCTGGAGCTTCGGATTTTTATAATCGTTGATGCCGATGACCAGGGCATAAAGAGAAGGCCTGCCGGCAGCTTTATATGCCGCTGTAATCTCGTGAACGGCATCCGCGCTTTGCATGGTATTGTCCGCGTTGAAGGCGACAGCCTTGACGACATTCACGCCGTTTGTGAGTTTCAGTTTATAAGTTTTGCTGATTTCATTGCGGTTCGCCGCAACAATTTTCACGGACCTTGCGCTGTCCAGCAAAACCGCGGAGCCGTTGAGATAAAGCCGGACGTCGCCGATGCCTCCGCCGGTGTCGGTGATTTTTAAATTCACGGAAGCTTCGTTCCGGCTGGTGTTGCGGGGTGTGTCTATTATGGCAACCGTTGGGGGAGGCTTCACATCCGCCATTCTTTTCAGTTCCTTCAGAGACCCGCCGGAAAGCGCAACATTGACAAGATCGGGGCGGTAAAAGCTCTCCCTTAACTGCTCAATATTGTATTCTTTGCCGCTGACCTTTACCTGCAGGTACTGATCGCCTTTGGCTGAGGAACTGTAATAACCGTTGGCCGTGGTAATGATCCACTCCCCGTCTTCAAAGGCGATCAGGGAAGCGACTTCCCCGCCATTGGAAACATCCCATATCTTGGTCGAAGCGTCCCCTGCCGATATTACGTATTTGCCGTTGGGAGAAAATTGCGCTGTGGCCCCGGATGTCCAGTCGGCATGGCCGGCAAGGGTCCTCAACGGGGAACCCGACGCTATATCCCATATGATGACCTTGCCGTCATTTCCCCCGGACAATGCGTATTGCCCATCCGGAGAAAAGGCC
Source organism: Syntrophaceae bacterium (assembly GCA_039680225.1). GTDB lineage: Bacteria > Desulfobacterota > Syntrophia > Syntrophales > UBA4778 > JBDKTK01. The sequence goes on from JBDKTK010000094.1 coordinate 5,028, forward strand.
ACGGACATGACGCCGCCTATGCGGGTGTGGCCGCCCGCGAATCTCTTCAGCTCGGCCAGGTTTTTTGCATTCCACAGCCTGACGGTATTATCAGTTGCGCCTGACAAGGCATAGTTGCCGTCGGAGGAGAAAGAAACAGCATTGACGCGGGGGTCCATCACGCCGCCGCTTCCCTGCACGGTCCTTACAGGCCTTCCGCTCGCTATATCCCACAAGTCCACCCTGCCGTCGCTTCCGCCGGACAGGACATTTTTCCCGTCCGGAGAAAAAGCCGCGGACCAGACATATTGCTGCAATCTGAAATCTTTTATTTCTGCCCCCGTCGACACATCGAATATTTTCATGGTTGCACTTTTGGGGCCTGAAAAAATACCCAGGCCCGAAGGAGGGCCCCCGGATAAAACATATTTCCCGTCCGGGGAAAACGCTATGGAGAAAGCCCTGTCGCTGCCGAATGTGGACCTTTCCCGCTTTGCAGAAAAATCCCAGATTTTTATCCCTTCGCCCCCCGAAGCAAAGTATTTCCCGTCGGGTGAAAAAGCGACGGGGGTTGTGTCCCCCATGAAGGCCTTGGGATGCGTGAAAGTCTGTATTTTCCGGCCGTGGAGAATATCCCAGAGGATAAAGGAATCAAAGCCGCCGGACAGGACGTACCGCCCGTCAGCGGAAACGGCAACCCTGTTCACGACGGGCGCCTTATGCGTGATATTCATGGACATATCTGCGCTCTTGACTGTGACCACAGGCGTTGCCGAGCAGGCAAAGAGGAAAATTGAAAAGCACAGATACAGCATTATTCGATAATTGAACATCAAATCATCCCCATTCTTGATTGCGCTTCAGAAACAAGAGACCGTCACTTCCTGCCCGTCTTCTTTCATCTGATTGGGAAGGCAGGCCTTTGCCGAAAAGATCCTGCTTTTTGCCGGTGAAGGTTATGACCGGCCCCGTAATAAGTCAACGAAATATTGGGCCTCAATTGCCGTTTGCAATTGTGCGGAAATGACTTCTGGAAAGAATTGACCGATGATTTTCCCTGAGAAGCGCAGGGCCCTTCAACCGCCCTGGCCGAAATATCTGATCACCCGCGCCGGGGCGCCGGCGGCGATGCTGAAATCGGGCACGTCCCTGTTGACGACCGAATTGGCCCCGACGACCGCCCCCTGCCCGATGGTAACTCCCGGACAGATCACGGCGTTGTTGCCGATCCAGGCGCCCCTTTTCACGAGCACCGGTTCTATGCGGGTGAGGCCCTGGTCCTTCACCGGGACACCCGCCCTGTCGTAGCGGTGGGAATGGTCGGATATGTAGATATTGGAAGCGAGCAGGACATGGTCTTCCAGTCTGACCGAGCGCATCGCTGACAGGACGCAGGGGCCGGCGATGCTCGTGCGGTCCCCGATGAAGAGCGCGCTTGACCGGTTATCGCCGTCGGGCTCCGCCTGGATCCAGCATCCCCGGGCAATATAAACGTATGACCCGATCTCGATTCGGTCCTCCCCCTCGAGCCTGACGGGCGGGATGATGACGCTCTTCCTCCCGAAGCGCGCGAAGCCGCCCGCAACGATCAGGGAAAATAGCTTTTCCCGGAGCCTGGACGAGAACTTGTAAATGTCCAGGAGACTGCCCTTTAAATCACTTCTCATTAAGCCTGACGGTTGCTGAAGGACATCTGTCGCAAGGCCCTCCAGCTCTTCATGACGAAAGAGCGCTCGCCTTCCGAGAGCAGTGCGAACCACGATGCAGCGGCGAATCCGGGCAGGACGAAGATGATTCCGGCGCACTTGGCGGCCAGCGGCATGGGTATGCACGCCGCAAGGGCGAGCAGCAGCGCGAGGGCGATCATTACATGAAAGGGCCTTTCCATCCCGGAAAGGCTTGGCATGAGCCGCTCCGAGAGGAAAAACAGGACGGCGGAGTCGATCACGACGCGAATCAGCCAGGCAATTGCCACGCCCTCAATACCAGCATAGCCGAGCATGAGCCAGATTGCCAGCGCATAAAACGGGAACTGGAAGGCATACAGCAGCGCCGCCCAATCGGGCTTGCCCGCGGCCTGGATCAGGGCGAAAGGGATCTGGGCGAAGCAGTTGACAAAGATCCCGATGGCCATCCACTGCAATATACGGCTGCTCTGCGCCGCAAACTCGGGGCCGAGCCAGAAGTTCATGCCTTCCGGGGCCAGGATGATCAGGGGGAAGACCAGCGGGAAAATGCCGATAAGGATGTATTTGACCCCCGCCCGGAAAAGCTGCATGGCCCTCAGGTTGTCGTACTTGAAACAGGAACTGAAAGCGGGGAACAGCACGCCGACGATGGCCCCCGGGATTATCCAGAGCTTCGATACTATTTCGTAGGGCGTCGTATAATAGGCCACTGCCGCGACAGACGCCATGGAGCCGATAAGGAACCGGTCCATGTACGACATGAGCGGCCCGATTATATTGCTGACCGTGATGAACCCGCCGAAGCGAAACAGCGGGACAATGTCGGCCCTGTTGAAGCGGACGGTCCTGCGCAGGGCAGGGAAGGCGCGAAAACAGAACATAAGGTGGACAATCCACGCAACCACTCTCCCCGCCAGGAGCACTGCCACGAGATAGACGAGGCTCGTCGAGAACGGCAGTATGAGGAAGGGCCCGATATACATGAAAATCCCGAGCGGCACCCGGATCGCATTGATGATCCCGAAAAGCTGCCGGGCTTCCAGCAGGCCGCGCAGGGCCGAGGTGCTGATCACAAGCGGCAGCGACACGGCAAGCAGGACGAATGCCGTTTTCGCCTCCGGCTGCAGTTGTTCGGGGATCTTCAGGACGCCGTATATCAGCCACGTCGAGCAGCAGCCCAGGATTATCCCGCCCGCGATGCCCATGGCCAGCATGGAAACCAGGCAAATCCACACGATGGGCGGGACGTCTTCCTCCCTGCCGGAGCCGAGCTTCTCCGCTGCCATCTGAGTGAGCGCGCGGCCGAGGCCCAGGTCGAAAAGGCTGAAATAACCGATGATGATCCAGACGAGCGCCAGCACGCCGAAGCGGTCTATCCCAAAATAAGTTATCAGGTAGGGTATTGACAGCAGGGCGACGAGCAGGGGCGCGACCTGTCCCAGGAAATTCCACATCGTGTTGCGGGCGAGCAGCTTTCCGCTGGTCAGGATCGGGATCATCACCTTCTCAATTTGAAATCGGGATGGGCAGCGGCCCTGCGCAGTTCCCGGAAGACTTCGCGCGCCGTCTTTCCCGCGTTTTCCGCCGGTCCCGTATTGAATCCCTTGTCGACGGAATGGACGAGTTTGAATTTCTTTTCCCAGAGCTCGCGGGCCGGAAGCGGCAGCCCCTTCCATTCCAGGCACAACGGGCCTTCCGGCGCCGCGAAATGGCCGAGTTCGTACCCGGCCGCAACAGAGGCCATGGGGAAATAGACGTCCTCTTCGATGCGCGCCTTCCAAAAGTACGGCATATTGAGCGCCCCGATATTGTACATGGCCCGGAGCGCTTCCATGGTAAGGAAATAACAGCAGAAGATGTTGTCGCCCCTGTCGTATCCGTTTGCCTCCGCGCGTTTCATCAGGTCATACCAGGCCGGCCGCAATCCGAAAAAGATGCGCCATCCCGCCATCCTCCGGCTGATTGCCCTGGCGTGCACCACGTACGTGCGCGGCCTGTTGTAGTCGACCTTGTGGACGCCGAACACGCCGACCCTGGGGTGGGATTCCATATATTTGACGGCATCGGTCAGTATCCCGGGGTGGATCATGAGCGCGTCGCTGTCGATTTTCAGGACGAAGCGGCAGTCGATATTGTCGACGATATACCGGAAAGCGGCCTGCAGCGTGTGGGTCAGCTTGGCGATGCCGTTGGGCTGGTCGGTGCGCATCAGGTGCCAATTTCCCCTCTTGATTCTTTTGACTGCCTCGTACGTGCCGTCCGTCGTGCAGTCGTCGAGGATCACTATCGAGTGCGGTTCCGGGCAGTAATGCTCGACGCTTTCCAGCGTGTCAAGAACGGAATCGCGGATGTTGCCTCCCCCGCAGGCCATTACAATTACTGCCAGGAATTTTTCAGCGCCCATAAAATGATTGCTCCCTTGTCATTTTTGTAGAGCGGCTACTCGAAACTTCCCATGCTCCACGCCGACTGAGCGGGGCGCGCGGCCCCGGACCTGTCCATTGCGAAGGACGGGCCGAGGTTCAAACCGCTGCCCCTCGCCCTTGAACCGCCTGCCAGGCGGAAATCATTGTTCATGTCGAGGTACACGTAACGGGCAAACACGGGCTGCGCCTGGGATATGCCGTGGTAATCGAATCCCATGGCCTGCATGTCCGAGATGGTCTTGTGCTGGCCGTACCACAAATAGACTAACGGCGAGCCGTTTTCGTAAACGGTGTTGAGAGTGAAATTGTAGTCGAGGATCAAGCCGCCGGGCGGGTGCCCTGCGAACCTGAACTGCCGGTTGTACCCGCCGTTGTTGACCAGGACGTTGTTGCGGATGTCGAGGTTGCTGATCCTGCCGCCCTCGGGGCTCCTGTCTCCCACTGCGATACCGGAATACGGACAATCGGCAACCGTGTTGTTGTAGATCCTCAGGCTGTTGACGGAGGCCGTCCCGCCGGTTTCCGCGTCCACGGAAATGCCGGTG
>JBDKTK010000095.1:0-37315 GCA_039680225.1 Syntrophaceae bacterium
ACGCCGGCCCAGAAAGTTGTCGACGAGATCAAGGCCCTGGGCGGCGAAGCGGTAGCAAATTACGACAACGTCGCGACGGTTGAAGGCGGAGAAGGGATAGTCAAGAGCGCCCTGGACGCCTTCGGCAGGCTCGACATACTCATCAACAACGCCGGGATATTGAGGGACAAGGCCTTCCTCAAGATGGAGCCGGAGAACTGGAAAGCCGTTCTCGATGTGCATCTCAACGGCGCCTACAACGTGACGCGCCCCGCCTTCCAGGCCATGCGCGACAGCGGCTACGGCCGGATCATCATGACCACATCGGCGGCGGGCCTCTACGGCAACTTCGGCCAGACCAATTACAGTTCGGCCAAGATGGCGCTCGTGGGACTGATGAACACCCTGAAGATCGAAGGCGCCAAGTACAATATAAAAGTCAACACGGTCGCTCCGGTTGCCGCGTCAAGATTGACGGAAGACGTCATGCCCCCGGAGTTCTTTGAAAAAATGAAACCCGAGTACGTCGCTCCCATAGTCCTGTACATGTGTTCCGAGGAATGCAAGGATTCGGGTTCGGTATTCAATGCGGCGGCTGGTTATTACAGCAAGGCGGCGGTCATGACGGGCCCCGGGAAAATCGTGGGCAGCCCGGACAAGCTGCCGACTCCCGAGGATATCAGGGACAACTGGAGCGCCATCGACAGTATGGAAGGCGCAAAGCCCCACAGCGAGCTCAACGTATTCATGGGCGATGTCATCCAGGCATTCAATGCGCCTGAGGAATCAGCTTCGCCGGGATCTTCGAAGCAGGAAATTACGACAGTTAAAGGCCTTTTCGAGGCCATGCCCGGCGCCTTTGTGCCCGAGGCGGCCAAAGGGGCTGATGTGGTCTTCCAGTTCAGCATCTCCGGCCCGGGCGGCGGAGAGTGGGTCGCCACCATCAAGGATGCGACGATCAAGGTCGAGGAAGGCAAAGCCGACAAGCCGACGACAACCATTAAGATGGCCGATGAGGATTTCCTGAAGCTCCTTTCCGGCGAACTTGACGGCATGAAGGCATATACCTCGGGCAAGCTGAAGATCGGAGGGGATATGATGAAGTCCCAGCTGATCGGGAAAATATTTGATTTCAAGAAAGAGCAGGCAGCCCCAGCTTCATCGGGAGCCGCGAAGCAGGATATATCGACAGTTAAAGGCCTTTTCCAGGCCATGCCCGATGCCTTCGTACCCGAAGCAGCCAAAGGCGTTGATGTGATATTCCAGTTCAGCATCTCCGGCCAGGGCGGCGGGGAATGGATCGCCGCCATCAAGGATGCGGCGATCAAGGTCGAGGAAGGCAAAGCCGACAAGCCCACGACAACCATCAAGATGGCCGCTGAGGATTTTCTGAAGCTCCTTTCCGGCGAACTTGACGGCATGAAGGCATATACCTCGGGCAAGCTGAAGATCGGAGGGGATATGATGAAGTCCCAGCTGATCGGAAAAATTTTCAATTTCAAGAAATAGGAGGAACATAGAATGCCTTCAGGAATAAGGGACAAGGTAGCCATACTCGGAATGGGATGCACCAAATTCGGCGAGCGCTGGGATGCCGGAGGCGAAGAGCTGATGGTTGAAGCGTTTACCGAGTGCATTGCCGATGCGGGTATAGAAAGGAAGGACATCCAGGCTGCCTGGTTCGGCACGTGTTTTGATGAAGTAGGAGTCGGCAAGAGCTCAACCCAGATGGCTGTGTCCTTGCGGCTCCCCAACATACCGGTATCCAGAATGGAGAACTTCTGCGCTTCGGGTACCGAGTCGTTCCGGGCGGCCGTTTACGGAGTGGCCTCCGGCGCTTACGACATATGCCTGGCGATGGGGATGGAGAAACTCAAGGACACGGGTTACGGGGGACTCCCCCAGCCCGGGTCAAGCTTCGGAACGCTCAACTGGCTTTGGTCGGCGAACGGGACGGCGCCCGGGTTCTTTGCCCAGCTTGCCTCGGCTTATGCCGCCAAGTATAAAATAAAGGACGAAGACCTCAAGCGGGCCATCGCCCATGTCTCGGTCAAGAGCCATGCCAACGGAGCGCTCAATCCGAAAGCCCATCTTACCAAGCCGGTCAGCATGGACCAGGTGCTGAGCGCCCCGATCATCGCGTATCCCCTGGGGCTCTTCGACTGCTGCGGGGTGAGCGACGGGGCCGCCTGCGCAATCGTCACCACTCCCAAGATTGCCAAGAAGCTCGGCAAGAAGGACATCGTGACGGTAAAGGCGGCGCAGTTGTCCGTCAGCAGCGGTTACGAAGGGGGCTATAACGAGTGGGCCGGCGAGCATTTTGTCACGACCAGCCGCTGCAGCACTGAGGCGTACAAGGAAGCCGGGATAACCAACCCCCGGGAGGAGATCAGCATGATGGAAGTCCACGACTGCTTCTCCGTCACCGAACTTGTAACATATGAAGACCTGCACATCTCCGAGCGCGGCAAAGCGCCGAAGGACGCGCTTGACGGATTTTACGACAGGGACGGCAAAGTGCCGTGCCAGATTGACGGCGGGCTGAAGTGCTTCGGACACCCGATCGGCGCCTCCGGCCTGCGGATGCTTTATGAGATGTACCTTCAGCTCAATGGAAGGGCCGGAAAACGGCAGTTGAACAATCCCCGCTACGGGTTGACCCATAATCTCGGCGGGGTGCCCCATCAGAATGTATGCGCAATTACGATTGTGGGCAAATATAAGGATTAACGACGGAGACAGGTGATCGAGATCAAGGCAATCATGAATTCCGGCATTGAGGAAATCATGAATTTCAAGACGGCATGCTGCTTGCGGCTTTTCGACATGAACCTTGAGATCCACCTGAGAAACAACGGGTCGGAAGAAGTCAGGCTTTTTGGTTATTTTGACCTTGAAGGAGACAAAGGGTGCCGCCGGGTCGGCGCCCTGTTTCCGCCCGGCCCCTATCTCATGAAACCCGGGGACCTCAAAGCCCTGTATTGCCAGATGGACGATAATGTCTGGGCTGCACACGGTTCCCTCACCTTTTACGATATTGAAGGAAAACGCTATTCGAGCCTCATAAACGAGCAGAGGCCAAAGCCTCCCCAGAAAGGAACCACAGATGGACATAATCAAATATACTGAAGAACACAACATATTCCGGGAATCCTTCCGAAAGTTTATAGACAAGGAAGTAATTCCGCATGTAGAGGAATGGGAAGAGGCCGGAATCGTACCCAAGAGCGTCTGGAAAAAAATGGGCGAGCAGGGCTTCCTCTGCATGACCGTGCCGGAAGAGTATGGCGGCCTGGGCTGCGACTTCCTTTATTCCGTCATTCTCCTCGAAGAGATGATCCGGACCAACCAGTCCGGGCTCTTCGCCTCTCTCCACAGCGACGTGGTGGTCCCGTACATAATTTCCTACGGGTCGGAAGAACAGAAAAAGAAATACCTCCCCGGATGCGTTTCGGGAGACATCATCACAGCCGTCGCCATGACGGAGCCGAATGCCGGAAGCGACCTGGCGTCCATGAAGACCACGGCCGTGGTCAAAGGAGACGAAATAATAATAAACGGCCAGAAGACTTTCATCAGCAACGGGATCAATTCCGATTTGATCATCGTCGCCGCCAAAGACCCAACGTGCGACAACCCGCATATGGCCGTAGACCTCTATCTTGTGGAGGCGAACTCCCCCGGATTTGAAAGGGGCAGGCAGATGAAAAAAATCGGCTGGCACAGCCAGGACACGGCCGAGCTCTTTTTCAACGATTGCCGGATCCCCAAGGAGAACCTCCTGGGCGAGAAAGGCACCGGCTTCATGAAACTCATGGAAAAGCTGCAGCAGGAGAGGCTCATCGCCTGCATCGGGTCGGTGGCGGGCGCGGAGTACATGCTGAAGAACACGATCGAGTACTGCAAGGAGAGGATAGTCTTCGGCAAACCGCTCACCAAGTTCCAGCATACGCAGTTCGAAATCGTCGAGATGGCGACAGAGGTAAAGCTGGGGCGCACTTTTACAGACAAACTCATTATGGACCACATTGAGGGCCAGAACATAATCATTGAAACATCAATGGCAAAGTGCTGGATGACCGATATGGCGTTCAGGGTTGCCGACAGGTGCCTGCAGCTCCACGGCGGTTACGGCTATTGTGAAGAATACCCCATAGCCAGGGCCTGGAGGGACATAAGAGTGGCCCGCATATTTGCCGGCAGCAATGAAATCATGAAGACTATAGCCGCCCGGTTTATGGGCCTTTAGGAGGACTGATGCCCGGGCCTCTCGCCGGTTTGAAGGTTCTTGATTTTACGACCCTGCTTCCGGGTCCGTTCGCGACAATGGTGCTTTCCGATCTGGGGGCGGATGTACTGCGGATCGTTTCAGCTTCTCGTCCGGACCTGGTAGGATTTCTCCCCCCATTCCTGCCCGGAAACGACGTCTCAGCGGCCCTGGCCTATCTGGGCCGGGGCAAGCGCTGCCTCAGCCTGAATATAACCCTGCCGCAGGCAGCGGAAATAGTTCACCGGCTGATTTCCCAATACGACATCATCCTTGAGCAGTTCCGGCCGGGAGTTATGGCGCGGTATGGCCTTGATTATGAATCGCTCCGGGCGGTCAATCCTGCGATCGTGTATTGCTCGCTGACAGGGTACGGTCAGACAGGTCCCATGAAAAGCAAGGCCGGGCATGACCTTAATTACCTGGCCCGGTCGGGCTGTCTGTCGTATTCGGGCCGTGTGGAAGGGGGACCGAGTCTTTTCGGGATTCAGATATCTGATCTCGCCGGGGGGTCGATGAATGCGGTCATCGGCATTCTGGCCTCGGTGGTCAGCCGCGACCGCACCGGCCGGGGGCAATATGTCGATGTCTCAATGACGGACGGCATAATGGCCTTGAACGCCATGACGGGTGCGGGCTTTCTTGTCGACGGACGGGAACCCCGGCGCGAAGGGGAAGTCCTCAACGGCGGCACTCTTTATGATTTATATGAAACCGCGGACGGCCGGCACCTCAGCATCGGTTCAGTGGAGCCGCAGTTTTACATGCGGCTGTGCCGGGCGATAGGGCGGGAGGACCTTGCCGATTTAGGCATTGCGCCGCTTGACCTTGCTCCCGTGAAGGACCAGTTCCGGCAGATAATCAGGAGCAAAACGCTTGCCGAGTGGCAGGAGATTTTTTCGCCGCTTGACGCCTGCGTCGAGCCGGTCTTTACCCTGGCCGAGGCCTTTTCCGATCCCCATGCGGTTGAGCGGGAGATGGTGGTGGAGGTTGATGCCCCGGATGGAGGGAAAGTGCGCCAGATTGCCAGTCCCGTTAAATTTTCGGAAACCCGCCAGGAATACAGGTCGGCAGGGTCTATGGACGTATCCGGCACGCCGGGTATCCTGTCGGAAGTCGGTTTTACAGAAGACGAAATAAACAATTTCCAGGAATCCGGAGTGCTCAGTTAGCTCCCGGCCAGCAGGAGAAAAAAATATATGTCGAATATTATAGTTGATGAACGCGATCAGAAATTCGTCCTTTATGAGCTTCTTAATATCGAGCAGTTGAGCGGGAGCCCGAGATACGCGGAGATGTCGAGAGATGTTCTGGACATGGTCCTTACCGAAGCGGCAAAGTTTGCCGCCGAGGAGATCTTCCCTGCGCTCGCCGGGGCCGATAAAGAGGGCTGCAGTCTGGAAAACGGGAGCGTCAAGGTCCCGCGGGAATTTCACAGGCTCTATAAGCTGTATTGCGAGAACGGGTGGATGTCATTGAGCGTCGACCAGGAACTCGGGGGCCAGGGCCTTCCGGATATCATGTCCATAGCAATACGCGAATGGTTCATGCATAACTTCGCGTTCACCTGCTACCCAGGGCTCAGTGAAGGGGCCGCCAACCTGATCGCGGGATTCGGGATCGCGAAGCAAAAGGAAAAATACCTCAATAAAATGTACTCAGGGCAATGGGGCGGGACGATGTGCCTCACCGAACCGGCGGCAGGGTCGGATGTCGGAGAGATCCGCACCCGCGCAGTCCGCCAGGCCGACGGCAGTTACCTGATACAGGGGACCAAGCTTTTCATCACGGCAGCCGACAGCGACCTTACAGAAAATATAATTCATCCGGTGCTGGCGAGAATTGAGGGGGACCCCGCCGGGACGGGAGGCATATCAATCTTCATTGTCCCCAAATTCCTCGTCGATGATGACGGATCGCTCGGGCGAAAAAACGACGTTTCGATAGGCGGCATTGAACATAAATTGGGCCTCCACGGCAGCGCAACCTGCCTCGTTAACTTCGGCGACAATAATGAATGTTACGGCGAACTCCTGGGCAATGAAAGACAGGGCATGAAGATTATGTTCAAGCTCATGAATGAGGCCCGGGTTGGTGTGGGGCTCCAGGCCCTTTCAAGCGCCTCGATAGCGTACCTTCATGCCGTCGGGTATGCAAGGGAGAGGTTCCAGGGTTCATCATTGATGAATATGCGCAATCCCGAGGCGCCGCGCGTCCCCATAATTCAGCATGCCGATGTCAGGCGGATGCTGATCTGGATGAAGAGCCATGTCGAAGGCATGAGGGCGCTTATCTACTACGCCGCGTTCTGCTCCGACAGGGCCCACACGGCAAAAGACGAGGAGGAAGCGAAACGCCTGGAAGGGCTGCTCGGAATCCTTACCCCGATCTGCAAGGCGTTCTGTTCCGATATGGCATTTCGGGTCACGGAAACGGCCATGCAGGTCTACGGCGGGTACGGCTATTGCGCCGAGTACCCGATCGAGCAGTTCATGAGGGATGTCAAGATCACTTCCATATACGAAGGGACCAACGGCATCCAGGCCCTGGACCTTGTCGGGCGCAAGCTTTCCATGAACAGCGGCAAGGATCTTCAGGGATTGATCTCCGAGATGAACGGCATTGTGGAAAAATATCTCCCGAACCCGGTTTTGCACGACACCGCGGAATGTGTGAAATCAGCCGTCAACGACCTTTTGGGCGCCGTTGTCTTCTTTATGCATTGCGGCCAGAAAGGTGAATTCATGATTCCCATAATCAATGCCTATCCTTTTCTGATGGCGACAGGCAAGGTTGTGCTGAGCTGGCTGCTTCTTTGGGAAGCCGGGATTGCTGATGAGAAACTGTCCGCCATCTGCGACAGGAAAGGCGTTGATCTCAATGACAAGCGCGCCGTTGACAAAGCCCTGGCGGGCGACGCAGATATGGCCTTTTATGCGGGGAAAATAATATCGGCGAAATATTTTGCGAAAAATATCCTGCCGGAAGTGAACGCGGCAATCAACTCCATTAAGAGCATGGACAAATCGTTGCTGGAAATGGCTGAGGCAAGTTTCGCTCCCTGAGAGGCGGCCTGTCCGCTGAAAGGTATTGAACAAGATGAAGGGATATGCCGGGGAAATCCTCGATATTGACCTCGCGGCAGTTAAAATAAGCAGCCGGGATTTGCCTCAGAGCGGTAGAGGGCTTTTCCCGGGCGGCAGGCCCATATCGACCAAAATCCTCCTGGACGGACTGATCTCCGGCATGGATTCCCTTTCCCCGGGCAACATCCCGATTGTAATGGCTTCACCCCTCACCGGTGCCGGCGCGCCCTGCTCCGGCCGTTATAATATCTCCACCAAATGCCCTGTGGCCGACTGCATAGGCCATCACATCAGCGGCGGCGATTTCGTTTTTTATTTCAAAAGAGAGGCCCTGAGGGCGCTCAGGCCCGGTGAAACGGCAGAGCCTTGCCTTTCTTCAATAAAGGCGGAAGGAGCGGAAACGAAACAATGAGCAGCGGGCAGATTTTCCGGGTTGAAAACGAAGGCCCCATAGCCTGGGTTGTCCTGAACAGGCCCGAAAAGAGAAATACCCTGACCCTCGAATTCTTCTCGGGGCTGACGGAAATATTCCGGCAGCTGGATTCCGATCCTGAAACGGCAGTGGTCGTAATCCGCGCGGAGGGCAGGGACTTCACCGTGGGCCTGGACCTCACAGAGGCCGCGGCCATCCTCAATGCCGATTCGGCGGGCAGCCGCGAGGAAATGCGCCGCCGCATAGAGGAAATACAGGAGAGCATGAATTCCGTCGAGAAGTGCCGCAAGCCGGTGATCGCCGCCGTGCAGGGCTACTGCATAGGGGGAGGCGTCGACCTGCTGTGCGCCTGCGATATCCGGATCGCCGCGCGGGACGCGGTCTTTTCGATCCGGGAGACCAGGATAGGGATAATAGCCGATCTGGGCACCCTGCAGAGAATGCCCCATATCGTCGGATATGGATGGTTCAATGAACTGGCCCTGACCGGGAGGAATTTCACGGCCGGGGAGGCACTGCAAATGGGTTTCGTAACACGGATCTGCGAGAACGGGGAAGAGCTCGCCGGCCGGGCCCGGGAACTGGCCGGAGAAATAGTCCAATGCCCGCCTCTTGCAGTGGAGGGGGTGAAGGATGTGGCCCTGTACAGCCGGGACAACGGCATATACCCCGGGCTGAAGTACGTTGCCCAGAAGAATGCGGCCGTGCTGCCCAACGAGGACGTTGTCGAGGCCTTCCAGGCGTTCCTGGAGAAAAGGGCGCCTCGGTTCAAACGGAATTAGGCGAAAATAAGCGGAATTCGGGGACTGTGGAGTTGGAGCCGGCGAACTTCAACTTTCATTGGGTGGATGGTTCAACCCTCCTTATCCATCCACCACCCCCACCTATGTAAAAACAGACAGGCTGAAAGGTTAAATCATGATCGGGAAACTTTGCGTAATCGGGTCAGGGACCATGGGGTCCGGAATAGCCCAGTGCGCGGCTGAAAACGGGATCGAAACAACGCTTTATGATGTCGATGAAAAGGCGCTGCAGCGGGGGCTGGCCAATATAAAGAATTTCATCGGGAAAAAACTGGACAAGGGAAAAATAACCCCTGCCGGGCATGACGGCATAGTCGCGCGGGTAAAGGGCTCCGCCGCGCTGGAGGAAGCGCTCGCCGGCGTCGATATGGTCGTGGAAGCGGTTTTTGAAAACATCGACCTCAAGACCGATGTCTTCAGGAAGATCGACGCGATCTGCCCGGCCGGAGTCGTCCTGGCATCCAATACTTCCACCCTGAGCATTTCCCGCATCGCCGCCGCGACGGCGAATCCGCACAGGGTCATCGGGACCCACTTCTTCAGCCCCGTTCCGGTCATGAAACTTGTGGAAGTCATCCGCGGCCGGGACACGTCGGAAGACACCGTCAAAACGGCCCTGGAGTTCAGCAGGCAAATCGGAAAGACGGCCATCCTCGCCAAGGATGTCCCGGGGTTCATCGTGAACAGGTTCCTCTGCCTCATGTACAATGAGGCTGCGGACGAGATCCATCGCGGCCTGGCCTCGGCTGAGGATATCGACAAGGGGCTCAAGCTGGGGGCCAACCACCCGATGGGGCCCGTCGAGATCATGGACATGGCGGGAGTGGACGTCGTGTATTTCGCCCTTCAGGCGCTCTTTGAAATGACGGGCGAGGAGCGCTACAGGCCTTCGCCGGTTTTTGAGGAAATGATCAAAGCCAACCGGCTGGGCAGGAAAACGGGCAGGGGATTTTACGATTACAGCAAGTGAGAGACCGCCGCAAATGTCCCGCTGCAGGAAAAACAGGAACACCGCGATTGTCGGCATCGGCCAGACGGTTTATTCAAGCCACCGGGAGGACCAGAACCAGGCGGAGATGGTCCACGAGGCCGTCCGCAATGCCCTGGCGGACGCCGGTCTTGGTATCGGCAGCATCGACTGCATCGTCCACGGGAACATGGAGCTTTTTGAAATGCAGTTCCAGCCGGACCTCTGGCATTCCCTGGGCATGGGGGCCCGCGGCAAGACCGTTTACAGGCTGACAACGGGCGGCACCACGGGTTCCACCCTGGTCTGCGCGGCCGACAACCTCGTTTCCTCGGGCATGCACAACCTCGTCCTGGCCGTCGGGATGGAGAAGCTCCAGGAGGGCAACGCCACCGGCGGGATCACCAACATGGCCGACCCGCTCTGGTTCCGGAAACTTCAGTCGGGGGCCCTGTCGGGCACCGCAGCCCAGGACATGATCAAGGAGTTCGGAGAAGAAAGGGCCTGCCGGGCAGCCATGCTTTACCGCATCCTCATGGATTCGAATGCCATGCTCAATGAGCGGGCCCACCGCCGACTGGGGCTGAGATACGATCAGATGGAAGATCTGATGGAGAGGTCTCCCCGGCTGGTGGGCGACCTGCGGCTGATCCACATGTGCTCCCAGTCCGACGGGGCGTGCGCCATGATATTCGCCGCTGAAGAGACCGCGAGGGAACTGACTCCGAAGCCCGTGTGGATACGCGACCACGTGGAGGTCCACCGCGAGGAAACCTTTACCAATCTCTTCGGTTTTGTCCGCCCGGAGACCACACACAGGTATGCCGCGAGGAAGCTCTTTGAGAGAAACGGAATCGACGACCCGGTGGGCTATTTCGATGTCTTCGAAATGTACGACCCCTCGGCGTGGTGGGCCGTTTCCTGGCTGCGGGAATTCCTGCTGCTTGGCGGTGACGAGCATCTGCGCATGCTTGAATCCGGAGAATTCAGCCTGAAGGGGAAGCTGCCCGTTAATCCGTCGGGCGGCGTCATAGCCACAAACCCCATCGGGGCGACGGCGCTGCTGCGGGTTGCGGAAGCCGCCCTGCAGATCAGGCGCGATGCGGGGGCCCACCAGGTATCGAAAGAGGTGCGGCACGCGCTGGCTTCCGGGTTCGGGGGGACGTACTGGAGCGCCCTTTTGATGCTTGAAAAAGAA
Organism: Syntrophaceae bacterium; assembly: GCA_039680225.1. Lineage (GTDB taxonomy): Bacteria > Desulfobacterota > Syntrophia > Syntrophales > UBA4778 > JBDKTK01. The sequence goes on from JBDKTK010000095.1 coordinate 10,734, forward strand.
ATTGACTGGCAGGGATAAATGGGAAAAACGGATTTGAATTCAGGCGAGCTTATCTGTCTTAAAGCCATGAACTCGATCGGCCAGCGGTTCGCGACGGGTCCCGTGATGGGCAGATGGTTTGCCGGATTGAAAGAGCGAAAATTTCTTGCCAACCGGTGTCCGGTCTGCGGCCGCACCCAGATCCCTCCCCGGGAGGCCTGCGCTGTCTGCCGCGTGCGGGTCCGGGATTTTGTGGAAGTCGGCCCGAAAGGGACAATCTCGGCTTATGACCTCGTCTACTATGCAGGCCCGGACCCCCTGACGGGCAAGGTCCGCGAAACGCCCTACGTTGTCCTGTATATAATGCTGGACGGGGTCACCGACCAGGAGGCCTTTTCCATGGAGTTGAAAAAAGAGGATATTGCCCGGCTGAAAACAGGCGCGAGGGTGAGGCCCGTCTGGGCCCAAAGCACGACCGGGAGCTTCGGCGACGTGCTGTATTTCGAACTTGACGATTGAAGACTGTGTGTTAATGAGCGAAGAAAAAGATCTCAAGCACTGTTTCGTCCTGGAGGCCGCAATGGCCCTTCCCAACCAGTACTATGCCGGACGGGTCGGATCGAAATTTATCGTGTCCCTGCGCGATGACCGGAAGATCCTCGGGGTCCGCTGCCCCAGATGCGCAAAGACATTCGTGCCGCCCCGTGAATACTGCGAGGTCTGCTGGTCGAAGCTCGATGAGAACTGGGTGGAGCTGGGGGACACGGGCGAGGTCGTTTCCTTCACGGTTGTGCGCTACCGGGACAGGCACCTTCCCAAGCGGCCGCCTTATGTCCTGGCCATGATCAGGCTTGACGGGGCCGACACTCCGCTCGTGCATATCCTGGAAAATATCGATCCGGCCGATATCCGGGCCGGGGCCAGGGTGAAAGCGGTATTTTCCCGGGAGACGACAAACAGCATCATGGACATCGATCATTTTGAGCCGGTATGACCGGGAGGGGAGGGAGGACTGTCATGGCAAGGAATAACCCTGTGATAATCTGTGCGGCCCTCAATGGGGCGACGACCATGAAGAACAATAATCCCAACGTGCCCTATACCATAGCGGAATACAGGGAAGAGGCATACAAGTGCCGGGAATCGGGGGCCGCAATGGTCCACGTCCATGCGCGGACCGATGAGGGCGAACCGACCCATGAAATCGCACGAGTAAAAGCCATCTACGAGGCCATAAAAGAGCGCTGCCCTGAACTTGTAGTGTGCCTGAGTTCGGCGGTCGGCAAAGATAAAACGCCCGGGCAGAGGCTTGCCCAGATACTGGCGGTGCGGCCCGAAATGGCCTCATACAATACCAACAGCATGAATTTCAGCCTCATCGACAGGAACAGCGGGAAGATACTTTTCGATTACATCTTCGACAATACTTTCACCATGCTGCAGGATTTCGGCCGGGCAATGGAAGCGAACGGCATCAAGCCGGAGATCGAGTGCTACGATCTCGGCGGAATCGACAATACGCTGCTGATCGCCCGGCAGGGCTTCTTCACAACGCCGATGAATTTCAATTTTGTCTGGGGCGTCTCGGGGGGACAGCGGTTCCGGCCGGAGGTCATGGTGGCCATGAAAAACGCCCTGCCGCCCGGGTCCAGTTTCACGGCCTGCGGTGTCGGCATTGAACAGTTCCCCGCCGTCATGATGTCCTGCCTGCTCGGCGGCAATATGAGGGTCGGCCTGGAAGACAATACGAGGATGCCGAACGGCGATGTCGCCAGGGGCAACTATGAACAGGTGGAGTGGGCTGTCGGTGTGGCCCGCGCATTGAACAGGGAGCCGGCCACCCCGGCCCAGGCACGACAGATCATGGGCATCCGGCAGGAATAGGACAGGACGCGATATGGATTTTTCAATCAGCGAAGAACTGAAACTCTTTCGGGAAACCGTCTACCGCTTTGCCAAAGAGCAGATAGCGCCGCTGAGCGAGCACGCCGACCTCGAGAGCGAATTCAGCCTCGAGATCTGGCGCAGGTTCGCGCAGATGGGGCTGCTCGGGCTGCCCTTCCCGGAGGAGTACGGGGGCGGGGGGGCCGATTTCATAACGTGCTGCCTGGCGGGCGAGGCAGTCGGCCACGCGGGCGTTGACGGGGGGCACACCCTTGCCTGGGGCGCGCATACGTACCTGTGCGGCGCCAATATCATGATGCACGGCACGGATGAGCAGAAATCAAAATACCTTCCGAAGATCGCGTCCGGGGAAAGCATCGGGTGCATGGGACTGACCGAACCGGGCAGCGGGTCCGATGCCGCCGCCCTGGCCTCCACAGCGGTGCGAAAGGGCGATGTGTACGTGTTGAACGGCTCCAAGACATTCATCACAAATGCGCCCGTTGCCGATGTATTTATAATTTTCGCGACCCTGGACAGGGCGAAAAGGCATGCCGGGATCACCGCTTTCATCCTCGAGAAGGGATATCCCGGGTTGTCGACGGGCAGGCCCATGCACAAAATGGGGTGCCGCTGCTCCACCACATCCGAAGTGTTCCTCGATAACGTCGAAGTCCCGGCCGCAAACTGTTTGGGAGGCGAGGGCAATGGATGGCAGATAGCGCTGGGCGGGGTCGAATGGGACCGGAGCACTCTGCTCGCGCCGAGCCTCGGGGGCTCGATGTTCACGCTGGAGAGCTGCGCCCGCTATGCCGGAGAGCGCAGGGCCTTCGGGCGGCCGATCCGGGATTTCCAGTCAATCCAGAACAGGATAGCGGACATGAAGGTATTTATAGAAGCCGCCCGGCTGGCCATTTACAGGGTGGCGGCCGCGAAGGACAACGGCGTGCGGCTTAACCCCCTGTCGGCCGCCGTCAACAAGATGTACGTGGGCGACCGCGGATTTGACATGGCATCGGCGGCCGTCGACCTGTTCGGCGGGTACGGTTATATCCATGAGTTCCCGGTGGAAAGGGCATTGCGCGACGCCAAACTGGGACAGTTGGGAGGAGGGACTTCCGACATCATGAGGATGATAGTGGCGAAAGCAATGCTGGGTTGAGGGAAAATGGACTTTGACTGTTCGGGAAGGCAAAAAGAATTAAACGCCGCAATGGCCGGGTGCCGGCGGGACATGGAATTGCGCTCGGCGCTGCTGGAGGGGAACCGCGGGAGCAGGGCCGTCATCATGAGCGAAAACCTCAAAAAGCTGGGAAGCATCGGCTACCTTTCCCTCGCAATGGATAATGACCAGACGGACTATTGCCTTGCAGGTGAAAGCCTTGCGGGGGCATGCCCCTCGACTTTCGTGTCGGCAATGTTCTCGGCCATCGGATGCGGCATGCCCCTGAAACTCTTCGGGAGGGACGACCAGAAGCACAAATACATGCTCCCCCTGCAGACAGGCGAAGCCATTGGCTGCCTTGCCTGCACGGAATCCCAGGCCGGTTCGGACATCGAGGCGATAGAGGCCTGCGCGGAAAAGGATGACGGGAAATGGGTCCTGAACGGCATCAAGCCGATAGTAAGCAACGCCCCCATCGCCGACCTGTTCCTTGTCCTTGCCTGGACCCGGAAAGACCTCGGTCCGGAAAAGGGAATGACGCTCTTTCTGGTCGAGCGCGGCACGACGGGATTGAAGATAAAGAGAAACGTGGAAACGGTGGGCCTGCAGGGCGTTCCGACGGCCGGCATCCGGATGGCAAACTGTGCGGTGACGGATGAAGCCGTTCTGGGGCGAATGGGCAACGGCCTGCAGCACCTGGCCGTTATCAGGAATTATCTGATGCTGTCCGTAGCCGTGCTGTCCCTCGGCATCGGCGCGGCGGTCATGGACGAATCCCGGATTTACGCCTCGAAAAGAAAGGCCTTCGGGAAACCCATCGGCCTTTTCGAAGGCGTCGGCGCCAAGCTTGCCACAATGTACACGATGGTCGACCTGGGGCGCATGCTCGTCCACAGGGCGGCCTGGTCGGCAGCCCGCAGCGAGCCGGAAAGAGAAACGCTGTGCGCCTGCGCCAAGCTGTTCACAAGCGAAGCGGCAGGCAGGATCTCCACTCTCGGCATGCAGATCCATGGAGTGAGCGGTTATCTGAAAGGCTCCCGGATTGAACGCTATCTGCGGGATGCCAGGTTCGCGGAAATAGCCTGGGACACTTCGGAAATGCTGCGCTCCCGCATAGCGCAGGACACCCTCGACAGGTTCACGACAGGATGAAAAGCAGAAAAAACAGGGTTGCGATCTGCGCCGCGGCCCAGCACAAGAACGAGAGCGACCTCTGGTACAAGCGCATCCCGGAAATGCTGCTCGATGTGATAGAGGAACTGCGCGGCACGACAGGGTTCGATTTCAGCGAGGAGCGCGGCGTCGGCACGATCATAAGCTGTTCGGACGACTTCTTTGACGCCAGGACCATTTCGGATAACGGGGTGACTGATGCCATCGGCGCCCATTTCCGGGCCGAGGAGAAAGTCGCCCAGGAGGGCCTTAACGCCGTCGGCTATGCGGCGTCTGTCATCCTCTCGGGGCATGCCGATCTTGTGCTCGTAGTGGGGCACTGCAAGGAATCCCAATCGGAAAGCCGCCGCCTGATAACAAATTTCGGCTTCGACCCTTTTTACGGCCGCGCCGTGGGCCTCGATTTCCTCAACGCGGCGGCGCTTCAGGCCGGCCTGTACATGAAGGAATCGGGGATATCGGAAGAACAGCTTGCCGATGTGGTAGTGCGGGCCCGGCAGTGCGCGGCCCGGAACCCATATGCCAACGCGCGGGAACAGCTCGAACCGGGCCGGGTCATGGCTTCTCCCCTGCTGTGTGATCCAATCCGGGCGCTCCATGAGTATCCGGTCTCGGATGGGGCCGTGGCGCTGCTCCTCTCGTCCGCGGAGCGGGCAAAGGATTTTACGGACAAACCGGTCTGGATAACCGGTTTCGGCAATTGCATGGACAGCTATTTCCTCGGCGACAGGGACCTTGCCGGTAATTACGCCCTGAAAGAGGCGGCCGCGCGCGCGTACCGGATGGCCGGGGTGAAAGATCCGGCCGGGGCCTTTGACATTGTTGAACTCAGCGATGCCTACGCCTATCAGCAGCCGCTCTGGCTTGAAGGGCTCGGCATATGCGCCGCAGGCCGGGGAGGATCGTTCCTCCGGGACAACGGCCCCGCGCGCCGCAATGTCAATCTGTCGGGCGGCATGCTCTGCGGGAACCCGATGATGATTTCCGGACTGTACCGGGCCGCGGAGTCTGTCCTGCAGCTGCGGGGCGAGGCCGGGGAAAGGCAGGCGGCCGGAGCGGCAAGGGCATTGGCCCATTCGAGCTATGGCGCCGCCGGCCAGTTCCAGTCCGTTTTGGTTATGGAGAACTGAAGGTATCAGATTGAATTGGAAGGATCGATGAAGACAAAAATCACAGAGCTGTTCTCGATAAAGTACCCGATAATCCTCTCCGGCATGAGCTGGATCAGCGTCCCCGAGATGGTGGCGGCCGTGTCGGAAGCGGGAGGCCTGGGCATCCTCGCCACCGGGCCGCTGCAGCCCGAGGAGACCCGGGCGGCCATCAGGTCGATAAGAAAAATGACCGGCAGGCCCTTCGGCGCAAATGCGTCGCTGCTTTTCCCGGGCGCCGTCGATAATGCGAAAGTGCTGCTGCAGGAGCAGGTCCCGGTCATAAATTTCGCGTTGGGCAAAGGCGACTGGATCGTCAAGGAGGCCCATAAGTACGGGGGAAAAGTAGTCGCCACGGTAGTGAATTCGCACCACGCCGGGCGGGCGCAGGATTACGGCGCGGATGCGGTCATCGCCACCGGACATGAGGCGGCGGCCCATGGGGACAACGTTACGACTTTTGTCCTGATCCCCAGCCTGGTTGATGTTCTGCAGATCCCCGTAATTGCGGCGGGCGGCATAGCGGACGGCAGGGGATTGGCGGCGGCCCTGGCCCTGGGTGCGGACGGCATAGCCATGGGGACAAGATTCATGACGACCAGGGAGAGCCGCCTCCACGGCAATTCCAAGAAGCTCTCCATTGAAAAGGATGTTTACGACACCCTCTACTCGCCGCGCTTTGACGGCATACCGTGCCGGGTCATGAAGACGGAAGCCGCGAGGAAGGCAATAAAGAAAGGCCTGGACCTGCCGGCGGCCTTTTTCAACTCCAGGGTCATTGCCCGGCAGATGAACATGCCCTTCTTCAAGCTGTTTCTCGGCATCCTGCTTTCCGGGTGGAAAAATATGAGGCATCTGGCCTTCATGGCCAATGCGTCGATAGCCATCCAGGATGCGACGGAGCGCGGAGACAACGAAAAGGGCGTGCTCCCGGTCGGACAGGCGACAGGGCTCATCCATGACGAACCGTCGGTCAAGGACTTGATCGAGCGCATGGTTGCCGAAGCCCGGATTGTCCAGGAAAGGGTTTCAACAGCCGTTAAGGGGTAAATGAACAATGCCGGGCGCGGAGGGCGCATGAAAGAAAAATACGATGTCATTGTGATCGGCGCAGGCGTCGGGGGATTGACGGTTGCCGGGCTCAGCGCCCTCGAAGGGATGAAGACCCTCCTTGTCGAGCAATGCGACAGGGTCGGGGGACGGGCCATGAGCATCCGGGGTGAGGAAATTGTCGCCAACGGCGCCCAGTGGTACACCGGCGTGCTGGCGAAGCAATACACATGGCTTCCTTACAGCGACCCGGGGCTGGAAGAAATAATACAGAAGAAATTGCTGCAGTGGTACACGCTCGATATCGGGTACCACGGGGTGGCCTTGAACGGCGAGGGGTATTTTCGCGATGTGGACGAACTGCTGGGCACAGGGGTTCCCATGGTCGGGAACCACAACAGCACATATATCGGAGACGAATGGTACAGGGATTTTTACGCCGGGGAGATAGACGAGCGGCTGCAAAAGATCCTGGATGAGGACCAGCTGCCGCTGCAGAACTTCTATATAGCCCCCACGATGATGAAAGGGGAGGATTTCGACGCCCTGGAAAAAGTCTCCGTGGCGCAGTGGTGCCGGGAAAACGGCCTGTACGAAAACAAGACCGTATTCGGGATGATCCATGCCCTGTCGACGCTGATAACCACCATCAATGACCCCGAAGACATTTCAGTCGGCGATATATTCCGCTATGTGGGGGAAGTGATCATTCCCCGCTTCGAGGCGGGCAGGGCGCAGTTGCCGTCAGGCTTTGTCCCCGGCGGGATAATGCGCTGGAGCCAGGCTGTTGCGAACAGGTTTATGGAACTGGGCGGCGATCTGGCGCTCGATACAAGGGTTGAAAAAGTCATTATCCGCGACGGGTCGGTCGCGGGCGTGCTCCTGAAGGAGAAATCAGCTGTGCCATCGGGCATATCAAGGGAAGTCCGCGCTGACCGTGTAGTCAGCAATATCCCCGTCCAGGACGGCTTCAGGGTTATCGGGAAGCGCGCCTTTCCCGGGGATTGGGCGGACAGGATGGAAGGCCTGTACGGGTTCGGGTCCATTGCGCCGTACTTCGGCCTGAACAAGCTTGCACTGCCCGAGCGCGAATGGAATCTCGGCGTAAAGGACACCCGGGTCATACCCCGGGAGGAAGGTTTCGAGCACGACATTTACATGTGCTGGAATATTCAATCTGCAAGCGACCCGTCGTGCGCGCCGGGGGGGAAGCACCTGCTGACCGCCTATGCGCCCGTCACGGAAAAGGAAGCCAGGGACAAACCCCTCATGCTCAAGGCCTGCCGGCTGATCATGGAGTACTTCGAACGGCGCTATCCGGGCTTTGGAAAGAGCGTGGATTGGGCGCTTTTCCCGACGTCATGGAAACTTGAGGGAGTGGCCAAATCAAAGACCCAGGCCGGGACTCTCAAAGCCCCCATAGAAGCCCCCGGGATAAAGGGCCTCTACTTTGCAGGGGACACTGCAAAGGGCTACGGGGTGGCCATGGATTGCGCCGCGGCAGCCGGGCTCATTTGCGCGTCGAAGATCACGGGCCGGGATTTTGGCGTAAAATAAAACAATGAAGAAAGAGCAACATAACAAAGAAAGTTTTTGCGGGCGTTTGGTTCCCCCTTTGAGGCAACCCTGAGCGGATTGGTTTAACTGCAACAGGCCTGCGGTATTGTGAGGGAAAAGGCCTGTTGCCCTTTAATTGTGCCCCGCCGGCAATGCAATTAATCCTTTTGTAAGGTGATTCAGAAATGCGAGATCATTCCTATGTCTCCTCAGATCCAAGATTCGGCAGGAAATTTACCGCCGCAGCGCTTGCTGTTCTGGCAATAGTCATCGCACTTTCCACGTATTTGCATCACTTCAGACCGGACATCCTTCAGGTGCCGAGCAACACGGACGTGACTTCATGGAAGGGAACGCCGCTGGAGCACACCTGGATTTTTGACCGGATGACAGACGCCGAGAGGGAGAAAGTCAGGAAGGACGGCATCCCGGGCACGGACATATTAACCTTGCTCATGTACGAAATTCTCTCGGTGTTCGGAACATGGCTCTGCTTTGCCCATGCCCGCAAGCACTACAGCCTCTGGATGGCCACGGCTTTCCTTGTAGGGTCATTTGTCTTCACAGGCGTACAGGAGACCCTGATGATATTGAGCGGGCGTTTCTTGTGGGGTGGCGGTCAGACTGATCCGTTTGTATGGGGGTCGTACTGGTTCCCCCAGGGCATCCTCTGGTTCCTGGAAACTCCGGTCTGGTGCTGCCTGTGCTGGTTTTTAATCGCATATAGCTGCGTGACCGTTGCCGGCAAGGTCTTCCCCCGTCTCGGTTTGTGGAGCCGCGCCGTCGCCGGGGGCCTTATCGCGATGGTAATAGATCTTTGGGAAGACCCCGTCCTCACCTCTCCGGAGCACATGAAGTGGATCTGGGCCAAGGGCGACAGCATTGGTATTTTCGGCATACCCCACTGTAATTTTCTCGGCTGGTTTTTCGTTATTTCCGCCTTCGCAGTCATGTGGGAAGGCTACCTGCCGCTCCTGGAAAAAAAACTGGGCGGATGGAAAGGCATGCTTGCGTTCATGGCGCTTCTCCTCTGCTCAAATTTCATTATCCTCGGAATATTGCTCGTCTGGGGAGGGATCGCCAATGCGATTTTCCCGGCCCCCGAGGGCTTGAATATCCCCCCCAGAAATTGGGGTTGGTAAATAACGCCTGCGAGAAGCGAAACATTTAATACATAAATATCAAGAAAAGGAAACGATTAGTGGAACGTGGATATACGGGCAGGATTTTGATGGCGGACCTCACTCAGGGCTCATGCCGGGAACAGGAAATACCGGATGAGGTCTATGAGGATTACCTGTCGGGGACGGGGCTCGCGGCCCGCATCCTTTTTGATCTGATACCGGCGGGGGCCGACCCGCTCGGCCCCGGCAACGTCCTGGCCTTCGTGTCCGGGCTGCTGACGGGAACGGGCAGCCTGTTCTCGGGGCGCTGGAGCGTCGCGGCCAAGTCGCCCCTTACGGGCACCTGGGGCGACGCCAACTGCGGCGGCACCTTTTCGCCGGCCATGAAGCGCTGCGGCTACGACGGGATATTTTTCACGGGCATCAGCCCGAAACCGGTTTATCTTTTCGTGGAAAACCGCAGGGCCGAACTCCGGGACGCGGAAGACCTCTGGGGAAGGGACGCCATCGAAACAGAGGATGTCCTGGTCGAGCGCCACAGCGGGCGCCGGCGGGTGAGGGTCGCCTGCATCGGTGAGGCCGGGGAGAAGCTCTCCCTGATCTCGGGCGTTTCCAACGACCGCGGGCGGATGGCCGCCCGTTCCGGCCTCGGCGCCGTGATGGGGTCCAAGCGCCTCAAGGCCGTGGTCTGCGGCGGCTCGCTCCGGGTCGGGGCCTTCAACCGCGGCGAAGTCCACCGCCTCTCGCAGGGATGCAGCAAGTTTGTCTTGGCGCATGTCCCGTTCGCCCCCGGCAAATATACTGCCCTGATGGGCAAGATGATGGCCGTATCCCCCTTCAACACGGCGATGGACGGCATGCTCATGAAGGCGATCTCCCGCAAATGGGGCACCTGCGCCATGAACACGATGTCGCCCGAATCGGGCGACTCCCCGCTGCTGAACTGGCGGGGCAGCAACAAGGAATGGACCGCCAAACGTTCGGCTTCCGTGAACCCCGACCTGATCGTGCAGCGGGAGAAGATCAAATACCACTGCAACTCCTGCCCGATGGGCTGCGGCGGGATCTGCACACTGAATGGGAAAGACGGGAAGGGCGCCAAATTCAAAGAGACCCACAAGCCGGAATATGAGACCACCCTTGCCCTGGGAGGGCTCTGCCTCAACGACGACCCGGACAGCATATTCTATCTCAACGAGATACTGAACAGGGCGGGGATGGACACCATTTCGGCCGGGGGCACCGTCGCCTTCGCCATCGAGTGCTACGAACGGGGCATCATCACGAAAGAGGACACCGGCGGCCTGGAACTGGCCTGGGGCGACAGCAAATCCATAACGGCCCTGATCGAGAAGATGATTGCCCGGGAGGGCATCGGCGACCTGCTGGCCGACGGGTCCAGGCGGGCGGCCGAGCGGCTCGGCCGCGGTTCGATAGAGTGGGCCATCCAGGCCGGGGGCCAGGAGCTGGCCATGCACGACGGGCGCAACGATCCCCTCTTCAGCCTCCACTACAGCGTCGATCCCACCCCGGGCCGCCACACCACGGGCGCCTTCCTCTATTACGATCTGTACCAGCTCTGGAAGGAGGTAAAAGGGCTGCCGAAGGCGAAGCCCATCAGCCACAAGAACAGGCGCTACGTCGTCGATGAAGAGAAGGCCGTCATGAGCGCCGCCATGAGCCAGTTCAAGCGGGTGATCGACGGGTCGGGGATGTGCGTCTTCGGGAGCACCCTGGGGCTGAGCCGGGTGCCGCTGTTCAAGTGGCTCAATGCCGCCACGGGATGGAAGAAGGCGCCGGAGCAGTACATGGAGATCGGGGCGCGGATCCAGACCCTGAAACAGGACTTCAACATCAAACACGGTGTCGAGCCGAAGGACCTGAAGATCAGCGAGCGCGCCATCGGCCGCCCGGCGCTGAAAGACGGGCCGAACCGGGGCCGGACATACGATCTCGAAGCGATGATGAGCAAGTACTGGGAGCGGTTCGGCTGGGACCCCCAGACCGGCAAACCCACCGACCAGACGAGGGCAAGGCTGGGGATCGGCAATAACCGGCGGCCGTCCGCCCTGATAGACCCCCAGGACCACGATCGGCCGTCAATGTCGTTCCGGATAACGGAATCCTGCACGGGCTGCGGCGCCTGCGCCAGGGTGTGCCCGACGGGGGCGATATCGGGCGAAAGGAAGAAGATGCATTCCATCGACGCCGCCCTGTGCATATCCTGCGGCGCCTGCGGCAGGACCTGTCCGGCGGGGAGCGTCCTTGACGGGCTCGGGCAGCCCCAACAGATGGTCAAGCGCTCGGAATGGCCCAGGCCTGCCCTGGGCAAAAAGAAGTGTTCATCCTGCGGGATCTGCATCGATACCTGCCCCGTGAGTTGCCTGGCCTTTCCGGAAGACGGGCCGCAATCTGTAAAAGACGGGCCCCATCCGTTCCCCATCCTGAAAAATGAAAAGGCCTGCATTGCCTGCGGCTTCTGCGCGGCCGACTGCCCGGTTGGGGCGATCAGTTTCCCCGGCGCCTGAGATGCGGACAAAGACGGGGCAGATGTTTTAATCCCCGGAAAACCCGGCAGGGACGCCCGGTCAAAAGAGAGGGACAGCGGGACATGGCGGAAGTCGTTTGGGACTATTGCGGCAAGGTCGCCATTGTGACGGCGGCGACGGCAGGGATCGGCAGGGCAATAACGGAGCGCCTGGTTGAGTCCGGCGCCAGAGTGGCGGCGGCGGCACGAACGGCGGAGGACCTCGACGCCCTCAGCGGCGAACTGGGAGAGGCTGTCCTTGCCGTTCAGACCGACGTGACGGTCGCAGGCGACATCGAACGCCTGGTCGGTCGGACGGTGGAAAGGTTCGGCCGGCTGGATGTTGCCTTCAATGTGGCCGGCGGCGCGCTGCCCGGCACCATTACCGGGATATCCGACGAGGACTGGGACTATACCATCAACTGGTCGCTGCGCAGCGCCTTCATCAGCATCAAGCACCAGGCGCGGCAGATGATTGCGCAGGGCGGGGGCGGCGCCATCGTCAACATTTCCTCGATAAATTCCACAGTCCCGCTGCCCAATGCCGTGGCTTACTCGCCGGCGAAGGCGGGCGTCGATATGCTGACCAGGACGGCAGCCGTCGAACTGGCCGAGCACCGGATCCGCGTCAATGCGCTTGTGCCGGGCCTCGTCAGCACGCGGGCGACGCAAATGCTCGACGCCATGCCGGAAATCAATGCCGCCTTCCTGGAGCGCATCCCGCTGCGCCGGGCGGCGGGTCCGCGGGAAATGACAGGCCCGGCCCTGTTCCTGGGCAGCGACGAGGCTTCCTATATAACCGGCGCCACACTGGTGGCCGACGGCGGCTGGTCGCAGACAGGCTACCCTGACCTGCGCAAGTGGTTCTGATAAAGCCGCTGTATCGAAGGCGTGCAGGATGGCGGAGCGTCCGGGAAAAGACGCCGGCGCCATGCGAATATCAACATGGTGAGCGCGACAGGGCATCGAGGCCCGATGCTTCCGATTTCATGTCGCTCTTGCGGAGAGGATACGGATGAGATCACTGGTTACCGGGGCGACCGGCTTTATCGGCGCAGTCCTTGCGAGGGAGCTGCTCAAACAGGGACATGCGGTATGCGCCCTGGCGTTGCCGGGAGAGAACACCTCCACACTTGAAAAACTCGGCGTGGAGGTCCGGTGCGGCGATCTGACGCAACCCCGGAGTTTGCGGGGAATCTGCGACGGGGGGATCGACACGGTCTTCCACCTTGCCGGCCGGGTGCTCGACTGGGGGCCGCGCCGGCCGTTCTACAGCACCATCTACGAGGCCACCGGCCATCTTATGCAGGAATCGATCGGCAGGGCATCCCGCTTCGTTTACATCAGCTCCATCGCCGCGCTCGGATTTGCGCGCCACCTGAAGGGCCTGAAGGAGGGCGACAGGGCCGTCAAGACCGGGCTTCATTACGGCGACGCCAAGCTGGACACGGAACAGTTCGTCATGGGCGCCCACCGTGACGGGAAAATCGCGTGCACGATCGTCCGCCCCGCCAACGTGACCGGTCCCGGCAGCATCTGGGTGCGGGACGTCGTGGAAAAAATGCTGGCCATGCCGGTGCCGCTCATCGACGGCGGGCGCTACAGCTCCAGCATGATCTATGTCGACAATCTTGCAGACGGCATCGTCCTGGCCGGCACAAGGGATGTCGCCGTCGGGAAGACATATCATTTCCGCGACGACTGGAATGTGACATGGAAACAGTATCTCACCGATATCGGGGAAATGATCGGGAGGAAGCCCCCCTACAGCGTCCCCTACCGCGTGGCGAGAACGGGGGCGGGGATATGCGAAATGGTCCTGGCGCCCTTCAACATCCGCCCGCCCGCGACACGCATGGTCGTTGATACGATGGGCAGGGACATGGATGTGGACAACACCCTGTCCAAGGTCGAACTGGGATGGAAGACCAGGGTCGGCTATCCGGAAGCGCTCAGGGCGATCAGGCCATGGGTGGAGGAGCAGTACGGGAAGAGAATCAAGAAGTAGACGCGGCTGATGCTCGTGCCGGGGCATCGAGGCTGACGTCGGGGGACCCGGAGGAGAGAACTGTAAGATGTCATTGCTGTTATTCATCGTATATTTGAAACTCAGGCATGCCGCGGCGACCAACAAGGCGTTTCAAAGCCACATAAGCTCCTTCCGCATCAGGTTCCTCATCAAGGCGGCGGACGGGGGATGGGGGAGGCTCTTCATCTTCGAAGACGGAAGAGTGACGTCCCTGCCCGGGGCAAACCATGCCTGTGATGCGGCCCTTGTCTGGTCGGGCCGGAAAGCCGCCCTGAATGTGATGCTGGCCGGCGGCGACGATGCCGCATACAGGGCGTTCATGGCGGCGGCAAGGGGGGAAATGAAGGTCGAGGGGAATGTCTATTACATCCAGTGGTTCAACGACGGCGTGAAGCTCACCATGTAATCGGGAGCGCAGCAAAAAGAGAGAAAGGATAAAATGGGTAAAGTCCGGGAACAGATAACAGGCGGCCATCTGGTCGCGAAGTATCTCAAGGAAGTGGAAAAAGTCGATTTGCTGTTTACCCTTTCCGGAGGGCACATCGAGCAGGTCCTGGACGGCTGCATGGAATACGGCATCCGGTGCATCGACGTGCGGCACGAGCAGGCGGCGGCCATGGCGGCCGAGGCCTGGTCCGTGTTCACGGGAAGGCCCGGGGTATGCCTGGTAACGGCCGGGCCGGGATTCACGAACACGCTTACCGGCATCACCAACGCCTTCCTGGATAACGCCCCCCTGGTGGTATTGAGCGGCCGCCACCCCCTGCGCGACGACCTCAAGGGGGCGCTGCAGGAGCTCAACCAGATCGACATGGCCAGGCCGGTCGTGAAGTGGTGCGCCACCTGCAGCGACCCGAAGCGCATCCCCGAGTACCTTTCCATCGCGTTCCGGCAGGCCGTGGAGGGCCGGCCGGGCCCGGTTTTCCTGGAGCTGCCGCCTGACGTCGTGGGCGTGAAGATCCCGGTTGAGGACGCGCCCCTGCCCGCGGGCCGGGCCCCCCGGCACACGGTGGTCCCCGCCGACGAGGAACTGAGGAAGGCGGCCGGCATCATCAACAGTGCGAAAGCGCCCATGCTGATAGGCGGCAGCGGTGTGGGGTTCAGCGGCGCCGGCAAACAGCTCGGGCGTTTTATCGACAAGGCGAACATCCCCTTCATGCTCCTGGGTTACGGCCGCGGCGAACTGCCCGACGACCACCCCCTGTCGCTCTGGGAGATCGGCAGCATCGGGATGATGTTCAGTTTGAGCCAGGCGGACGTCGTTATCGCCGCCGGGATCCGCTTAAACTGGTTCCTGCAGTCCGGACAGGTCATCCCGCCTCAATGCAGGGTCGTGCGCATCGACATCGATCCGTATGAAATCGACCGCAACCGGCAGGCGGATGCCGGGCTGTTCGGGGACGCCGCCTCGGTGCTCGAGAGATTGACCCCGCTGATCGCAGAGGGAAAACACAGTGAGTGGCTGTCGAACCTGCGCGCCGCCAGCAGGACCTTCATTGAGCCCGAGCTGAAGCTGCGGTCCGAGCCGACCGCTCCCGGCCGGCCCATCCATCCCGTCCGCCTGGTGGAGCAGGTCCAGAAGGCTGTGGGCAAGGATGCCATTTATCTCGTGGACGGGGGCGACACCTCCTACTTCGGCGCTGCCGGGTTCATATCCAGGGAAAAGGCCGGAGTGCTGGCGACTGCCGGCGGGCTCCTTGGATGCCTCGGAACGGGGATCCCGTTCGGCCTGGCCGCAAAGCTGGCCCGCCCCGACAAGACGGTGGTGGTCTTCAACGGCGACGGCGCCTTCGGCTTCAACGGGTTCGAGTTCGATACGGCCGTCCGCCACAACATCCCCATCATCTGCGTTGTGAACAACGACTGCGCCTGGGGCATGATCAAACATTTCCATGAAGTGTCCGTCGGGAAGAAACTGGTGTGCACGGAACTGGGCGTGCGGCATTATGAGCGCGTTGTAGAAGCGCTGGGCGGCTACGGCGAATTTGTCGAGCGGGATGAGGACATCATACCGGCCGTTCAACGGGCCATCCAGTCGGGCAAACCAGCCTGCATCAACGTGATGACCGACCCCGGCGCGGTGAGCCCGACCACACCGCTTTTCTATCAATCGCTGAAGATGGAGTGACGGCTTGAAGGCGCTGGTATTCGACCTGTCCATGGCCAGGGCCCTGTGCCTCAGGGTGTTCGGCGCCGTCAAGCCGAGCCTGTATTACCGGGGGCCCCTGTCGATGCTGTCCCTGGTCGATGCGCCGGAGCCCGCCCTTCCGGGACCGGACTGGGTGCGGATCAGGACGCGCATGTGCGGGTTTTGCGGGAGCGACATGAACCTAATGTTCCTGAAGGATTCTCCCATGGCCTCTCCGTTCACGTCATTCCCGGCGATCATCGGCCATGAGGTGTGCGGCGAGGTGGTGGAAACCGGCTCCGGCGTGCGTTCCTGCAGGACCGGGGACCTGGTCGCCGTCGATCCCATGCTGGGCTGCGCCCCGCGGGGGATCGCGACCCAATGCCGGGCCTGCCGGGCGGGGCGGCACGCCAATTGCGAGAATCACGCCGCCGGCGGCCTGGCGCCCGGCATGTTCATGGGCCTGTGCCGGGACAGGGGCGGCGGTTTTGCAGAGTGCCTCGTGGCGCATGCAGAGCGGGTCTTCCGCGTGCCGGAGGGCGTCAGCGCGGAATCGGCCGCGCTCGTCGAGCCTTTCGCGGTGGCCCTGCAGGCCGTGCTCGACAACCGCCCGGCGGACAGAGAGAAGGTCCTCATTGTCGGCGGGGGAGTGATCGGCGTGATGGTCGTCAAGGCCCTGCGGGGGCTGGGCATCGGCTGCCATGTCAGCGTCATCGAGCCGCAGCCGTTTGCCGCGGAGTTTGCCCGGAAGGCCGGCGCCGACCATGTGACGGCGGAAAGCATCACCCGGACGGCCGGGCGGGTCACGGGGGCCGCGCCCTTTAAACCGGTGCTGGGAAAGGCCGTCCTGCAGGGCGGCTTCGACCGCGTGTTTGACACGGTGGGTCATTCAGACACCATCCAGGACTCGCTGCTCGCCGCGGCGGCCGGCGGCACGGTCTGCCTCGTCGGCATCAGCAGCCGGGTGGCATTCGACCCTACTCCGCTGTGGCTCAAGCTCCAGACAATCAGGGGCTGTTATGCCTATGGATATACGGATACCGGCTCCGGGCGGAAACACACCTTCGAGACGGCGCTGGAACTCATGAGGGACAGGAAGGTGGCAGTGGAAGACATGCTTACCCACGTCTTCCCCATCGAAAAATATCAGGACCTTATCGAGGTCAACCTGAACAAGGGGGTGAACCGCGCCATGAAGACGGCGGTGCGGTTCTGAAATGCGCAGCGGCACCGGCGCGAAAGGAATTGAGGAACGGCGGGGCCGTATTTATAAACCGGCATTTGTTTGCAAGGGAGATATGTAATGGGTTCAAATTTTGAAAGGGTCTGGCATAAATCTTACGCGCCCGGCGTGCCGACCGAAATAGATTACGAGAAGATTACCATGGCGGAGGCCCTCTCCAGGAGCGCGCGCGACTACCCGAATGTGCCCGCCATGATCTACATGGGCAGGCAGATCACCTTCCGGGAGCTCGACAGGCTGGTGAACCGCTTTGCCCGGGCCCTCAAGTCCCTCGGGGTGAAAAAGGGAGACAAGGTCGCCATGCTGCTGCCGAACATCCCCCAGGTCATGATCGCCAACTTTGCCGTCTTCCGCATCGGGGCGGCATCGGCCATGAACAATCCCCTCTACACCGAACGGGAACTGACGCATCAGCTCAACGATCAGGACGCCGAAGTCCTCGTGACCCTCGATCTTCTCATGCCCAGGGTCCGGAAGATCAGGGCGCAGACGGGAATCCGCACCGTCATCGCCTGTCATATCAATGACTACCTGCCGTTCCCCAGGAAGCAGCTCTTCCCCTATGTCAAGAAGGAGATGTACCGCAGACTCGAGGCATCCGACAGGGCGCTCGATTTCCTGACCCTCATCAACCAACATTCAGATGCGCCGCTTCCCAACGAGGCGCAATGGGACGATGTCGCCGCGCTGCTGTACACCGGCGGCACCACCGGCGTGACCAAGGGGGTCATGCTGACCCACGCCAACTTCTGCTGCAACATCCAGCAGCTCATATCGTGGATGCCGACGTTCGAAAGGGGCAGGGAGCGGCTGCTGGCCGTCTTCCCCTTCTTCCATGCCGCTGGTTTCAACACGATGCAGAACTTCGGGGTATACAGCGGCAGTTCCCTCATTCTCGTCCCGCGCCCCGAACCGGACCTCCTTGTCGACCTGATCAGGAAATACAGGCCGACATTTGTCCCCGGGGTCCCGACCATCTTTGTGGGCCTGCTCAACAACCCGAAATTCAAACAGCTCAACCTGCGCTTCATCAAGCATTTCATCGCCGGGGCGGCGCCCCTTCCGATGAGCACGATCCGGGAACTCAAGGACATAACCGGCGCGTTCATCGGCAATATCTACGGTTTGACGGAGTGCTCGCCCATGGCGACGGCCACTCCCGAATCCGGCCTGCAGAAACCCGACACAGTCGGGATCCCGCTGCCGGGGACAGATATCAGGATTATGGACGGGGAGACCGGGACAAAGGAGATGCCGCTGGGCGAACCGGGAGAGATTTGCCTGAAGGGGCCGCAGGTGATGAAGGGCTACTACAAGAAGCCGGAGGAGACCGCCGGCGCACTGAGGGACGGCTGGCTGCACACGGGCGACGTCGGCGCCCTGGACGGAGACGGGTTCCTCAGCATCGTGGACCGCAAGAAGGACATGATCATCGCCGGCGGCTACAACATCTACCCCAATGAGATCGATGATATCCTTTTCAGCCATCCCAAGATCCTGGAGGCCTGCGTAATCGGCATTCCCGACAAGTACAGGGGCGAGACGGTCAAGGCATTTGTCGTGGCCAGACCCGGCGAGGAACTCACGCCCGAGGAAGTCGTCCGGCACTGCAAGGAGCATCTGGCCGCCTACAAGGTGCCCAAACACATCGAGTTCATGAAGGAACTGCCCAAGAGCGCAATGGGCAAGATCCTCAGGCGCGAACTCAAGGAATATGAAATGAAGAAGGGCTGACAGGGCGGGGCCGCGGGAAAAGACCGGCGCCGGACCGTCAACACGAAGCAGAGGTGAATGGACACATGAGCGATGACGTTTATTTTTTGCTGAGGGGCCGCCTGCACAGCATGCCGGGAGGATACCCGGAGGCGCATGACGGCCTGGAGATCAGGCTCCTGAAGAAACTCTATACGCCGGAAGAGGCCGGGATATTCCTGAACCTGAAGATGGAGCCGGAGGACGTCTCCGTGATCGCCGCGCGTTGTGGAATGGACGAATCCTGTCTCGCCGCAAAGCTCGAGGACATGGCCGTGAGGGGCCTGGCCTTCCGGGTCAGGGCGGGCGGCAAGGCGGACGGGAGTAAGCTTTATCAGGCATTTCAGTTCTTCTGGGGCATCGCCGATTGCCAGGTCAACAGGGTCGACCGGGAACTCGCCGATTTGCTGCTGGAGTACTTCCCCTATCTCGGCACGACGGGGCTGGCGCTCGAGACCAAGCAGGTAAGGGTGCTCCCCGTGGAGAGGTCCATTAAATCGCAGGCCGCGGTTGAAACCTACAACCGCCTGCGGGACATGGTCGGGGAAGACGAGCTCATCGCTGTTGCCCCCTGCATGTGCCGCCAGATGGCCGGGGTCAGGGGGAAGGAATGCGGCCACCCCCATGAGACCTGCCTCTCCTTCGGAATGCACGCGCAATACTTTCTGGACAACGGGGCCGCCAGGCGCATCAGCAGGGAGGAACTCCTCTCACTCCTCGACGATGCGGAGCAGTGGGGACTGGTCATAAATACAAGCAACTCCAGGGACCTTTCGGTGATATGCCTGTGCTGCCGCTGCTGCTGCGCCATGCTCAACAACCTCAAACTCCTGCCGGAGTGCGGCATGGCCGTCAACTCATGGTACCGGTCCGCCATCGATCGCGATGCCTGCACGGCCTGCGGGCTGTGCCTCGAAAGGTGTCCCGTCGACGCCATCCGGGAGGACGGGGACACGATGGAGGCATTGCCGGAAAGGTGCATCGGCTGCGGGCTTTGCGCCTCGGCCTGCCCCGCGGATGCGGTTTCGATGATAGAGAAACCGGGGGCGAAGCCTCCCCTGGACGATATCCCCTCACTGATGAAACAGGTCGCGAAAGAGCGCGGACTGATCTGAACCTCGGGCGCGGACTCAGAGGACGTACCATTGAACCAAGGAGGATGAACACGTGAGTGACGACGTTTATTGTTTGCTGAGAGAATACCTGCACAACATGCCGGGAGGTTTCCCGGAGGCGCCCGACGGCCTGGAAATAAAAGTCCTCAAGAAACTTTTCACGCCTGAGGAAGCCGGGATTTTCGTGAAATTGAGCAAGGAACCGGAAGAGGTCTCCGCCATCGCCCGGCGCTGCGGGACTGATGAGGCCGTCTTGGCCCCCCAGCTGGAGACCATGGCCAGGAAGGGCCTGGTATTCCGGGTCAGGGCCGGCGGCAAGGCCCTCTACAAGGCATATCAGTTCTTCGTGGGCATAGTCGATGCCCAGGTGCACAAGATGGACGTGGAGCTTGCGAATCTGATCGATGAGTACCTGCCGTATGTCGGCATGCTGGGCGTGGAAATCGAGACCAAGCAGATGCGGGTGGTCCCGGTGGAGAAGTCGATAAAGACAAAGGCTTCCGTGGAAACATACGAGCGCATGCGGGACATGGTCCGGGACGACCACCTCATTGCCGTGACGGACTGCATGTGCCGCCAGCTGGCGGGGTTGAAGGGCAACGCCTGCCGCCATTCCCATGAGACCTGCCTCGCTTTCGGGGCTCACGCGCAATACTACCTGGACAACGGTATTGCCCGGCAGATCAGCAAGGATGAGCTTATGAAGCTGCTTGACGACGCGGAGCAGTGGGGTCTGGTAATCCAGTCCAGCAACACGCAGGAGCTCTCAATAGTCTGCCTGTGCTGCCCATGCTGCTGCGGCATCCTCAAGGGCCTGCAGGTGATCCCCATGAGCCTGATGTTCGTCAACTCCACCTGCCAGTCGGTGATCGATGCCGAAAAGTGCTCGGGTTGCGGGATCTGCCTTGACAGATGTCCCGTTAACGCCGTGCAGGAACTCGACGGCGGCTATGAAATCCTTCCTGAAAAGTGCATCGGCTGCGGCCTGTGCGTTTCCGCATGCCCCGCAGACTCCATCACCCTGGTAAATAAAGCCCAGGGGAAGGTCCCATTCAAAGATCTTCCGGAACTGCTCAATACAATCTCAAAAGAGCGCGGGCTGATCTGAGCCCCGGGCTGAGCCTCGGCTGAAACGGGCGCCGCTGTTCAATTCTGAATGGCCTGAATGGCTGAACGGCGGCAAACCCGTTTCCGGGCCGGGCCGGCCATTGAGGGCCGTCGCGCTTTCCCATTCCCCGGTTACAGTTCAGAAATAAAAATAAAATGCAAATTTCATATTGACACCCTTTTTATTTTATGGAATATAACAACTGAACAAAATGTTCGATCGTTCAGGAGATCAAAAATGGCGATAAATCTGGACCGGCAAAAAATACTGGATGCGGCCCGCGAGCAATTCGCGAAGACAGGGCTCAGGAAGACATCCCTTACCGACATCGCAAAACCCCTCGGAGTGGGAAAGACCGCCGTTTATCATCATTTTCCCGGAGGCAAAAGGGAGTTGATGGATGAGGTCATGCGGCATGAGGAAGAGGTCCTCCTCAGCCATTTGAGAAAGGCAATTGCCAGGGAATCCGATCCCCGCAGGCAGCTGAGGGCGTTGATTGTATCCAAGCTCAACCACGGCCGGCGGCTCCGCAAGCTCTTCGCTGTGAGCCGCGACGTCGGCGAAGAGATAGCGTCAATCTATGCCACCCGGGAGAGCTCTTTCAACAATGAGGAGCTCGCCATGATTGAAGAAATATTGAAAAGAGGGATCTCGAAAAAAGTGTTCAAACCCGCGGACTCTCTGCACCTTGCCGCAGTGCTCCAGATGATAGCGCGGAGGGTTGAAATGGTGTTCGTTTTCGAGATGACGCCCAGGACGATGGAGCAGCAGATAGACGATCTCCTCGAAATCCTGTTTTACGGCATTGCTACGGCCCCGAAGAAAAAATGAAGCTGAAAGTTGCCCGGGAGGAACAACGCCGGCAGTGTTTGCTTTGATCCTCCGCGATGTAACCGCGGTATAGTTTGCAAAAGATGCCCATGAAAATAGAGGTGGAAGATATTGAGAGTCATCCGGAGCCGGTCCCTGGTCTTTCAGTGGAGATTCGCCGTCAAAAAGTAATTAACCAATCCAACAACTAATTCAAAGGCAAAGTCAATCCATGTTTATAAAACCACATCTCAAAAAAGCGACAGTAGTCCATCATAAGATGGAATCATTTGATTCAATAAATGCTGCTGCGGAACCTGAAGAGGAGGGATAGTCAATGGATGTGAGCGAGATTGTCGATCAGAGGCTTGCTAAAAAACGGGAACAGGAGAGCATAGATTTTCTCGGCAAGGCCATATCGGAGCTGATGAAAAGCCCTGTTATCAAAAATGCCATGGCAGTGGCGCTTGACGAGATGCTGGCGTCGTGGTCGGGCGACAGTTTCCTGAAGAGGAAATTTTCCGCCCAGATTCTCAAGACGGCCGGGGCCGGGGAGATCGCTCCCTTTACGGATTCGGCAATCTGGAAGAACGGGCTGGGCGTGCCCTCCATGCTTGCCCTTGCTCCGGTGCTCATAAACTCCGCGGCATCCATCTTCCTCAAAATGCTGGTCACGGTTCGCCAGTATTCGCCGGAAGAGCAGGCGAATTTTTTCCGGACATCCATAGCCCAGCTGGATGCGGCGCGTCTGGGCGAAGTCGTTACGGAAGCGGCCCGGAATTTTTCGGCCCTGCTTAAGGAGAACCCCACCCTGGCGGCCGAACTCCTGGAAAAGCCGCTGGACGACATGCTGAAGAAGATCGATTTCGGCGAGCTGACGGAATTGCTGGAAAACTCCGCCGAAGGCATAACAGCTGTTTCAGGGGTGGTCGGCGCAACCCTGTGGAACCATCCCGGCAAACTGGCCTGTCTCGAGATCATGAGCATGGGACTTATAAATATCCTGGTCAGCTCGCTTAACGAGATGCTCAAGCCGATGAAAAACGCGTCCCCGGAATCGACGACAGACCTCGTGTTCGCCGTCGTCGATACGTTTGACGGCAGGAAGCTGGGGGAAGTCTTCAATGCGGTCCTGGAGCTTTTCCGAAAAATCAACACGGGCAGCGTGATCCTGGGGGAAGGCGATAAATCCGTATTCCAGGCCGTGCTGGCCAACAAGCTGCGGGAGATCAATTCCGTCCTGGACCCGGTGCTTGTGAGAAAGGCAAAAATTGCCTGGGCTGAGAACAGGGAAGCAGCAGTCAAATCCACATGTGAGGCCGCCAGAGAAAATCCCCGGATATTCATGGAGACCCTTGCCGCTCTGAGCGCCATAAAGAATCCCGCCATCCGGTCGGCCGGTGTTCAATTGAAGCTGTTCGAGGAATTGCCGGCGGCTGAGGTGGATGCCGCCTGCGCCCGGGGACTGGGCGAACTGGATATGCAGGAGATCGGTGAAATTTTTAATTCCCTGCTGCGGGCGGTTAACAGGGTCCACGCGGGCAGCCCCGATTTGTCCCTGAACCTGCTCGGCACTCTCGCAACAGCCGTTGACACCCGGGAGCTGAAAAAAGCGGCCGATTGGATAGTCGATGATGTGGTCTCCTGTCTCAAGCCCGCCGCCCAGGCGGTCATGCCCGCCGTTCTGCGGGGGTTGAACGAGCTGCTTGCCCCCGAAAACGGGAACAGCGAAATAGATGAGGCATTGGCGCTCTTGAGAAACCGCATCTGCATGCAAGGAGGTTGTCAGAGATGAGAGAAGAAATACGCGAGGCCGTTACGTCGATTTCCAACCGCTACGTGAAGAAATGGAAAGCGGAAGGGAAAAAAATAATCGGTTATCCCTGCACGTATGTGCCCGCCGAGATAATCGCCGCAGCGGGAATGCTTCCCTTCCGGCTGAGGGCGGTCGAGGTCGAATCGACATCCATCGGCGATACATATTTCGGGCCTGTCGTGTGCAGCTTCCCCAAGGCCCTGCTGCAGATGGCGGGCGAAGGCAAATACAATTTCCTGGACGGCGCACTGGTCTGCAACGGCTGCGATACCATGCGCAGGCTGGATGAATGCTGGAGAAAGGCCGGCGAGGATTTTAAAGGGATAGTCCCCGCCCTGTTCCATTATTACTCCGCTCCCCACAAGGTCGAAGACTACAGCATCAAGTGGTTCGCGGATGAGGCAAGGCAGTTCATAAAAGCGCTCGAGGAGAAATTCGCCGTCAAGATCACCGATGAGGCCCTGCGGGAGGAAATCAGGAAGTACAACCATTCCCGTTCCCTCCTGGAGAAGCTCGATAATCTGAGGATCAGCGATGCGGCCCCCATTTCCGGCGAGGAGGCAATAGCCATCGCCATTGCGGGCACCGCCATGCCGGTTTCCGAATTCAACTCCCTTCTCGAACAGATCATTGCCGGGCTTGAGGGGAAAAACGAGGGGCTGCCCGGAAAGCGTCTCATGCTGGTGGGCAGCATAATCGACGACCTGGACCTGCTGCGGGCCATTGAAGAGGAAGGCGCTGTGATTGTAGCAGACACTCTGTGTTTCGGATCGAGGTCGCATGTCGAAATGGTTGACGAAAAAGGCGATCCCATTGAGGCCCTTGCCAGGAGATACCTGGAAGCAGTCTTATGCCCGCGGATGTTCGGAGGATATAAGAAAAGGTTCAAATATCTGATTGACCGCGCCAGGAAGGCGAAGGTCGACGGGGTGATACTTCAGAATGTCCGGTTCTGCGACCTCCATGGATCGGAAAACGGGATATTCGAAAGGGACCTGGAGGCGGCGGGCATCCCCTGCACGAGGATGGAGCGGGAATACGGGCCCCTGGGGGATGAGGGCCGCATCAAGATGAGAGTGGATGCATTCCTCGAGAGGATATCCTGAAAGGAGCGCGCGCCATGAACATACACTGCAAAAGGACAGGAGCAAAAAGTCAGCACGAGCATTTAGGGGGGTACCGACAATGAGGAGCGTATTTAGAGAGTACAATTACGACTGGCGTTTCTGGAGCCTCATGGACAACGCGAGCAAGCTGTTCGACTCCACCGAAAAGGAGTTGAAATACACAGCCGGACACGTGCCGTCCTTCAAGGACACCAATATGAAGCTGTTATCCACGGGCCAGGCGGGCGTCAAGCTCGCCAAAGCAACGGCCCGCTATATGGACAACATCCTGAACGCGAAGCAGAACAAGAAGAAGCTGGCCCTGATAACATACAATTTCTCTCCCGCCATCCTGTTTGCTTTCGATATCGTGCCTTACTGCCTCGAGGGGCTTTCCGCATTCTACGCGGCGGTATGGGAAAAGGAGATTTACGAGAGTCTCGACTATTGCTGCGAAGTGGGCTTTACCGAGACATCCTGCTCCGGACAGCGCACCGGGCTGGGGGCGATCCTGGCCGGATTGGCTGAGAGGCCGGATTTCGTGGTCTGCAGCACGCCGGGCGTCTGCGATTCGAACGCCAATGCCTTCGCCTTCGCCTCGGCATACCTGGACGTGCCGTTCTGCCAGCTCAACTATCCCAACATCCTTGTCGAAGACAGGGCGGTGGAGTATCACCGGGCGGACTTCAGGCAAATGCTGTCCTTCCTCGAAAATCAGACCGGGAAGAAACTTGATATCGACAAGCTCCGGGAAATCTGCCGGCAACTGATCCGGCAGGACGAAATCATCTGCGAGATCCAGGAATACCAGAGGCTGATCCCCTCTCCCGTCCCCGGGATTTTCAACCTGTTCATTTACGATATCAAGGTAATGTTCAGCGGAATACAGGACGGGACGGATATCCTGGAAGCCATGCTGGATATCGTCAAGGCCAATGCCGCCAAGGGGGTTGCCGGAGACGGCGTGGAGAAGCTGCGGGGGTTCTTTTACTATATCGATCATTACTGCATAAAGATGAAGTACTGGAGATGGCTGGAGAGAAACGGCATCAGCCATATCGGCACGATGATGACCGATTTCTGGCAGACCAACGCGTATTACGCCAAGGGCCGCGAAAATGAAGGCTACTCGGTGGACCTCAGGGACATGGATTCAATGATCGATTCGCTCGCGGCGCAGACCTCGCGCATGCCGATGGTGAAGCAGATCAGGGGCCCGTATGACGCCCCTCACATGTGGCTTGACGATACGGTTGGAGTGGCCAAGCTCATGAAGCCCGACTTCCTTGCGTTCATGGGCACGATGGGATGCCGCAACACCTGGAGCATGGTGAAGCTCATCACGAAAGATATGGAGAAACTGGGGTACCCGACGCTGACCCTGTATGCGGATTCGTTCGACAACAGGATTGAGCCGGTGGACACATTCCTGGGAAAAATAGACGAGTTCCTGCGCGTTCGCGGGATTCGCGGCTGGAAAGGAGCAACGTGGAAATGATTACTGCCGGATGCGATATAGGGTCCCTGACGGCGAAGGCGGTGATCCTGGCGGATAACAAGGTTCTTGCCGCCCGGATCGCGAGAGTCAAATCGAGACCGGAGGCTTCCGCCCGGGACATAATGGAAAGCGCCCTGGGCGAGGCAGGGCTTAAGCTCGAACAAATCGAATGCTGCATCGGCACCGGCTACGGGAAAGAGCATATCCCGTTCATCGCGGGCACGATGTCCGAAGTGGCCTGCCATGCGAGGGGCGCGAAGTGGATGCTGCCCTCGGTCCGCACAGTGATAGACATCGGGGGTCAGGACTGTAAAGCGATGCGCGTCGATGACCGCGGGAAAATTGTCAAATTCGCCACCAACGACAAGTG
>JBDKTK010000096.1:0-18437 GCA_039680225.1 Syntrophaceae bacterium
ACTGGCCCATGAGGCTGATCGGCACCACGGGGGAAATCTCCTTTCTTATCAGCTCCAGCGCGGCAAGGCTGTTTCCGGCCATGCCGGGCAGGACGAGATGGCGGATGATTACCCCGCGTTTGCCGATATCGCCGGAAGTGATTAATTCATCTCCGGCCTGTCTGACCATTTCCTTGATGGCGGTCATTGCCCGGCCGGGATAATCCTGAGCGCCTGACAATTCGCGGGCGGCGGATTCCGAGCCGTACTTGAAGTCGGGCAGCCAGATATCGACAATTCCGTCCAGGAGCCTGATCGTGTCCGGGTCCTCGTAGCCGCCGCAATTGAAGACGACCGGCAGGTCCAGTCCCTCGAGCCGCGCGATACCCAATGCCTCGACGAAACCCGGCAGGTGGGGAGTCGGCGTGACCGCCTCGATATTATGGCAACCCTTTGCCGCGAGCTGCATAAAGGCATCCGCGAGCCCGCGCGGCGTTATTTCCCGCCCCCCGCCGCCCCGGCCGTCGGCAAGGCTTATCTGCCAGTTCTGGCAGTACACGCATTTCAGGTTGCAGGATGAAAGGAAGACGGTGCCCGCCCCGCGTTCGCCGGAAATCGGCGGCTCCTCTCCGAAATGCGGCAGCGCCCTGCTTAAAACGACATCGGGACCCAACCCGCAAAAGCCCGTTTCCCCCGCCAGGCGGTCTGCATGACAATTCCTGGGGCACAGGGTGCAATCGCCCAGCATTTCCTTCAGGACGCCTATCCTGTCATTCCAGTTAATTTGCATTTTACTCAGAATTCTTCGACTGCTTCCCTGATGCGGTCGCTCTCGACCAGTTCGACAAACTGCTCGCCCAGCCCGGAGGAAAGCTCGACTGCCTTGCGCCATCTTTTCTTCCGGACATCGGGCTTGTCGATCAACTCTGCAAGATCGTCCCTGTCCGGCACTTTCCCACCCGGCAGGCTGCCGACAAATTCTTCGGTCGGAAAGACCATTACTGCGTTTTCCAGGTAAGACCCCGGAACGCGCCGGCACTTGAGCTTCTTGTCCAGCCAGCCCGGGGTGAGGGATTCCTGGTGATGGAAGAACAATATCAGGTCGCCTTCCCTGGCCGGGTAAAACTGGTTGAAATGATACTGGAACAGCCCGCCGTCGCGGTAAATCCCGGTCGGCGCCCCATAGATGTTCCTGACCCCTCCTATGACGAGGGGAATGGTCCCGGAGGCCAGGACGGCCGATTTGAAATTGGCGATGTTGAGGCGGACAGTCTTCCCTTTGAATTCTCCGGTCAGGCAGAATTTCGGCGGTATCGGACTGTAAAAGAAGACTACCTGTTCGTAAAACAATCTCAACAGGGAGGCGCTCAGGGCGTTGCAGGCAAAAGCCAGCCCGACCCCGAGTTTCTGTACCCACTGCTTTTCAGAAGCGGCGAGGTTCCGGGCGCGGGCCGTCACGATCGCGAGCCGGTATTTCTTGTGGGTGAGGGCAAAGGGCAGGGCGTCTGTTTCCAGGTAGGAGTTTATGATTTTTTCCATTTCGTCCAAGAGTTTCCGGGGGCTGTCTTTGCGCTTGTAATCGGCATTGATATAAGCCTCCATGAGCCTCCGGTAGCTCTTGCCCGGTTCCGGCTGCAGCCAGGCGGCAAGCCGGAACGCCCCGGCGGAGGCGCCGGTCAGGAGGGTGGGGTAGCTTTTCCCCAGGAGCCCTCTTTCCATCAGGGTAAGGTCGAAACCGGCCGCTATCAGCCAGCGCGGGCCTACTGCCGGACCGACATAAGTCTTTACCCTGTTGAAATCGAATCCGTTTTCCCGGATTAGCTCAAAAGCCTTTTTCCCCGCCTTGACCCTGATGTCCATCAATATGAAGCTCTCAAACGTAATAAAGTGCCCGAATCTAGCAGATAAGGCATGGCCTTATCAAGCGGCAAGCGGGGAGAAAATTTTGATTTATCAGATTTCCTGAAAAAGCACGCCCAGAACGCCGTCAATCTCGCGGAGGGCATGCATGGCCCTTGCGGCCTCCCGCCCCGTTGTTAAAGCCCCGCCGCTTGCTTTCACGAGCACGGCATACAACAGGTCAAAGGCTTCCTTCAGGTTAAGGTCGTTTTCCATGCCGGCCCTGAAGGCGGCTTCCAGGTCCCGGGCGAAGCCGCCTTCACCGGCGATTTTCTTCCCGGGACCGTTCTTTGCCGCTGAGCTGATTTTTTTTACCAGTGACCTTGCATCCCGGAGAAGCGAAGCCGCGGCAGCCATATTTTTTTCGGTGTAATTGACCCTGTCCCTGTAATGGCTGTAAATCAGGAAGAAGCGCAGCTCGCTCAGGGAATGCCCATTGCCGGTCACGTCGCGAGTGTATACGATGTTCCCCAGGCTTTTCGACATCTTTTTCCCGTTCACGTAGAGGTGGCGGCAATGCAGCCAGTAGCGGGCGACCGGATATGGCCGGACGGATTCCAGCACAGCGATTATATAGTCGTGGTGGCGGACGAGGTTGTCGATCCCGCCCATGTAGATCGAAAGCGTTTCGTGGAAATAGGGGAGGATCATGCTCTGGTCCTGGACATTCCAGGAAGGCCTGCCGCTGCCAATCCGGGTATCCCAGCAGGCCCTTTCCCCGGGCCCGCAGCCGTGCCAGAGTATGAAGTCGCCGAGGTTCCAGCGCATCCCGGGGTATGTGTCGAGGTGAAAGCGCCTCCTGTGCCCGGGCCATTTTTTCATGTCAAGGCCGTAAAGCTTTCCGAATCCGGGGAACTTGAGCGGGTCGAAATAGATGTTCCGGCCGTGCCGGTAGGCCGTCCCTTTTTCCATCAGGATTTCTATTATGTCAATAGCGTTGTCGATGTTCTCCGAGGCGCGCGGGAAATAGTCCGGCATTTCCATCCCCAGCTCTTTCATCTCCTGCCGGAACCCCCTGATGTTGACTGCCGTGAGTTCCGCCACGGACACGCGCCTGTTGTGTGCCTCCTTTACCGCCTTGTCTTCGACGTCCGTGTAATTCATCCCCCTCTTGACGCTGTATCCGGCGTACCGCAGGTATCTCACGACGATGTCCTCGAAAAGGAACGTGCGGAAATTCCCTATGTGGGCCCGCTGGTACACGGACGGCCCGCAGGTGAAGATGGTCACCTCTTTCGGGTTGACGGGATGGAACTCCTCCAGCCTTTTGCCCAGGGTATTGAAAATTTTCATCGACTCTCCTTCAATTTCAGACATCCACTTTGACTTGCTTCCACTTTCCCTCGCGGAACCGCCAGGACATCATCAACCCCTGCATCACCATCGAGCTTACCATTGCCGACCATACCCCGACCGGGCCGAGGCCCAGGTTCAGGGCAAGCAGCCAGGCCAGGGGGAGCCTTATGATCCACATGGAAATGAATGTGACCCACATCGTGCTGCGGGTGTCGCCGGCGCCCTGCAGCCCCCCGCCCAGCACAAGGCTCAAGGCGAGGAACGGCTCGGAGAACATCGTGATCCGCAGGTACCTGACCGTCTCGGACAGCACGCCGCTGTCCTTGGCCACTACGGAGGCGAAGAACTCCGCCCAGATAAAGACAACGAGCGCCATTGTGCTCATTATGGCGACTCCCGCCCAGGCCGTTATCCAGGCGAGCTTTTCCGCCCTGTCGGGATTCCCGGCCCCGAGGTTTTGCCCCACCAGGACCGAGGCCGCCATATTGAGCGCGAAAGCGGGAAGATATATGATGGCCTCGATCCTCAGGCCGTTTGCCAGTGCGGCCAGAGCAGTGATGTTCTGCCCTTTGAGATGGCTCAGGATGTTGTAGATGATGATCGTGGCGAAATTCCATGACATCTGGAGCACCGCGGCGGGCCAGCCTATGTCGGTGATCGCCCGGATAGTGTCCCAGGAAAAATTCCAGCCGCCCCTGTACAGGGAGGCCCAGTTCCCGGTGGCGAACATCGCCAGGCTTGCGACTGTCCCCGCCGTGACCGAGAAGGCCCCGGACAGCGCAATACCGGGATACCCCATGGCGGGCAGGGGAGGCCATCCGAACACCAGGATGAAGTCCCCGGCGATGTTCACGATGCTGACCAGGGCCATGGCTAACAGGGGTTTCTTGACCTCGCCGCTCGCCCGGAAGATGGAGCTCGCTATTATCAGGATGTAATTCGGGCCGAGGGCAAAGGTGAAAATCTTCAGGAAGGTTTCCGCAATGCCCCGGATTTCGTCCGGAAAGCCTGCCAGGGAGATTATTTCCCTGTTGAAGAAAATGAACACGGACATTATCAGGACTGTTACGATCAGGCTGAAAATGATCGATTGCCGTGCCACGTCCACGGCCCTTTTTATGTTCCCGGCGCCGATCGCCCGCGACACAAGGGCCAGAGTGCCGATGCTGATGGCGTTGGCAACTATGATGACGAGGAAGTAAAGCTGGGTGACGAAACCCACTGCGGCCTGAACCATGGGGCTGATCAGGCCCGCCACGTATATGTCCACGATCCCGATCAGGAAGTTCAGAACCATGATGATCATCATGGGCCAGGCGAGCTGCCATATGTTGCTGCGGTAATCTCCGGCGGTAAGGACGGAACTCATCTGGGTTAAGGAAAGCCTCCGTTGAATTCGGAAAGTCGCGGCGCAGCCGTTCGCGCACGTCAGCGTAAAGTCTACTTCAAAGCGGGGGTAAAGGGAATGATGATAATAAATCCGGCGGGGATCAATACCAATCGGCCCTGGTGAGCGGAAGTCCGCTGGGGCCGCCCTGCGGCTTGAAAAGAAGGGCCTGGTACACGTTGACCTTGCCTGTCCTGAAGCCGTAGGCCGAGCCCGACATGAACAGTTTCCACGTCCTGTATTTTACTTCGCCTGCCGCCTTCAGGGCCTCCTCACGGTTCTCTTCCAGGCGCCTGACCCAGTTCCTCAGCGTCAGCATGTAATGCTCCCTGAGGCTTTCCACATCCCGGATTTCGAATCCCGCCTGTTCGGCATAGGCGAGCGTCTTGTTTAAGGGGAGGAGATCGCTGTCCGGAAAGACATAATTGTCGATAAATGAATCCCTGTTTTCCAGGTACCTGTTGCCCTGCGTTATCCCGTGGTTCAGAAAGACTCCGCCGGGCTTCAGCAGTTTCCATGCATGTGTGAAATATTCTCTGAGCGTCGCCTCGCCGACATGCTCGACCATGCCGACGCTCACAATTTTATCGTAGGCCGATTCGCCTTGTTCTTCGCGGTAATCCCTTAAATGCACTTCGCATGTATTCGAGGCTCCTTCGGACGCGATTTTTTGATTGGCGAATTCAGCCTGGTTTCTGCTCAGAGTGATGCCGGTGCACCGGGCACCATAATTTCGGAAGGCATGAAGCAGCAGCCCTCCCCATCCGCAGCCGATGTCGAGCAGCCTGTCCCCCGGCCGGAGGCGCAGTTTTCTGCAGATGTAATCGAGCTTGCCGGCCTGGGCTGTGTCGAGGTCTTCATCCGGTCCGGTAAAATATCCCGATGAGTATACAAGACGGGAATCCAGGAAAGTCTTAAAAAAATCGTTGGAGACGTCGTAATGATACCTGATCGCCTGCTGGTCGCGTTCGGGCGAGTGAGGATGGCCCGAAAGCTTTGCGGTTTCCGTTGAAGAATTATTTTCCCCTTTGGGGAGGCTGAGGAGGGACATTGAGAAAGACACCATTTCCGGCAGCCGCCATTTCCTGGATATGAAATAGTCCGAAATTGCAAACGCCGCTTCCAGGTCTCCTTCAATATCGAAATCCCGGAAGATGAATGCTTCCCCGAGAGACTTGTCGCCGGGCGGACGAAACATCTTCCTTAAGGCCCCGGGGTGGTTGAGGACAAGGGAAAACGCGGCAGTCCGGCCGGGGGCGGGGCCGTGCACGTGGCCGTCCCAGAAGCGCACGGAAAAATCGAGCGGCCCGTAATCTCTGAAGAGCCATTCAAGGAAAGAAACGCATCTCCGCACAGATTCGGGCTGGATGAGCGTGTCCGGTTTCATGTTGCCGTCCTCAAAAAAACTGGCTCATTATAATTCCTGTCCGGATATATTTGCCGCCCGATTTTTCGGGTTGATATTGCTGAATCTGTGACGCGTATATGGATGAGCCGTATAAACCGGATGGAGCGGGTATGAAGATATCTCTGTCTACGATCTTCATTGTTATAAAGGCCGGAATGTAATAAATTACCTAAATTGCCGGTTGAAAGAGATATCGATGAGAGTTCGCCCTGCGGTAAAAATTTTTGATAAAGAAATGGGGCCGGTGCAGGCCCTCGTCAAGGCGTTCCGGGTCCACTTCGTGCCGCCGAGTTTCCTTCCCGCAATACTGTGCGGCTTGATCCCCCTGTCGAGGGAAGGGGTGTTCCAGCCCGGATTTTTTTCCCTGGTGGTTATCGGAGTTACCATCAACCACTTCGGTCTGAACATGATTGACGATGTTTTCGATTTCCGCCACAATGCCGATATTTCCAGCGCCGCGGAAAAGAACCCCTATACGGGCGGCAGCGGCGTCCTGACCGCCGGACTGCTTTCCGACAAACAGCTTTTCACGGCATCCCTGGTTTGTTTTGCGGCGACAGCCCTGATCGGTTTTTATATAGCCGCCGTGAAGGGCTGGCCGGTCCTCGCCCTGGGCCTCTTCGGCCTGTTCTGTTCCATCTACTATACGGTCCCGCCGATTAAATTCGGGTACAGGGGGTTCGGCGAGCTTGGCCTGCTGGTCAATTTCGGTCCCGTGATCGGGCTGGGCGCCTATTACGTGCAGTCGGGAAAGTTCGGCGCCGAACCCTTCCTGATCTCGCTCGTCCCGGGCTTCATGATGTGGTCGATGATCATAATTAACGAGATCCCCGATTTCGAGGACGACAGGAAAGCGGCAAAACTGAACCTGGTGGCCCGGTTCGGGAGGAAAACGGGCGCCTGTCTTTACATCCTGGGACTGTGTGCGGCTTACACGGTCCTGTTGGGCTCCGTTGTCTCGGGGATAGCGCCGGTTTACGAGCTTTTGGGCTTTGCGAGCCTGCCCTGGGCCTGGAATTCGGTGAGTGTCCTCCTGCGCAACCTGGATGACAAGCTGGGCCTTGCCCCTGCAAACCTTGGCATGATCAAGGTCCATTTCATTACGGGGGCCGGCCTCATTGCCGGTTACCTCATTAATTATTTCGTGTGAACATCTGTACAGCCTGCGCCCGTGCTTCGCTTGGGTCCGCAGCCGACGGTTGCTGCAGTTCATTGATGACGAGGTACTTCCGTACCAGCATGGGAGAAGGCCGCAACCCGATAAAGCGCCCCCAGAATTTGTTCGCCTGCGTTTCGGGCGGGGCGCGAAACGGCGCTGCGGGACAGAAGCTCGAGTCAAATATGGAATACCCGCTCTCCCCTTTCAGCATAGTGTGCAGCAGTTGCAGGTGGACATCATGCCCGGGGCAGTCCCGGATATTCGCGTACTGGAATGAAAAAGGGAACAGGATGCAGGCCTGCGGCCTCAGGCGATGTTCGTAAATGGAGCAGGCGGTGCCGCGCATGAAAATGCAGCGCGTTTCCCGGCCCTTGAGCTGGAGGGAAAAGGACTGCTCGTACGAGCGGAACAGGTCATGCTCCGAGGCGCCGTAATATATCGACAGCTCCAGCAGGTCGCGCCAGGAGAACCTCGGCATGTAACGGCTGCAGCAGGATCCGCACATCTGGCACTGGAACGGGAGATAGATGTCGAAATCAGGAAACTGCACTTTTGTAAAGATCATTCCGAATCTTCTCATCTTACCCCCTGTTGGAAGCGCGAGAAAATCGATCAGTCTGCCCGTGGATTCCTGGGCAGGGGCGCATCGTATTACGCCCCTGCGGCCGGGCCGAATGTTTTTGAAAAGCCCGGTTAATATCTGAAGATCGCCGCCATCGGCGCTTTGTCGGGCATTTTGTCGGGACCGAGCAGGTATACAGTGCCCCCGTTCAGATAAGTCTGCACGGATGCCGCATCCAGGATGTCCTCGCTGCCTTGCTGCGGTTTCTCGAGCAGGACCATCTTTTTCGTTGCCGAATCGATGCTGCCCCACTGCTGGCGGCCGGCCGCGACGAACAGGTAGCCCACTTTCCCGTCGCCGGCTGCGGGGACGATTTCTTCCATGTTGTTGGACGCAAGCCCGGTGCCCATGGATTGCTTGTACAGGGCCAGGGCTTCATGCACGGCCTTTTCATAAAAAGGCTGGACGGTCTTCCAGGCCAGGGAGCCGAGCTCGCTTGTCTTCATTTCATCGGGATTCCCGGTAATCGGCTCGTCAACCAGGCGGGGGTAGGAATTTGCCACCTTGAAGATCGGAAAGAGGTAGTCGACCCCGGCGAAAACCAGGGGCGACCGTTCGTTCCGAAGCAGCTCCTGGAGCCCTTTGTCGATCTGCTGGAAATAGCGCAGGATGCTTTCCTTGGTCAGGTCCTCCCAGATGCCGTGCCCGTGGAAGGTGGACGAGCCGCGCCGGGTCGGCTGCGAGCGCATCTGCCGGTCGGGAGTGTCATACCTTACAGTTTCGGCGAGGCTGCGCGGCGTGTTTTTCAGCTCAAGCTCGAGGGCGCAGTTGCGCGCCCCCTGCAGGAACCTTACAGCTTTCATGCTTACGGCAAGCACGTAAAACCGGCCTCCGCCGTTGTTGAAAAGGGGGAAAAGCGGTTTAAGGTGGAAACGGTCCGAGCTGACGACCAGTTCGGGAAAGCCCAGGGGAAGCCGGTACACCCTGAAAATCCCTGAAGATATGAATGCCGCCAGGCCGTCGTTCTGCTTCCTCCAAAAGGGGGCGTTCTTAAGGAGCGCCATGCCGGGATTGAGCATCGCCTCGACTTCGCCCGGGCGCAATCCAAGCGTTAACAGGTTTTCTTCGGCAGACCTCAGCATGTTCCTGAATCGTATCTGGTTCTGCTGTATCTCTGCCCCGACCCAGGGGGTCGGCATGTAAATCGAAATGCACGGCTTGTTCCGGACCTCCATTAACGACAGCAAACTATCCCTCGTCAGGATCTCTTCTCTTGCAAGTATCTCCATCAGCAACCTCCTAACTTGCGCGGCTTGACAGGCAGGAAAGCCTTAATCACGCCATTTTGTTTGATTTTCGGAAATTTGCAGAAATGCGTCTGGAAGGGGTTATGGTTAAACTTCCGATGGACACGGGATGCGATGCGCTCGGGAATCAGTTTCCTCAAGTGCTCCTCAGGAAAACTTGTTCCTGTACATTCAAAACCGAAAGGACCTGAGGGGCCGGACATTTCAAAGCCCCTCGATTAAATTCAGCGTACAAGAACGCCCCTGAAAAGTCAATTTCTCAGAATCCGCTCCGCACAAAAGGGAGCATTGCCGCATGGCGGCGGCGTATGCTCCCGCTTATCCGGCCCTCCTTATTGCTGCTTTATCTGCAGATTCGATTTTACGCTTTTCACGCCTTTGGTGTTCCTGGCGATGTTTAGAAGTTTGGTTTCCGCATCCCTGTTGGGGACTTGTCCGGAGAGTGTGACGTTCCCGTTGAAAGAGGCGACGTCGATCTGGAAGAATTTCAGGTTCGGATCTGCAAGGATTTTCCCGTTTATCTCTGATTTGATGACGGTGTCATCCACGTTCTGTCCCGCTGTTCTGCCCGTAGTGGACGAGCATGCAGTTAATGCAAACAGCACCACCAGCAATAGTATAACTGTCTTTCTCATCGGCACTCCTCCTTTGTACAATTTTCATTTTAAGTTACATTTTGCCGATGCATTTGTTCCATAAAGGAATTCCTGATTTTTCGAGTTGAAATTCCTGAAAAGAAATTAAGGAATGGCCGCAAAGAACTCTATGGGCTTATCTCTTTTCCCAGATACGGCCTTTCAGGATGAAGTTTGACTGCAGGGCGGAATAAAACCGGGAACCGTTCCAGACCCTCGACAGAATCGAAAGCCGGGGAGGTTGGATGTTTATTAAATTATAGGCATTGGGCTCGCCCCGTCTCCTGGTGGACAGGGTGGATGCGTGGACGACGAGAATGCGCCGGTCCGCCGCTTCAATGGTTACGTCGCCTGTATAAGCCATATGGAAATGTCCCGACAGGACCAGTTCCATCCCGCATGATTCAAGCGC
The DNA here is from genome assembly GCA_039680225.1 of Syntrophaceae bacterium. GTDB lineage: Bacteria > Desulfobacterota > Syntrophia > Syntrophales > UBA4778 > JBDKTK01. The sequence goes on from JBDKTK010000096.1 coordinate 10,045, forward strand.
CCGGAGCGCCTTGCGGGCCCGGCCGACAACGCTCAGCGGGGCCCCCCGGGGCGGCGGTATGAAAGGGTGGTGCGTCACGGCTATTTTGAACAATGACGGGGAAAGCTTTCCAGCCCTCGCGCACACCTGCTCGATCTGGGCGTCCGAGATCCTGCCGTTGATCCAGGTAAAGGGGCGCGCCGTATTGATCCCGAACACGGCCACTTCATTGTCGATGAAGCTCGGATTGAGTTCCTGGCTTATGTAACGTTTGTACCTGCCCAGCGGCGAGAGAAAACGCCTTCCAAGGTTGTAGAGGGGAATGTCGTGATTGCCGGGGACTATCAGTTTCGGGAACGGGATCCCGTCGAGGAATTCCCGGGCGGCGGCAAACTGGCGGGCCCTGGCCCTCTGGGTGATATCCCCGCTGATGCTCACCAGTACGGGATCGAGTTCAATGAGGTCCCTGGTGATGGCAGCGGCGACTTCCGGGTCGACGCGCCCGAAGTGAAGGTCCGAAATGTGGGCGATCTTACGCATGGGCCGTCCCGGCCTTTTCCGGGGCTATCACCCTGAGGGCGCCGGGGTGGCTCCGGTAATGAAGAGGGGTTGACATTTTTGACAGCTCGCCGTCAACAGCTGTCGTGATCATCCTGGACCTCGTCCTGATAACGCATTGCTTCAGGGTCAGCGCCGTGAAGTCCTTTTCCTGCTCGAGCTTTCCCGCGAGCGCCCTCAGTGCGAGCCGCAACAGTTCGAGGCGGCCGCCCCGGTTGCCGATGTAGACGCTGAGGACTCCCCCGTCCAGGCCGGCCCTGTTCCTGATCGTGAAGAGGCTTACTTCGTATTCGTTGTTGCCCACGAAGACAAAGGGCGTCCTGCGGACCACGTCAATGTTGCCGGATATGATCTCGACCTTGAAATCTGCGGCCCGCCGAAAAACCTTGAAAGCGGCAATGACGAGCGCCGGCCATTTCCCTATTCCCAATTGCAGCCGCTGCTCCTCCCTGTCCTTTACAAGGCGGGGATAAATGCCGAGGGACGAGTTGTTGATGAAATAATGCCCGTTCACCTCGCCCATGTCCACGGACCGGACCGGGCCTTTCGCAATCAGCTCCACCGCTCCTTCAAGGTCCATGGGGATCTGCAGGTCCTTGGCAAAGTGGTTGAGGGTCCCCAGCGGCAATATGCCCAGGCTTGTTTGCGTGTTCGCAAGGGCTGAGGCCACCAGGCTGACCGTACCATCGCCCCCGCCGGCCAGGAGTATGTCAGGTTTTGATTCGGCTGCCCTGCGGGACTGCTCCCTGATGCCGGAATCGGGCGCCGCAATGATCTCTGCGTCAATCCCGAACTTCCGGAAAAGGCCTTTCAGCAGGCCGATATTTGAATCATCGCCGTTGAGAGTGCCGGCGCCCATGTTGAGGAGGACCTTGGTTTTCATTGCTCCCGCGAATTCGCCCCACAGTCTTTAAAGTGTAATATATCATGCAACACAGAAACATGTTGATCAAGCTCCGAATGTAGCGTATAAAGAATGCAAAATATGCTAAATAGTTGTTTCAAGGTGTTAAGAAACCTCGAGAATAATTAGAATATTATGAAGTCAAACACCTCTGAAAAATTCTTAAAGATTGCTTCTGGTATTCCGTTTCTGTCTTGCCTTTCCGACCAGGAAATTGATTCCTTAAGGAAAAGACTCATTGAGAAGCGTTTCAACAGGGGGGAAACAATCCTTCACGAAGAGGACACCCCCAATTACCTTTACTTCATATATTCAGGAAAAGTGAAGGTCTTGCAGATAAGCCAGGACGGCAGGGAGCGGATCCTTGCCATTCACAAAAGGGGCGATTTCTTCGGGGAAATGGCCGCCCTCGACGGAAAGACCTCCCCTGCAACGGTCGTGGCCCTCGAGGAAGCGGAAGTGGGGTTCCTGGCCCGCGAGGATTTTGAAACTCACATCCTCAAAAACACCACCGCCCTGAGGGAACTCATCCTGATGCTGTGCGGGCGTATCCGCGAAGCATGGCTCATGCTGAGGGTCGCTGCGTTTTCGGACGCCGAAGACCGGATGAGGGCGGTCCTGAAAAACATGTGCGATCATTTCGGGGTGGAGGACAGCAGGGGCACAATCCTCAACCTGAAGCTCACGCACAAGGACATTGCGTACCTCGCTTCAACTTCCCGCGAAACGGCCACCCGCCTTTTGAACAGCCTTGAAAAACAGGGCGAACTGGAAACGCTCGAAGGGAAATACATCCTGCTCAAGAGTTCTTTCTTTCAAAACCTGCCCATAACGTAATCAACTATTATTGTGACAGCAGTCACTGCAAGGGTTTCGTGCATTCTGTAAAAGGGAAGCCGTACTGTTGCGGAAGTTTAAAGTAAACAAAAAGAAGGAGGGCTTAACATGGACTTTTTGTTCTCCACGGAAATTTCGGTGAACCTTTTCCAGATAATGGCGCTGCTTGTCCTCAGCACGGTGGCGCTGCTTTACGGCATGACCAGGATAGCCCTGTTGATAAATTATGCTTTCATCGTGTACTGGGGTTACCTTTCCAACTTCGACCGGGTTTGCGAAGCCCAGGTCCAAAGCATGCCGAGCTTTTCCGGGGTTTATGTATTTTTCGGGTTCCTGATCATACTGCTTGCCAGCTTCGGCCTGCTTGTCAACCACGACTGAGCAGCCCTATGGACAAGGCCCATCCCCGCACCCGCGGGGATAGCGGCCAGGTGTCCCCGCGCACGCCCTGCAGCCCGGGGTAGAATCCCAAGCTGTTATTTGAGAATGATTTTGAGGTTGTCTTTCTGGGTGACCATCTTGTCACCCACGGAATCGCCGCAATAAACGCATGAGTAGTCGTACTTGTCGCCGTTTGTGAGGACCAGGAGCAGCCTTTTGCGGACCGGCACCGCGCGCCTGCACCGGGGACAGTACAGCTCGGTGGCGTCAAAATCCTTGTAGCTTTCCTTTTTCCGCATTTTTAAATCAATCCTTGTCGGGTATTTTTTTTACGACCTTCAGCCATACCGCGGACTCGCTGTCGCTGGGCGCCCGGTAATCGCTGCGGGGCGAGAGGGATCCCCCCGAACCGATTTTCGGAGCGTTGGGGATGGAACTCCTTTTGAACTGGGAGGATTTGAAAAACCGGGAGACGAACACCTCGAGCCAGCGTTTTATCTCTCCTATCGTGTACTGGCGGCGCTTGTTTTCCGGCACGTCGGGCCAGACCCCGCGGGCCTTGTCCTTCCAGGCGCAGTATGACATGAACGCGATTTTCGAGGGCAGGAAACCGTACCTCACCGTGTAAAAAGTATTGAAGTCCTGCAGTTCGTAGGGGCCGATGGCCGCCTCCGTCGCCTGTAGGCACCCGTTTTCGCCGGGGACGAGTTCCGGGCTTATCTCTGTATCGAGGATGTCCAGCAGTGTCCCGGACGCCTCCGGGCCGAAAAGGTCGGAAGCGGCGACCCAGCGGATCAGGTACTGGATCAGGGTCTTGGGAACGCTGGCGTTGACGTTGTAATGGGACATCTGGTCGCCGACCCCGAAAGTGCACCAGCCCAGGGCCAGTTCGCTCAAGTCCCCCGTCCCCACGACGAGGCCGTTGCGCAGGTTGGCGATCCGGAAGAGGTGGGAAGTCCTCTCGCCGGCCTGCACGTTTTCAAAGGTGATGTCGTAAACCTTCTTGCCGCGGGCAAACGGGTGGCCAATGTCCTCGAACATCTGCATGCAGCTGGGCCGGATATCGATCTCGTTCGCTTCGACCTTCAATGCCTCCATGAGCTTGCGGGCATTGCGATATGTCTTGTCCGTCGTCGCGAACCCCGGCATCGTGTATGCCTTCACGTCCGAGCGGGGCCTGCCGAGCAGGTCCATGGTCCTCGCGGCGACTATCAGGGCATGGGTGGAATCAAGGCCCCCGGAAACCCCGATCACCGCATTGCGCGTTCCCGAAGCCTCGAGCCTTTTGGCCAGCCCCTGCACCTGGATGTTGTAGGCCTCGTAGCAGCGCCTGTCCCTCTTGCGGGGATCGGCAGGGACATAGGGGAACCTCGCGAATTCCCGGGTTAGCATGAGCCGCTTGCGGGGGACCTCCATTTCGAAACTCACCCTGCGGAACGAATTGAGGACATCCTTGTGGTCCCGGGCATTTTCGGCGTAAGTGTTCATCCTCATCCTGTCCTGGGCCAGCCTGTCCAGGTCCACTTCCCCGTAGATCACCTGCGGCGATTTGAACCGTTCGGCTTCGGCCAGCAGCAGCCCGTTTTCGAAGATCATGGCATTGCCGTCCCAGGCAAGGTCCGTTGTCGATTCTCCCGGGCCGGCCGCAGTATAGATGTAAGCCGAGATGCACCGGGCCGACTGGTTGGATGCGAGCTGGTGGCGGTATTCCGATTTGGCGATTGTAATGTTTGATGCCGAGAGGTTTGCGATGACTGTCGCCCCCGCCAGCGCCGCATAAGACGAAGGCGGCACGGGCACCCACAGGTCCTCGCAGATCTCGAAATAGAAACACAGGCCCGGGATATTTTCCGCTGCGAACAGCAGGTCCGCGCCGAACGGGATGTCGTCCCGGCCGCAGATGCTGATAGTTTTTGAAAGGGCCTCGGAGGCCGGCTTGAAGTGCCTTGCCTCGTAATATTCCCGGTAGTTCGGCAGGTATGATTTTACGGCAACTCCCAGTATCTTCCCCCGGTAGAAAACGACAGCGCAGTTGAACAGGAACGAGCCCGCCCGGAGAGGGGCGCCGATCGCGAACATGACGTTCAGGTCCCTGGTTGCCGAAACCACCTTTCCCACTGATTCGATCGCGCCCTCAAGCAGGGCGTCCTGGTGGAAAAGGTCTTCATTGGAATAGGCGGATATCCCAAGTTCCGGGAAAACAGCCAGCACGGCATTGTTTTTTGCCGCGGCCCGGCACAGCTCGATGGTCTTTTCCGCGTTGTAGCCGGGGTCGGCGACGCGCAATCCGGGGACACAGGCCGCCACCCGGATGAATCCATGATTGTAGAGATTGAAGAAATCGGTCTTATTCATTGCCTTCAGCCCGGGCCCTGTCCTGGATGGAGCAGGCCAGTTCTCCCGCTTGTTTCATATTCAAGCCCAGGGACACAAAACCATGGGCCCTGATCACGATAAAAAATTCCTTATCCAGCACTTCGACTATGCTGCGGGCCAGGGATACCGACCCGTACGGTTCTTCCGAAAGGGTCTGCACCAGCCCGAGGCCCGCCGCCCTTTCCAGTATGCGGCGCGAATGGCCGTGGAATACCGCGTTTATTTCCGGGCGGGCCTTGTATATCGCAAAGTGCAGCAGGCTCTCGGAGGAAGGGTCCCTCGTGCCTTCCGCGCGTACGGTCTGGTTGTCCAGGTCGCAGGAAAGGACTCTTACAAACGGATTTTCGACCCACTCCTCCCCGAAGCGGACCCCCGAGCCGGTGATGATGAACGAGCCTTCCGAATCCCGGAAGCTGAGGTTCCCGTAAGAGCCCCGCTTGTGCGGCCGGGCCAGGCCCCGGTCGTGGAAAATGCGGCACCAGTGCTGCAATTCGGAAATGCGGTCATCAACAGGCGGCGCATTGCCGGTAAAGACAGTTTTAAACTTGACCGCGCTGAATTGCTCTTCCATTGTATTCAAAATGAATCAAAACGTAATGTTTTCCTTGATTTCCATGGAATTTCTACTTTATGGAGAGCCGTTTGTCAACTTGGATTCCGGGTCGGATTCCCAGGCGGGAAAGCTTTCTGCAGCAGGTAATAGGTGTGGTCGTCTCCTTCGACATGTTCGTCCCTGCCGTGCCACAAAATGCGGTAACCGCAACCATTGCTCATCCGGGAGAACTCTTCGCTTGTAAAGGATGTCATATAGATCATGTTGGCCGCGTAATCGGTTTCCTTCTGCCGGAGTTTGGGGGAGCCGTCGAAGTTTCTGACCTGGACCCAGGCGTGGGCCCCGCTTTTCAGGATCGCGTTCATCACCTTCAGCACGCGCGCCGTGTAGTCTTTCGAAGGGAAGTGCTGGAACACTTCGATGGAAAGGATAAAATCCAGCGAGTCCTTTTCAATCATATTCAGGGCCGATTCCGGCCGGCCCGATTCAATGAGGATGCCCCTGAAATCCGCTACTCCCCGGCCCTTTACCTGCCTGCGGCATTCGTCCAGCGTCGGGGCGGCTATCTCCAGCCCGGAAACCCGGGCGAAGTGCCTGTAAAGGGCGATGACATTCGGGCCGCCCCCGCAGCCCCACTCGAGCGCTTCGCCCGCCGCGGCCGTTTCCCGAAATACGGAAAAGGCCGGCCCCGCCGCTTCCCTGATCTTCTCCAGGGCAAAACCGACGTTGCGCTCGCCGTAGCTCACCCACCTTGACTCGTCCCATCTTGAGGAGCCGCACCAGTGCGAGTAATCCTGCACGCGCGAATCATACGAACTCAGGTTCCAGTACTTTGCAGAATCGCTCTCCAGGTCCTCTTTGAGCAGGCCCGACAATTTTTTCAGTATCCGCTTCATTTTTCCGGCGCGTACAATATCAGTTTTCGGCAGCTGTGTCATGGTATCCCGGAGGCAAGTTGAACAGAATGCCTGTACCGTTTCGCCTTGACAGGCCGCGACTTCATTCTCTATACTCGCCGGGCATCCTGACGTCAATAAAATCACCAGCTTGTTTGGTTATGATCAATCCTTTTGCCGATTTAAAAGAGACCGCCCGGGGTTTGAGGCCTTCGGAACTCAAACTCAGGCTCGCGAATGCCAGGGATGTGTTCGTCAACGCAGTTGACAGTTTCATGAGAAACGGGGATGCAAACCAGGCTGCGGCCATAGCCTTTTACGCGATCCTTTCCGCGATCCCGTTATTCATACTCACCATCATTGTCATCAGCTTTTTTTTCGGGTCGCACCAGAGCGCGCATCACGAACTGATGCGGATCATAAAAGATTTCCATCCGTACATCTCCGAAAAGTTCCTGATGCAGACGGGGACGATCGAAGAAAAATGGCGGGTGCTCGGCTGGATCGGGCTGGTCTCGCTCGTGTGGTTCTCCTCGCTGGTCTTCAATTCGATTGAAACTGCTTTCAGCCTGATCTTCCGGACATCGGAAGCCCGAAGCTATGTGAGGTCAAAGCTGCTCGGGATTTCCATGATCCCCCTGGGCTGGGCCGTGGGAATGACAAGCGTCCTTCTTACCTATTTCACGCGCCTGATCCGGGACAATCCATATATAGCGGTCGGCGGGTGGATGACGGACATGCTCGTCCACGGGTTCCTGTTCACATACGTAATCCCGTACCTTGTCCTGGTTATTTTCTTCACGATCGTTTACAAGATCATTCCCACCGAGAAGCTGAGCTTCTGGAACGCCCTGGCCGCCAGCGCCCTTTTTTCCGCCCTGATGGAAATCGCCAAGCACATATTCACATGGTACATCGCCAACTACAACAGGTACAATTTAATTTACGGCGGCCTCGATACAATGGTCATCATCGTGATCTGGATCTTTTATGTCTCCTGGATACTGCTGTTCTGCGCAGAGCTTGTTGCCTCCTACCGCAACAGGACGCTGCTGCTGCTGGAAAAAGCGATTACCGGGATTGCCAACGGCGGCACGGATTCCGGCCTTAACGCCCGGCTCTTCCGGAGGTTCGGCAGGTTCTATCCCCAGGGCCAATATGTCTGCACGGAAGGGGAAGAGGGCAGGGAGATGTTTTACATCCTTTCGGGAAAAGTGCAGGTAGAGAAGAAGTCGGGGGAGATAAACAAGCCGCTGATGGAAATGGGGCCGGGAGACTATTTCGGGGAGATGGCCGCCCTGATTGAATCACCCAGGACGGCATCGGTCAGGACATTGACGGATTGCGACATTGCGGTGATCGATTCCGGCACCTTCCGGGAGCTTATCAAGCATTACGGAAACGTGGCCGTCCTGATCCTGAAGGAAATGTCCCTCAGGGTGAAAAACACGACCAGAAGGCTCGAAGGGCTCGCCCATGACTGGATCAGGCTGGTGACGGCGCTGTATTTTTTGAGGGAATGGCCGTTGGCTGAAGGCCGCGATTACGAATCCGAAATAGCCGGGATAAGCGGCAAGGAGACATGGGAGGTCAGGGAAGTGGTAAGCGAGCTTGCCTCGGCGGGCATTCTGGACCTTGAAGGCAAAACGATTCGCAACTTCCGGAAAGAGCGGATTTGGGCTGTCCTTGGCGGCGCCGGTTCCAAGTTGCGGGCAGCTTCATGAAAGAGGGATCTTCTATAAGAGGGGGCAATGGTTTTCACATTCACAGATGACGACGTAAAAAGGATTGAAGAGAGGGGCCTTACCTCTGACAAGGTCCTGATGCAACTGGAGGCCTTCAGGAAGGGAATTGTTTACAAGAGGCTCATCCGTCCGTGCAGGGTTGTCGACGGCATCGTGGCCGTTCC
>JBDKTK010000097.1:0-1892 GCA_039680225.1 Syntrophaceae bacterium
GAACACAATTCCGTCCTTCGGCCGCTTTACCATCTGAACCGGAAGGGCATCATAGAATATGATCTTGTCCCCTTCGACGAAAGAGGCTTTGTCGATCCCGAAGACATCGTTGCCGCAATCCGGCCCAGCACGAAACTTGTTATTGTCACCCATGCATCCAACGTTCTGGGCACCGTTCAGCCTGCCGGGGAAATCGGCCGTCGTTGCGCGGAGCGCGGAGTGCCTTTATTGATCGACGTCGCCCAGACCGCAGGCGCGATCCCTGTCGATATGGGGGCCTGGCAGGCCGCAGCTGTCGCATTCACAGGCCACAAATCCATGCTTGCTCCGGCCGGGATCGGCGGCCTGGTCCTTGACCGGCAGGTCGAAAACATAGAGACTTCGCGTTTTGGCGGCACCGGTATCGACTCGGGAAGCCTGGTCCACACACAGGACTTTCCCTACAGATTGGAGGCCGGCACGCTCAACCTGCCGGGGATCATCGGCCTTTCCGAAAGCCTTGATTATCTGGAAGAGGTGGGGACAGGGTCCATTCATGCCCGCGAAATGGAGCTTCTCGAGAGGCTGCGGGACGGGTTATCGGTCCTCGCCGGCGTTGAGCTCTATTACGCACAGTCTCTCTCCAACCATATCGGGCTCCTCACGGCAAACGTCAGGGGCCTGGATCCGGCCGATGTCGGGGCCATTCTTGACGCTGACTTCAATATTGCAGTCAGAGTAGGAGTTCACTGCGCCCCCCTTGTTCACCAGAGCCTCGGAACGTCTCCCTACGGCGGCGTCCGCTTCAGTATCGGGCCTTTCAATACGTCGGACGATATAGACCGCACGTTGGAAGCCATGGCCGAAATCGCCGCCCACGCGGGACGCACCAGATGAAGAGGCCCTTTCAAAAACCGCGAGAGGCTGCCCCGGCAGAAGGTGCCTGTTAATCCCCCCTCAGAGGTTCCCGGCATTCACCCGTGAATGCTTGAGAAGATTAGGAGAGCCCCCCGAATAGAAATACACTTGGTGCCTAAAAATACGACGGGTGACCACCGTCCGTCGAAGGCGCCTGATAAGGCGATTCCTCAGGCCTTTGCCGGCCCGGCGACCGCAATGTTCTTGCATCGTGCGGATTGAATGCTTACCTAAGTTTAAAAGGGGCAGAAAGGAGGAGGATGATGACTAAATTGTCGGTTGTGGGATTTTCTATTTTCATTTTGGTCGTTTTTGCGGCGGCAGCAGGTTATGGCCAGGCACCCGGCTACGGACCCGGTTATGGCATGGGGCCGTATGGTACGATGCACCCCGGCATGGGCAATTACTGCTTTCAACCGGGAATGGGCGGTCCTGAGTATCAACCAGGTTTTGGGGGATGGCAGGGCGCCCGAAATAAAGCGTGCGGGAAGTTCCTCGATGAGACCTCAGCCCTGAGAAAGGAATTCAACTTTAAACGCTTTGACTACATGGAGGCCTTGAGGGCCACCGACACGAAACCGGAGGACCTTACGAGGATGGCAAAGGAGTTACGGGATCTTCAGGAAAAGATTCATGTCAAGAACCCTCTCAATTGCTGGTGGTAGGACTTACCTGGAACAGTCAGGCAGCCGGCAGCCCCTTCCGGCTGCCTGACTCTCCAAACCGGAATTCGGAACTGCGAGGAACAGTTTACCGCATTACGCTTTCGTATTCGAGCCGCAAAAGCAGGCAGGCCAGTAACTTGTCGGTATCCGGAATGTCAAATGTTAACTGAAGTTGTTGGCCACAGCGGACAGAAGGGCTCAAACAGCCCGGGTCATCCGTGAGCCCGGGTTCCCCAGATATTACTGGATTTCCCCCTTTTTGTTGATTTAAGATTAACTCTGATTTTACCTTACGGACACACGCATTTCCATGTGCGTGCAACAGGAGCG
>JBDKTK010000098.1:0-11317 GCA_039680225.1 Syntrophaceae bacterium
AGAGTATCCCTGCTGCGCGACCTGGGCCCGGCCCTCTCGCCGTTCAACGCGTTCCTGTTTCTGCAGGGACTTGAGACAATCCACCTGAGGATGCCGCGGCACTCGGAGAACGCGCGTGCCGTGGCCCAATATCTGGAGAAACACCCGAAAGTGAGCTGGGTCAACTATCCCGGACTCGATTCGAGCCCCGAAAAGGCAAGGGTTAAAAAATACCTGCCCCAGGGCGCGGGGGCCATAATCGGCTTCGGCATCAGGGGCGGGATGGAAGCCGGAAAAAAGTTCATAGATTCGCTCGAGCTTGTTTCGCATCTCGCGAATATCGGCGATGCGAAGACGCTCGCGATCCATCCGGCGAGCACCACGCACCAGCAGCTCTCCCCCGAAGAGCAGCTGGCCACCGGGGTGACCCCCGACTTTATCCGGCTCTCGATCGGCATCGAGCATATCGAAGACATCCTGGCGGACATAGAACAGGCATTGGATAAAACATTATTGTAAGGGCGGCCGGCTGGTTGCCCGGGGAGACCATATGGCAAATATATATGACGACATAACAAAGACCGTGGGGCGCACTCCCCTCGTGAGGATAAACAAGATGGCCCGGGGTCTCGATGTGAACCTCCTGGTCAAGGTCGAATCTTTCAACCCGCTTTCCAGCGTGAAAGACAGGATCGGGGTCGCCATGATCGAGGCGGCGGAGCGCGACGGAATATTGAAAGAGAATTCCGTCATAATCGAGCCCACGAGCGGCAACACGGGGATCGCCCTGGCCTTCGTTGCGGCGGCCAAGGGCTACAGGCTTATCCTGACAATGCCCGACACCATGAGCATCGAGCGCCGCCATCTTCTGAACATCCTCGGAGCCGAGGTAGTCCTGACGGAAGGCGCGAAAGGGATGAAGGGAGCGATTGACAAAGCGACCGAACTGGCGGCGGAGATTTCCAACAGTTTCGTCCCGCAGCAGTTCAATAACCCTGCCAATCCCGAAGTACACCGGCAGACTACCGCCGAAGAGATCTGGAACGATACCGGCGGCAACATCGACTTCTTTGTAGCGGGGATCGGGACAGGCGGCACTATAACCGGTGTCGGAGAAGTCATAAAGAAGAGAAAACCGCTCTGGGTCATCGCGGTAGAGCCGACGGACTCCCCCGTCCTCTCCGGCGGAAAGCCCGGCCCTCACAAGATCCAGGGGATCGGCGCGGGCTTCGTCCCCAAGGTCCTCGACCGGGAAATCATCGACGAGGTCATGCCGGTGACCCACGAGAATGCCGGGATAATGGCCAGGAGGCTTGCCAAAGAGGAAGGCATCCTGGCGGGGATTTCCAGCGGGGCGGCCCTCTGGGCGGCCCTCGAGGCGGCAAAAAGAAAGGAAGCCAGGGGGAAGACAATTGTAGCGGTGCTTCCCGATACGGGAGAGAGATATCTTTCCACCTGGCTGTTCCAATAAAAAATGACCCAGGATTTTTAAGCAGACGGGCGGATTTGAAATCCGCCCCTGCGCCTGCTGCTCTCAGCAGGGGGAGGTTTTAAACCTGCCCGGTTCTGCAATGATATAAGGAATAGTGAGAATATAATGTCGCAATCTGTTGGTTTGGTTAACACCGAATATTTCACATTTGCGCAAGGGTCTGAAAAGCTGATGCTGGAATCCGGCAAATCGCTGGGCCCGGTTACCCTTGCTTACGAGACTTACGGCCAGCTTGATGCAAATAAGGAAAACGCAATTCTCATAATGCATGCGTTGTCCGCCGATGCCCATGCGGCGGGACACCACGAAGGAGAAGATGATCCGGGCTGGTGGGAAAGCATGATCGGCCCCGGAAAGGCGTTCGACACGGATAAATATTTCATCATCTGCTCCAACGTGTTGGGCGGCTGCAAGGGCAGCACGGGCCCGTCCTCGATCAACCCGGAGAAGGGCAGGCCTTATGCCCTCGATTTTCCCGTGATCACGATAGCGGACATGGTAAGCGCCCAGAAGCATCTTGTAGACCATCTGGGCATAGACCGGCTGCTGTGCGCGGCGGGCGGCTCGATGGGCGGCATGCAGGTCCTGCAGTGGGTGGCGTCTTTCCCGGAAAAGGTGAGATCGGCCATTCCCATCGCCACGGCGCTCAAGCACTCGCCCCAGCAGATCGCGTTCGACGAAGTGGTCAGGCAGGCCATAATGGCGGACCCGGACTGGCGCGGCGGCGATTACTACGAATACGGCCAGCCGGAACGCGGCCTGGCGGTGTCGCGCATGATCGGCCACATCACTTTCATGAGCGAACATTCCATGGAGGAGAAATTTTCCCGCAAGCTGCGGAACGGAAAATACAGCTATGATTTTACCGCCGACTTCGAGGTGGAAAATTACCTGCGCTACCGGGGGGACAAGTTCGTAAAGCGCTTCGACGCGAACTCGTACCTTTACATAACAAAGGCCATGGATTACTTCGACCTCTCCGGGAGCAGGCTGATCCCCCTCGGGAAGGACATCGACACCAGGTTTTTAATAATATCGTTCAAGTCCGACTGGCTCTATCCCTCCTACCAGTCGCAGGAAATAGTCCGCCTGCTCAAGCGCAACTTAGTGGACGCGACCTATTGCGAACTCCCCTCGACTTACGGGCATGACGCGTTCCTTGTGGACATAGACGAGCAGCAGGAACTGGTGCGCCATTTCCTGGATAAAACTTACAACGGGTATTCGGTGGTGAGCAGTTATGTCCTCTGATAATTCGATCCGGCCGGACCACAAAATCATATTCGACATGGTGGGACCGGGCTCGCGGGTGCTGGACCTCGGCTGCGGCACCGGCGACCTGATCTATTATCTCGCCCGCGACAAGCAGGCCCGGGTGCAGGGCGTGGAACTGGACGAATCTGCGATTTACGAATGTGTAAGGAAGGGCCTGAGCGTGTTCCACAGCGACATCGAAAGCAGCGTGAAGGAATATCCGTCCGGCAGCTTTGACTATATCGTGCTCAACCAGAGCATGCAGGAAGTGAAGAACGTCGACTCCCTGGTCCGGGACGCATTGCGCATCGGCGGCAGGATCATCATCGGTTTCCCGAATTTTGCCTTCATCGGGGCGCGGACGATGCTGTTTTTCAGGGGCAAGGCGCCCATCACGAAATCCCTGCCGTACCACTGGTATGACACTCCCAACGTGCGCTTTCTCAGCATCACGGATTTCCGGGATTTCTGCGCGGAAAAAAACCTCAAGGTGCTGGCGGCCCATTACCTGGGAAAGTCGGGCCCGGTAAAAGTCCTGCCGAACCTTTTCGCGCATAATGCTATTTTCATGATATCCGGAGAGAACTGAAAAAGAGGCTTTCAGCTCATGTTTAAAAGAATGAAAGAGGATATCCGCACGGTATTCAAAAAAGATCCGGCCGCGCGCAGCACGCTGGAGGTGGTCACGAGCTACCCGGGGCTGCACGCCGTCTGGATGCACAGGATCGCCCACTGGCTGTGGGTGAGCAAATGGTTTGTGACTGCAAGATTCCTGTCGAATGTGAACCGGTTCCTTACAAGCATCGAGATACACCCGGGGGCGAAGATCGGCCGACGCTTTTTCATCGACCATGGCGCGGGAGTCGTGATCGGCGAGACGACGGAGATCGGCGATGATGTCCTGATCTATCAGGGTGTCGTGCTGGGGGGCGTGAGCCTGGCAAAGGAGAAACGCCACCCCACGATCGGGAACAATGTCCTGATCGGCGCCGGGACCATCGTGCTCGGCCCCATCCACATCGGGGACGACGCGCGGATCGGCGCGGCATCGCTCGTAATCCACGACGTCCCGGCAAATGCAGTGGCAGTCGGCGTTCCCGCCCGCGTGGGCATGGGGTTCACCGGCCGCGAGCTCCATGAGCTCGACCACAACAAGCTGCCCGACCCGATCGCCGACGCCTTCCGCTTCATGAGCAGGCAGATCGAATCGCTGCAGGAGCGGTGCTGCAAGATCGAGGACAACCATGGCATAAAGGTGGAATTGGACCAGTACGTCGAGGAAAAGAAAAAAGAGATCATGCGGATGTTCGGCGAAAACGGCGAATTCACCAGGGGAGCGGGAATTTAAATGGAAAAGAAGGCGCTGGCCCTGCTGTCCGGGGGGCTGGACAGCTCGCTGGCTGTTAAGATAATGATGGAACAGGGCGTCGAAATGACGGCGGTCAACTTCGTCAGCCCGTTCTGCAACTGCACGTCGCGCAGCGCCGGATGCAAGCACCAGGCGAGCAAGGTGGCCGATGAGTTCGGGATCCCCATCCGGGTGATCGCCAAGGGCATGGATTATATGAAGGTGGTCGAGCGCCCGAAGCACGGCCATGGGCGCGGCATGAACCCCTGCATCGATTGCCGTATCTACATGCTGCGCAAGGTCCGGGAGATGATGCCGGCGGAAGGGTCTTTCGTAATAACCGGAGAAGTCCTGGGCCAGAGGCCCATGTCCCAGCACCGCCGGGCGATCGAAATGATAGAAAAGGAAAGCGGGCTCGAGGGCCTGATACTGAGGCCGCTTTCGGCGGGGCATTTCGCCCCGACTATCCCCGAGCAGGAGGGTGTGATCGACAGGGAAAGGTTATTGTCGCTTTCGGGCCGCTCGCGAAAGCCGCAGATTGAACTGGCCGAAAAGTTCGGGTTCACGGATTACCCCTGTCCGGCCGGCGGTTGCCTGCTGACGGACCCGGTGATTGCGGAGCGCCTGCGCGACCTGTTCATGCATGCGCCCGATTACAGTATCGCCGATCTCCAACTCCTGAAGACGGGCCGCCATTTCAGGCTGAGCGATAAGATGAAAGTCATATTGGGGAGGAACAAATCCGAGAATGAAATCCTCAAGCTGCATTTCGGCCCTGGATATAGTATTCTTCGCCCCGTAAATTTCCGGGGGCCCTGGGGGCTGCTCTGCGGAAGAGATATAACCTCGGAAAACATGCAGGCTGCGGGCAGAATTATGGCTGCTTACAGCAATGACGATCTGGATAATTACGGCATATCCGAAATGAATGAAGATCAGGACGGGTCGAAATTTTTTGTCGGACCGAGGTTTGCGAGGGACAAGTTCAACCCCCTTTGCATTGGACAAGATGGTTCAGGAAATGGATATCTCCATTTAAAAGGGAACAGGAGGAATTTGCATGCCCCAGTTAGAGTTAAAGGAATGCCCCAAGGTCTATATTCTCGAGACGCACCGCTCGAAGACGCCCGATTCAACCCTGAATTTCGTGAAGACGATGCGTGAAACCGTGTCGATGCTGGATTTCCGCAATGCCACGGATGTCGACAGGATCGGTATTCCGGTTTTCACCTGCGACCGGGTCCGCCCCGACAACTCCCGGACAAGCCACACGGGCAAAGGCGTTTCCGAAATCCAGGCGCAGGTCTCGCTCACAATGGAGTCGATCGAGAGGTACTGCTCCGAGTACATGGACGAATACAAGCCGAATATAATTTACGGCAGCTACGCAGGGCTGAAAAAAAAGCAAAATATTCTCAATCCCGAGGAACTGATCCTTTCCGCCCGGAGCAATTACGCCCCTGACAAGGACTTGGAATGGGTCTGGGGGTGCGAGCTATGCTCCAATGAAGAACTGCTGGTCCCGGCCTGTGCAGTGTACCATCCCTTCCACCAGAACGGGGCCTTCCTGTTCAACTCCCATACAAACGGCATCGCGGCGGGCAATACCATCGAAGAGGCCGTTATCCACGGACTTGCGGAGGTAATCGAGAGGGACGCCTGGAGCATTACAAGGTACAAGGCCCAGTACAGCGACGCGCTGTTTCTTGAAGACAATCCCGGAAACGAATTCATAATCAAAATTCTTGAAAAATTTGACGCGGCCGAGATTGAAATTGTCGCCAAGGACATCACGACCGACATCGGCATCCCGGTCGTGGCCGCTTTCTCCCGCGACCTGGTGCATGAGACCATGGTGCCGATCGACGGCTTCGGGGCGCACCTCGATCCCCGGGTCGCCCTGATCAGGGCGCTGCTGGAGATCGCGACGACCCGCGCCCTGTTCTTTCAGAAATACGGGATAGAAGGTTTGAAGGAATTCACGACCTCCTATTTGCGGCAGGGAGGGGAATACGAGGACACGCGTTTTTATGCCTATAACCAAAAAGGGCTTGCCGAGCTGGAAATCGGCTACACCGACGACATCCTCAAGGACTTCCATATTTACAGGGAAAAGCTTTCGGCCAGGGGCCTCGATAAGATTATCGCGGTCAACCTGACAAGGCCCGACGTGAATGTCCCGACAGTGCGCATGATTGTGCCCGGGGCGGAGACTTATTGCTTCGACCAGTCAAGGCGGGGCGAAAGGGCGGTGAGGGCCTTCGAAAAAAACGAAGACGTGCCGGCTGAATAGTCCAAAGGATGATCTAAAATCAGGAATCGACTGATAGTCATTCCCGGTCGAATGATTGACAATCGCAGCAAAGATTTAAAGGAGAAAATAAATTGAAAAAAATAATTCTGCTTATCATGGCGGCGGTCGTGATTGCGGGTATCGCGTATGCAAAGGACAATGACTACAGAAAAAAGGCGGGCCCTTATGATGTGACAATCAGTTTCGACAGGGCCCCCTCTGCCGGCCGGAATGATATCACTGTCAGGGTAAAGGATACGGGCGGCAAGGATGTTACGGACGCCGGAGTCGTCGTGGAATATTCGATGGCGGCTATGCCGGGGATGGCGCCCATGACTTATAAAGCGGATGCCGTCCGGAAGGGAGGATCATACCAGGCCCGGATCAATCTTTCCATGGCGGGGCCCTGGACGGTAAACACGAAAATAACGAAAGACGGGAAGACCCAGTCGGCCAAAATCAACATTGACGCAAGGTGAACCATATGTGGGAATACACAGAGAAGGTAAAAGATTTCTTCCTGAACCCGAAAAATGTCGGCGAGATTGAAAAGCCCGATGCCACGGGAGAGGTTGGGAGTATCCTTTGCGGAGACGCCCTCAAACTCACGCTCAAGGTGGACAAGGAAACCGGAAAGATCACGGACGCCAAGTTTCAGACATTCGGGTGCGCTTCCGCCATCGCCAGCTCGTCTGTGCTGACGGAACTTATCAAGGGCAAAACCCTCGAAGAAGCGGCAACTATCTCCAACCAGGACGTGGCCGATTTCCTCGGCGGGCTCCCCAAGGAAAAGATGCACTGCTCGGTTATGGCCCGCGAGGCTCTCGAAGCCGCGGTCGCCGACTATAAGGGGCAGAAGAGGGAACCGGAGAAGAAAGAAAAAATAATCTGCCAGTGCTTCGAGGTGTCCGAAGAAAAGATCCGGAAAGTGGCTATAGAGAATAGACTCACAACAGCCGAGGAGATCACAAATTACACCAAGGCCGGGGGCGGATGCGGCGCCTGTATTCCGGCGATCGAGGCCATTCTGAAAGACGTCTGGTCGATCAAGCCGGCGCCCGAAGTGCCCCGGGCTGCCGGGAAAAAGATGACCAACCTCAAGCGGATCGTCCTCATCCAGGATGTAATTGAGAATGAGATCCGCCCGAAGCTGCAGGCGGACGGGGGGGACCTGGACCTGATCGACATAGAAGGCCCCCGTGTTTCAATAGCCCTGAGGGCCATGTGCACGGATTGCCCCATGGGCAATGTGACAGTCGAGGGAATCCAGGAGAGGCTCAGGGAAGTGGTGGACAAGGAAATAGTGGTGGTGGCGCAATGAAACCAATTTACCTGGACAACAATGCCACGACGGCAATCGCCCCGGAAGTCCTGGCGGCGATGCAGCCCTATCTCGGCGAGCTGTACGGCAACCCATCAAGCATGCACACCTTCGGCGGCCAGCTGCACCGGAAGGTGGAGGGGGCCAGGGATAAGGTCGCCTCCCTGATCGGGGCGGAGCCGGGCGAGATAATTTTCACGAGCTGCGGGACGGAAAGCGACAACACGGCGATCATGAGCGCCCTGGAGTCTTTCCCCCAGAAAAGACACGTGATCACGACCCGGGTGGAGCATCCGGCAATCCTGAATTTCTGCAGGCACCTCCAGAGAAAGGGGTACCGGGTCACATTTGTCCCCGTGGACAAGACGGGTAACCTTGATTTGAAGACCCTTTATGCTTCGGTGGACGAGGACACGGCGATTGTCTCGGTCATGTACGCGAACAACGAGACGGGGGTGATCTTCCCCGTGGCGGAGATCGCGGATTTCCTGAAAAAGCGAGGCATCCTCTTCCACACCGACGCCGTGCAGGTTATCGGCAAGGTCCCCGTGGACATGAAAGAGCTTGCGGCGGACATGCTCTCCATCTCCGGCCATAAGCTGCACGCGCCCAAAGGCATCGGCGTACTGTACGTGCGCAAGGGGACGCGCTTCTATCCCTACCTGATCGGCGGGCATCAGGAGCACGGCAGAAGGGCCGGGACAGAAAACCTCGCGTCCATAATCGGGCTTGGCAAAGCGGCCGAACTCGCCGGGAAAAATATTGATGAGGAAAAAATTTATGTGAGCCGGCTGCGAGACAGGCTGGAGCAAGGCCTCATGCAAAGCTGCCCCGACACGCGCATCAACGGCAATCCCGAAAGCCGGCTGCCCAATACATCAAACATCAGCTTTGAGTGGATCGAGGGCGAAGCAATCCTGTTGAGGCTGAACGAGTACGGGATCTGCGCTTCTTCCGGCTCGGCGTGCAGTTCGGGGTCGCTTGAGCCCAGCCATGTCCTGAGGGCCATGGGGGTGCCGTTCACAGCTATCCACGGATCGATCAGATTTTCACTGAGCAGGTACAACACGGATGAGGAGATTGACCGCGTTCTGGAGATAATGCCGGGATTAGTGCACGAACTGCGCCGAATATCACCGTTCAAGCGTGAGAGCATCTGTGAAGTGTTTCCGCGTGCGGAGTCGACCTGAAATCCTTACTTGTTTATGAATCGTGTTCTGCAAAAACGGAGGTTTCGCGCCTCCGTTTTTTGTTTTGATCAAACCTCCTTAATTTAGGCAGGAATGCTAGACATTCATTCCCGGGTTTGTCGACAAAATTTTTGAAAAATAAAAAAATCAAAAATATCATTTACTTGGGAGCTGCCGCGACATGATTTACAGAATCTATATCGATTTACCAGGGATTGCTTTTGTGTCTGTTACGAAAACGAAATTAAAGCGAAGAGTCCTTTCTCCCCATTAATTAAGCCTTTGTGAAAACGACGGGACGGAATCTGGGTTTCTCTTTTTTGTTGAACTTATCGACCGATATACTAACCTGTTAAAAATGCTTCTGAATTAACAAGCAAAGGCGAAACTGCCATGAAATCCAGAGCAATCTTTGCAACATTGTGGCGGATTTGAGCCTTGCTCTTGGCGGTTGCGCAACTATGCAGAAGGTCTATCACTCTTACTTTGTGAGAGGAAGCATTACCAATAGTCGATGAGCGCTTTGCCGGGGCCGAAGCGATCTCCGGTGCTGTCGCAAGCGGTCCTTAAGGAGAAAGATCATGCATAACAAATTTAAATTATCATTTGTTGTCCTTGCAGTCTTTCTTGGCGGTACGGCTCTCGGTGAGGAATATCAGTTGCAGGACCTCGTAAACGAGGCGCTTCTCAACAACCCGGAGGTCCAGGCCTCCCAGGCCCGCATCGAGGCATCCCGTTACCGGGTCCCCCAGGCGCGCAGCCTGCCGGACCCGATGTTCATGTTCGGGTACCAGAACGACGGCTTTTCCAAATTCACATACAACACTTCGGACGATTCCCAGTTCATGATTTCCGCATCCCAGGCCTTTCCTTTTTACGGGAAGCGCGACCTGAAAGGGAAAATGGCGGAACTGGATTCGGAAAGCATTCAGGCAGTGCATCGCAATCTTGTCCTGAAGACCGAAGCGAGGGTCAAAGAGCTCTATTACGACCTCTTCCTGGCCTATAAGAGCCTGGACCTGTTTGTGCAAAGAGGGGAACTGCTCGGCCGGATAGAATCCATTGCCGTCTCCCGCTACTCTTCCGGGGCGGGGACCCAGCAGGAAGTGCTGATGGCGCAGTCGGAAAAATACATGCTCCTCGAGCGCGAGGAGATGCAGCGGCAAAAAATCGCGGCCCTGGAGGCCGTGCTCGCATCAACACTGGGACGGACTGCGGGCCCTCTCAAAGGCAGGCCAGCGGAGCCAAAGCCGCAGGTCTTGAACATGGACCTGGAAAAGGCGATTCAAATGCATCTGGACATGTCCCCGGAAATCCAGTCCCGGGAAAAAATGATCGAGGCCGGCCGGGCGCGGGCCCGGATGGCCCGCAAGGAATATTATCCGGACTTCACGATCAATGCGACTGTCTTCCCCCGGGGCAATGACTTCGAAAATATGTGGAGCCTGACAGGCACATTCAATATACCGCTGTATTTTCGCAGCAAGCAGAGCATGGGGGTGAAAGAGGCGGACTCGTCCCTGGTGCAGGCGGTACGCGAAAAAGATGCGACCCGGAACATGATAGCCGCCACTCTGCGGGAAAATTATTCCATGCTGTCCGCAAGCGAGAAATTAATAGATCTGTACAGCAAAGGCATAATACCGAAGGCCACCCAGGATTTCGAGCTTGCGATCGCGGGTTATGGCACGGGCAGGACGGAAGCCATTGTCGTGATCACAAGGGTGAGGACTCTTCTCGATCAGGAGAACCTTTACTGGGGCCAATTGATGGAGCGTGAAAAGGCCGTTGCGCGAATAATGTCCATTACGGGCGGGAACGGGGCTGCTGCAGTTCAGACGGGAAGATGACGGGGCGTCGGGACGGAAGAATGAAACTGAATAAAAGAATGCTGTTTTTTTTGACGGGGGCCCTGGTGTTTGCTGTCGCGGCTTACCCTGGATCGATATCTGTTATGGCCCAGCATGCCGGGCATACGCCGGCGCCTGCGAAACCCGCGGAATCAATGCCGGGGATGCCCGGCATGCCCTCCCAGGAAAAAGCCGCTCCTGAAGCGGCGCAGGAAGCCCCGCGCGTCGAGATACCTCTCGAGAAGCAGCAGCTGATCGGAGTCAAAACAGTCAAAGTAGCCGTGAGGCCTCTGCAGAAGACGATCCGCACGGTCGGCAAGGTGGAATACGACGAGAGCAGGATCGCCACCGTCAATACCAAGATAGAAGGCTGGATAGAAAAGCTCTACGTCACTGTCACGGGGCAGTATGTGAAAAAAGGGGCCCCGCTCGTCGAGATATACAGCCCCGAACTGTATGCATCCCAGCAGGAATTCCTCACTGTCCTCAAATGGGCGAAGAAGCAGGAGCAGGGAAAGCAGACAGACCAGGTTTCAAAAATGGTTGCGGCTGATACCGAGAGCATCGTTAATGCCGCCCGCCAGAGGCTC
>JBDKTK010000099.1:0-14176 GCA_039680225.1 Syntrophaceae bacterium
AAAGAAACGAAAGCCTCCGAGATCATTGTAGGCACTGAGCAGGGTATCTTCTTCCCCCTGAAGAAAGCGAGCCCGGAGAAGACGTTCATTCCCGCGTCCGACAAAATGATCTGCGAGACGATGAAGCTCACGACTCTTGAGGACATTTACCGCGTCCTGGACCGGATGGAAAACGTGGTAACCGTCCCGGAGGACGTCAGGGTACCGGCCTCGCTGGCATTAAGAAGGATGCTGGAGGCCTCTGAATAAAATCGCTCGTTGAGCCTGACGAAACGAGCCTGAAGGATAAGTACAAATGGAAGGGTCACTTCGACAGTCTCGGTGACCGGTTAATATAAATAATCACCCCTTTTCTAAAGGGCGGCGCGGACAACTCATGCACATTCCCCGCGCCCCTCTTTAAAATGGGGTTGTCTGCGTTCGGCGCGTAATTCAGGCATATATCGCTCGTTGAGCTTGTCGAAACGAGCATAGATGGAGGGTCACTTCGACAAGCTCAGTGACCGGTTGTTATTATGGCACACACGAACTGGAGGTTCCCGGAAGACCCGGCGGCCGTTGAGCTGCTTGAGAGGATCGGCCGGGGGGACAAGAAGATCAAGGCGGGCGGGCTGCGCGGCTCGTCAAAGGCCCTTCTGCTTTCGCTCATAGCGGAAGCCACTGGGAGGCCCCTGGTCATTGTAAGTTCCACCCCCGAGCAGGCGAAGAACTACTGCCGCGACCTTTCCCGGTTCAGCGGCAAAGGTGTCCACTGCTGCCCTCCCTGGGAAATCCTCTCGCGCGACGTCTTCCTGCTCCAGAAGGACATCGAAGCCGGGCGGATCGGCCCCCTCCTTCACCTGCTGCGCGGGGAGGCGGGCGCAACCGTAATCCCGCTGGAAACCCTCCTGCAGAAAATTGTCCCGCCCGCGTCCGTCCGCGCGTACATGCGCAAGGTCTCGATCGGGGACACTGTCGACCGGGACGAACTCGCGCGCATCCTCGAGCTGGGCGGCTATGCCCGCAGGTCGCTGGTCGAAGAGGCCGGGGAATACGCGGTCCGCGGCAACGTCGTGGACATCTTCACCCCCGGCGGGAACCCATACAGGCTCGTGCTTATCGGCGACGAGCTCGAATCGATCCGCGAATTCGACCCTGTCTCGCAGCGCTCTCTGAAAGAGTTCGTTGATTTCGAGCTGACGCCCGCGCGGGAAATGATCGTCACGGAGGAGATGAAAAAGACCGCCCTCAAAAACCTCCGCAACCGGATGAACGACCTCGGCGTCCCGCGCATCTTGCGGGAGCGCCTCAGCGAAATGCTGGAGAACGGCGGGCCCAGCTTCCACCCCCAGTTCATCCCGCTCTTTTTCAATGGCGAAGAGTCCCTCGGCTCCATCCTCGATTATATCTCCCCCGAGGCGCTTATCATTATAGACGACCCTGTTGCGGTCGCAAGGTCCGAGCACGAACTCATCAACGAGGCAGACCGGTTCCTGGAGAGGGCGAAGCGCGAGGGCAGGTTCTGCAACGAGCGGGAATCATATTATCACTCCTGCTCGGAACTGATTGCGGACGGGCGCTTCCAGACGATCAGCCTGGTCAGCCTTGAAGTAGGCATGAGCGAGGCTGCCGGACCGGAGCAGCCGGGGCATGGGCAGGAGGACACGATTCATTTCCAGACCCGCACCAACAAAGACCTGCGGCAGGAAGTCTCCCGCATGACGAGAGAAGACAGCCTGATGGCGCCGGTCGTGGAGGACATGCGCCTGCACACCGGCTCGGGCGACCTGGTCGTATTCTACTGCGCCGGTGACGATTCTCTCCAGAGGATCTCCCATATCCTCCTGGGGTACAACATCCCCCTGAAAATCAATGACGAGACCCTTGTTGACGACCTGGCGCGCCATGCGCGCAAGGACGGAGGCATGCTGATTCTGAAAACCGGCAGGATCACCGAAGGGTTTGCAATCCCCGGGCTGGGCCTGTCGATTTTGAGCGAAGAGGAAATCTTCGGGCGCAAGGTCCCGAGGCGAAAGCCGCGCGCGCCGCGCGAAGGCTTCTTCCTCAAATCGTTCAGCGAGCTGAAGGAGGGCGATTTCATCGTCCACATCGACCACGGGATAGGCATTTATAAAGGGCTCAAAAAACTCAGCCTGGGCGATATCGAAAACGATTTCCTGCTGCTTGAGTACAAGGAAGAGGACAAGCTTTACATCCCCGTGGACAGGCTCGACCAGATCCAGCGGTACATCGGGCCGGAAAGCCAGAACCCCGACCTCGACAAACTCGGCAGCAACTCCTGGGAGAACGCCAAGAAGCGGGTGCGCAAGTCCGTGGAGGAGATCGCCGAAGAGCTTGTCGCCCTTTATGCAGCGCGCGAGGTCCAGGAACGGGACGCTTTTTCGCCGATCGACAGGTATTACGAGGAGTTCTCTTCATCGTTTGAATTCGAGGAGACCCCCGACCAGGCCCGCGCGATCGAGGACATCAACGAGGACCTTGCGGACTCGAAACCCATGGACAGGCTGATCTGCGGGGACGCGGGGTTCGGGAAGACCGAGGTGGCCATCAGGGCCGCGTTCCGGGTCGCAATGGACGGCAAGCAGGTCGCGGTGCTCGTCCCCACGACCATCCTTGCCGAGCAGCACTACCAGAGCTTTGCGAACCGCCTCGAGAAATACCCCCTGCGGGTGGCCGCGCTCAACCGTTTCCGCTCCAGGGTGGAGCAGAAGGAGATAACGGAAAAGCTGGCGGCCGGGGCGATTGACATTATAATCGGGACGCACCGGATCCTTCAGAAAGACGTGGCTTTCAAGAACCTGGGCCTTGTGATTATCGACGAGGAACAGCGCTTCGGGGTGACGCACAAGGAAAGGCTGAAGAAACTCCGGACGATGGTGGACGTCCTCACGCTGACGGCGACACCCATCCCGAGGACGCTGGAGCTGTCGCTCGTGGGCATCAGGGACCTCTCCGTCATCAACACGGCCCCGGAGGACCGTTCCGAGATCAGGACCCACGTCCTGGAATTCGACTCGGACGTGATCCGGGAAGCGATCCTTAACGAACTAAAGCGCGGCGGGCAGGTCTATTTCGTCCACGACCGGGTCAAATCCATCTACCCCATGCAGCGGTACCTGCAGAAACTCGCGCCGGAAGCGAGGGTCGGAGTGGCCCACGGCCAGATGAAGCCCCGGGAGCTCGAGCAGGTCATGGTGAAATTCGTGCAAAGGGAGTATAGTGTACTGCTTTGCACGACCATCATAGCTTCGGGGATAGACATACCTTCGGCGAACACGATCATCATGAACAGGGCGGACCGTTTCGGATTGTCGCAGCTCTACCAGTTGCGGGGAAGGGTGGGGCGTTCGAAAGAAAAATCGTGCGCTTACCTGCTCATTCCGGGCGGGGCGGTCCTGTCGCGCGATGCCCAGAAAAGGCTCGAGGTGATCAAGGAATTCACTGAGCCGGGCTCCGGTTTCAAGATCGCCACCCACGACCTGGAAATCCGCGGCGCGGGCAACCTGCTGGGGGTCTTGCAATCCGGTCAAATAGCGGCGGTCGGCTACGAGATGTATCTCGAATTGATTGAAAAAACCATCAGGGAACTCAGGGGCGAAACGCCGGCGAAAGAGGATGTCAGGCCCGAAATCCAGCTGGGCATCCCGGCATTTATTCCCGAGGATTATCTCCCCGACATGAACAGCCGGCTCATGCTCTACAAGCGCATTTCCATGGCTTCCAATCTTGACGAGCTGGATACCTTGAGGGACGAGCTTTCCGATCTCTACGGATACATACCGCACCAGGTCGAGAACCTTCTGCAGGTAATCGATATCCGCAACACCCTGCGGGCGATTTCCGGTAAAAGGATGGATTACGACGGCAACGAGTTCCAGATTTCGTTCCGCAACGAGACTTCCGTGAGCCCGGAGAAAATAGTGCGCCTGACCCGCAGACGTGATAAAAAGGTAAAGTTCAGCCCCGACATGAGGCTGTCCGTGACGATGCCTCAGCTCAAGGGCGATGAAATCATAAGCAGCGCCAGGGAACTCCTCCAGGAACTGAGCGCGTGAGCGATGCCGGCAAGAAACTCAAATGACAACTCGATGACAATGACTAAAGTACGTTTTATCAGATCATGCCTGCTTGTCGTCCTTATCGGGATGACGGGCTGCGGTGTTTTCGGGCGGGATTATGCCGCCATTGTGAACGGCGAAAAGATCCCGATCCAGGACTTCGAGGACAGGCTCAAGGTCAGGATGGCCCTGATGGAGAACGCCTCCGCCCTTGGCAGCGAAGATAAAATGCGCATCCGCAAGGAATTCCTCAACGAGCTGATCGATGAAAAGATCCTGCTGACCAGGGCCCGGGCGCTCGGCCTGAGCGTCTCAACCGACGAACTCAACAAGAGGCTCGAGGAGATTAAGGCCGACTACCCGGAAGGTCTGGAAAAGATCTTTCCGAAATCAAAGGATTTTAACAGCTGGAAAGAGGACCTGAAGAAAAGGATGCTCCTGGAAAAGCTCGTTGAGAAAGACGTCAACTCCGCCGTGACGGTCACGGATGCCGAGGCGCTGGCGCACTACAAGGCGAACAAGGAATACCGCACGTCCGAGGAGCGGGTGCGGCTGAGCCAGATATTGCTGCAGGACAGGGCCATGGCAGAGGAGGCCCTGAAAAGGTTGAAGGCGGGGGCGGATTTCGCGGCCCTGGCGAAAGAGGTCTCTTCGGGCCCGGAAAGCTCGCGGGGCGGGGACATGGGGTATTTTTCCAGGGGCGTCCTGCCGGAAAATATGGATGCGGAGGTGTTCAAACTCCGGCCCGGCCAGATCAGCGGCATAGTCGAAAGCCCTTACGGCTTTCACATTTTCAAACTGGAAAAGAAGGAAAAAGCGGGGAGAGCCGATTTCCCCGCCGTGAAGGCGCGCGTTATCGCGGACCTGAAAAAACAGAAGGAAGATGCGGCATACAGGAATTGGCTTGACCGGCTGAGGGCCGATTCAAAGATCGTCATCAACGAAGAGGCTTTGAACAAGCCTGCAAAGGCATAAAGAACCGAGGTAGGTGTATGAAAAAATTTTTCGTAGTCCCGCTCGCGCTGGCCCTTTTTGCCGTTTGGGGAATCCAGGCGCATGCTGAGATTGTCGATAAAATCGTGGCTGTCGTTAACAACGAAATTATAACGCTTTCCGAACTCAATGAGCAGGCCGAGCCGTTTAAGGAGCGGATCGAGAAGGGATACACCGGCAAGGACAAAAGCCGCCTGCTGGAAGAGACGAGGAAGACCGTCCTGAACAGGATGGTCGACCAGATCCTGATCAAGCAGGAAGCAAAGCGCCTGGGCGTCACGATCAAGGACGAAGAGGTAAACTCGATGATAAGCGAGATGCTGAAAAAAAGGAATGTCAGCATGGACGAGTTTAAGAACCTGCTCGCCAGGGACGGGCTTTCCCTCGAGTCATATAAAGAGGAAGCGAAGGCGCACCTCATGAGGGGCCGGATTGCCAACCGTGAGATCCGCTCGAAGATAATGGTCACCGAGCAGGAGATAGGCGAATATTACAAGCTGCACCGCCAGGAATACGAGGGAAGGGTGGCTGTCAAACTCAGGCAGATACTTATCCTGTGCCCGTCCAATGCGACCGCGGAAAAGAAGCGGGAAGTCAGGGCGGAAATGGAATTCATCCTGTCCAGGATCAAATCGGGGGAAAAATTTGAGGACCTTGCCGCCAAGTATTCGCCGGGGCTCGGCGGGGAACTCGGGTTCGTGGAGAAAGGCTCCATGTTGCAGCCCGTCGAAGAGGCGGCCTTCAGCCTGAAAGTCGGCGAAATGAGCGGCATCATTGAATCCCCGGCGGGGTACCACATAATCCAGATCCTCGATAAGAGGGGCGCCGGTATAAAAACCTTGGAATCCGTGCGGCAGGAAATTATCGAAGAGCTGTCCAGGGAGAAATCGGAAAAGAAATTTGAAGAGTGGATCGGCGAGCTGCGAAAAAGATCGCATGTGGAGATCAGACTTTAAAGGGGGACACAACCGGTCATTGAGCTTGTCGAAATGACCGTACCATTGTGATCTTTAGACAAATAGAAAAACAGCGATGGAATACATAAGAGTAAAAGGCGCGTCCCAGCACAACCTCAAGAATATCAATGTCGATATTCCCCGGGACAAGCTTGTCATAATCACGGGAGTAAGCGGCTCCGGAAAATCTTCGCTCGCCTTCGATACGATATTCGCCGAAGGGCAGAGGCGTTACATGGAGTCCCTCTCGACTTATGCGCGGCAGTTCATCGGCCAGATGGACAAGCCCGAGGTGGAGTCCATCGAGGGCCTCTCTCCCGCCATTGCCATCGAGCAGCGGGCGGCGACCCAGAACCCCCGCTCCACCGTAGGGACCGTTACGGAAATATACGATTACCTGCGCCTGCTCTTTGCCCGCATCGGCCTCCCGCACTGTTACGAGTGCGGACGGGAAATAAAATCCCAGACGGTCGACGGCATGATCGACCAGGTCCTGGCGATGCCGGAAGGGACCCGCATCAACCTGCTTTCTCCGCTGGTCAGCGGCAAGCGCGGCGAGTTCCAGAAGGAGCTCAGGAAACTGCGCAAGGAAGGCTACGTCCGCGTGCGCGTCGACGGTGAGATGCGCGACCTGGGCGAAGAAATCACGTTGGACAAGAACAAGAGGCACAACATCGACGTGGTGGTCGACCGCCTGATCGTTAAAGAGGGCGTCCGCCAGAGGCTCCGGGATTCGCTGGAGATAGCGCTGCGGCTCTCGGACGGTCTCGTGAACGTGGAGCAGGCCGGTTCGGAGCAGAAAGGCGCTGAGGAATTTCTTTTCAGCGAACGATATGCCTGCAAGTTCTGCGGCATCGGGTTTGCCGACCTCGCGCCGCGTATTTTTTCCTTCAACAGCCCTTACGGCGCCTGCCCGGACTGCTCGGGGCTCGGCACCAGGATGTACTTCGACGAAGACCTGGTCGTCCCGGACCCCAACCTGTCGATCAGGGAGGGCGCGATCGCGCCGTGGGAGAGGCGCAACTCGATCCACTTCTACCAGATGCTGGAATCGCTCTCCAGCCATTACGGCTTCGATATAAATGTGCCCTTCAACCAGATCCCGGAGGAGATCAAGCGGGTGCTGCTGTACGGGTCGGGAGAGGAAGAGATCAAGTTCTACTTCGACAAGGACGGGCGGCGCCATTTCTATTCGCGGCCCTTTGAGGGCGTAATAAAGAGTCTCGACAGGCGTTACAGGGAAACGGCCTCCAACGAGATCCGCTCCGAACTCGTCCGCTTCATGAACATCAGGGAATGCCCGACGTGCAAGGGGACGCGGCTCAAGCCGGAATCGCTGGCAGTGACCTTGAACGAAAAGAACATCGCCGAAGTATGCCGGCTCTCCATCCGGGATTCGATGGATTTCTTCGACTCGCTTCCCCTCTCCGGCACAGAGGAAGTCATCTCCCGGGACATATTGCGCGAGATCAGGGCGAGACTCAAATTTCTGCTCGACGTGGGGATGGACTATCTCAGCCTGGACCGCACATCCAGCACCCTTTCCGGG
This sequence comes from Syntrophaceae bacterium, assembly GCA_039680225.1. Taxonomy (GTDB): domain Bacteria; phylum Desulfobacterota; class Syntrophia; order Syntrophales; family UBA4778; genus JBDKTK01. The sequence goes on from JBDKTK010000099.1 coordinate 7,557, forward strand.
GGCGAGTGGCAGCGCATCAGGCTTGCGACCCAGATCGGCTCCGGCCTGGTCGGGGTGCTTTACGTCCTCGACGAACCCACGATCGGGCTGCACCCGCGCGACAGCGGGCGGCTCCTGAAAACTCTGCAGCGCTTGCGCGACATGGGCAATACCGTTCTTCTCGTAGAGCACGACCCCGAGATGATGCTCCGCTCCGATTATATAATCGACATGGGCCCGGGCGCGGGGATCAACGGAGGGAATATTGTGTTCGAGGGGACTCCCCGCCAGATCTGCGAAAACGGCAATTCGGATACCGGCAAGTATTTATCCGGCCGGCTGAGCATACCCCTTCCGGAACAGAGGAGGCCCGCCCCCGACCGGTACATCACTATGCTGGGGGCCTGCGAGAACAATCTGAAAAACGTGGACATCAAAGTGCCGGTCGGCCTGTTTACATGCGTGACGGGCGTCTCAGGCTCCGGCAAGAGCACGTTTGTGATCGAGACGCTTTACAAGGTCCTGGCGCGGCGGTTTTACCGCTACCGGGGAAAGGCCGGCAAGATAAAGCAGATCAGGGACCTGGGCGGGATCGAACGCGTCATCGTCATGGACCAGCAGCCGATCGGCCGGACGCCGCGCTCCAACCCGGCGACGTACACCGGGGCTTACAACCACATCCGCGACCTTTTCGCGATGCTCCCCGAATCGCGGGCGCGCGGGTACAAGTCGGGCCGCTTCAGCTTCAACGTGAAGGGCGGCCGGTGCGAGGCCTGCAAGGGCGACGGCCTCATTCAGATCGAAATGCATTTTCTGCCGGACGTCTATATCACGTGCGATGTCTGCCACGGCAAGCGCTTCAACCGGGACACGCTGGATATCCTCTACAAGGGCAAGAGCATTGCGGACGTCCTTGATATGACGGTGAGCCAGGCGCTGCCCTTTTTTGAAGGCATTCCGCTGCTGAAATCCAAACTGCAGCTGCTCTATGAAACGGGCCTCGGCTATATCAAGCTCGGCCAGTCGGCGACTACCCTCTCCGGCGGCGAGGCGCAGAGGATAAAGCTCGCCCGCGAACTGGGCAAGAAGATGAAAGGCAACACCCTCTACATCCTTGACGAGCCCACGATCGGCCTGCACTTCTCCGATATCCGGAAACTTCTCGACGTGCTCATGAGGCTTGTCGAGTTGGGGAACACGGTAGTTGTTATCGAGCACAACCTTGATCTTATTAAATGTGCCGACCATATCATCGACATGGGGCCGGAAGGCGGCTGGGGAGGGGGCAGGATAGTTGCCTCGGGCACCCCCGAGGAGGTTGCCCTTTCCGATCAGTCCCTCACCGGCAAGTGCCTCAGGGGCGTCCTGTTCGCGGACGATCAGGCCCAATCGAACAAGGCATAATCGAACCTGGATTGTCCCCCGCTGGCGGGGGTGCAGGGGTGGTCATTTTTACCTCCCCCCGGCCCCCTCCAGAGGGGGACAAAATAGAAAGACTCTTTCTTTTTCCCGCGCAGTTTAATCACTATTTCCCAGCCTCGTCCTCATCCACTGCGCTTCCGTCTCAAATTCCTCGTCCTCGAAAAAGTCGGCGAGGGCCCGGTAGCGTTCCCTGATTTCAAAACCGATGCTGTGGTGAAGCTTGCGCAGGCAGATCGGACATAGATTGAAAGGCCTTCTGTCGCTTTCGCTCAGGCTGTTGGACCCGTTCATGACGCAGCGGAAATAAATGCAGTGCTTTATCCCGAACATGTGGCCCGTCTCATGGGCGAGGACCTTGCAGCACCGCTTCAGGAGCAGCTTCGGCATGTCCCGCGATATGCCCTCTCCGTAGAAAGCCGGATCATAACGGGCAAAGCTGTATACTCCTATCCGCCCCTTGAGGGATGCCTCGCCGAAGACGAAGTTCCAGAAGGGGTCCGGGTAGAGGTCGTCCATGCTGATGCCGAGCAGGCAGAAGGCGTCCGGCGGCAGCCTCCTGGCGAGCATTTCCAGAAGGTCCCCGGTAAGGAGCTGGATCCTGCCTGATTGCCTGTTTATCCTGCTTGTCACCGGTATCCCCTGTAATGACAAGGTGGGCAGGACTTCTGTTTCCATCGAAAAGTATGTGCGGGTAAATGCCTTCAGGGAATTAAGGGAAGGCCATACCTCCCACCCCGGGACGGATTCAATGGGAAGCAGGGAAATTTTGCGCCGGACAGGGTCGGGCCTGTTCCATTTCTCGTTTTTGAAGTCCCTGAACGTCTGGCCGGGTTCGAAATGTTCTGCCAGCCAGTCGCCCGGCTTCGGACTTTTCATGATTTCAAAATCCTGTCCCGGCAGGAATGCGGCCCGCAGTTTCGGGTCCAGGCCGTCGAGGGTCCCGAGCGCCTGCAGGGCTGTTTCGATGTCCATGGATTATTTTTGAGAATTATCGCGGGCAGGTCAACTGAAAAAGATTTCAGATTTCAAATTTGAAATCTCAGATCAAAACAATTTTGAAATCTGAAATTTGAAATCTTCAGGAGTACAACCCATTCTCCTCGATGTACCTGATCACCCTGTCAGGCAGGAGGTACCTTATGGAGAGGCCGCGGCCGCGGCGTTCGCGGATATCCGTGGAGGAAATATCGAGAAAGCTGATCTTCCGGAAATAAAGAGAATAACCGGAAGGGCCTTTGAACCCATCAGCGCTCTCGTCATAGACGAAATTTGCGGCAAACCCGGGCGGGAGCGCCGTTTCCGGGCACCCGCACTCGCAGCCCGGCCGCGTGGTTATTACGAAATTGCAGGACCCGAGCAGGTCCTCCCAGTCCTTCCATCCTGTTATGTCGCGAAACGCGTCCTGTCCCATGATGAAATAGGGTTCGAGGACTTTCCCGTGCATTTCCTTCAACCTGCGGACAGTGTCGACCGAGTAGGAGATCCCTTCGCGCGACTCGATATCGGAAACCGTGAAGCGGGGATTGGGGCCGGCGGCAATCCGCGCCATGTTCAGGCGGTGCTCGAACGGCGTCAGCTTGAGGTGGCTTTTGAAAGGCGGGATATACGAAGGTATGACCATGATCCTGTCAAGGCCGAGCATTTCCAGGACTTCCTGGCCGGAGCGCAGGTGCCCGAAATGGATGGGATCGAATGTGCCGCCCAGCAGCCCCCATTTCATGTGCGGATCTGCCCGTTGCCGTAAACGATGAATTTCGTGGTGGTAAGCTCCTCGACCCCCATCGGGCCGTAGGCATGCAGCTTCGTGGTGCTGATGCCGATCTCCGCCCCCAGCCCCAGTTCAAAGCCGTCGCTGAACCGGGTGGAAGCGTTCACGAGGACGGTGGATGAGTTCACTTCATTGAGGAACCGCTGCGCGTTCTGGTAATCCCGGGTGATTATTGATTCCGTGTGCAGGGACCCGTACTTCTCTATGTGCTCAATCGCCTCGTCTATCCCGTCCACGATTTTGACCGAGAGGACCAGGTCGAGGTACTCCTCGAACCAGTCCGCCTCGCAGGCTTCCTTCATGTCGGGGACGATCCGGCGCGAGTTCTCGCAGCCTTTGAGCGTGACCCCGGCAGTCCGGTATTTCTCAGCGAGACCGGGCAGAAATTTATCGGCAATATCCTTATGGATCAGCAGCGACTCCATGGCGTTGCAGACCCCGGGCCGCTGGACCTTGGCGTTGATGCAGATGGTTTCCGCCTTGTCGAGGTCGGCGTCGGCATCGACAAAGATATGGCAGACGCCCTTGTAATGCTTGATGACGGGGATCTTCGACTGGGCCACGACAGCCCTGATCAGGTCCTCGCCGCCGCGCGGGATGATGAGGTCGATGTGCTCGTCAAGCTGGAGCATCGCATAGACCGCCTCCCTGTCCGTCATCGGGACGACCTGGACCGCGGTTTCGGGTATGCCGTTCTTCCGGAGGGCCTCCTGGAGGACCGAGCCTATCGCGAGATTGGAATTGATGGCCTCCGAGCCGCCCCTCAGTATTACCGCGTTTCCCGATTTGAGGCACAGGGCGGCCGCATCCGCGGTCACGTTGGGGCGCGCCTCGTAGATGATGCCGATCACCCCGAGCGGTATCCTCATCCGGCCGACCAGCAGGCCGTTGGGCCGGCGCCACATTGAGGTGACCCTGCCTACCGGGTCGGGAAGAGAGGCGACCTCTTTTATGCCTTTTGCCATGCCCTCGATCGTGGCTTCTTTAAGGGTCAGCCGGTCCATCATTGCCGGTGAGATGCTGCCTTTCGCGCATTCCAGGTCTTTTTTGTTTTCGCTGATCAGGAATCCCGAATTTTTGATCAGTCCTTCGGACATGTCCAGGAGGGCGGCGTCTTTTACCCTGGATGGAATGCCCGCCAGCCGCCGCGAGGCGGTCCGGGCATCTTCGGCTATTTTCAGGATGCGGCTCTGTATTGTCATTTAAAAAATCCTTTTTTAATTTGAAATCTCACATCTGAAATCTGAAATTTTCCTGATGGTTTACAGGTCAATATAGAAAAAAGACAACCGGTGTCAAGCCCTATTCTTAAAAAAGATAAGGGATCAGGCCGCGAGAATTACTGAAAAAAGCAGGTGATTCATATCCCGGTTTTCACTACCATATAAACAAAGAACTGTGACAGGAGGCTTTATGGCTGCATTTTCCGCGCGCGTTTATAACGCGGCCAAACTCAATGCAAACACTTACGAGGAAGTGGAACATGACACCGCCGCGCTCGGCCAGTCTTTCTGGGTGGTGGTCCTCTCCAGTGTTGCCGCGGGTGTAGGGTCTCTGAGCGAAGTCGGCCTGGGGGGGATTTTTGTGGGGACCGCCGCCGCCCTTGTGGGGTGGGTCATCTGGGCCTACCTGACATATTACATCGGCGCAAAAATGTTTCCGCAGCCCTCCACGCAAACGGACTTCCGGGAGATGCTCAGGACAATAGGATTTGCCAGCGCCCCCGGTATCGTGCGCATCATAGGGGTGATCCCCGGCCTGGCCCCGCTCGTATTTTTCATAGCTTCCGTCTGGATGCTCGCGGCGATGGTCGTTGCCGTCCGGCAGGCGCTGGATTACACTAGCACGCTGCGGGCGCTCGGCGTCTGCATTGTCGGCTGGATAATCCAGGTGATCGTGGTCGCCCTGTTCCTGTCGGCAACGGCGGGTATCCTTTGATCAGGCACTGGCCGGGCTTTTCTTTTTTCTCAGGGGCCGGAAGAAAAAGGACAGGGCGGTTGCGGCAAGGAATAAAATCGTCAGGGCCTGGACCTTCTTGAGTGTGAATTCGTCGACGTAAATGAGGGATTCCAGGCACTCCGTTATGAACTGGCCGGGGTAGACCGAGCCGTGTCCGCCGGAACTCAGGGCGGCTTCCAGGTAAGTGAGCGGGCAGACGGTCCCTGTCGCCTGCATGATGACCGTCCCGGCCAGGGCCGCAAAGTGGAATATTCGCATACGGCGCATGTTGAAAGCCGCCAGCACGGGCAGGCCGAGGATGAGGAACAGTATCCAGGCAAAATGCGCCGCGACGACAAAACCCGCGAGGATATTATTGACCATTCCCGCCTCCCTTCCTGATGCAGGCTATCAGAAAAAGTTCAAAGGATGCCGGAAAATAAACAACTCCCTGGAAATCCTGAAAAATGCATCCTGATCAGGCTCGTCATTCCCGCTTTTCAACATAGAGGGTATGACAAATTCTGAAAAGCGCGTCATGCGAGCGGGTCTGTTCAACAATCCATGCCTTATCAAGCCCTGTTTCCGTAATGGTTTTTAATCTCCCTGTTTTGTGATAAATTACCCCGAACCGAAATGAACAGGAAAGGTCCCTTATGTATCAACTAGTGATTGACCAGGGGATAAAGGACATTGCGGCAGGCATCCGGGAAGCGAAGCGGGTCGTGGTATTCACGGGAGCTGGGGTCAGCACCGAATCGGGCATCCCCGATTTCCGCAGCCCCGGCGGCATCTGGACAAAATTCGACCCGGAAGATTTTACGATCTACAAGTTCCTGAGCAACTCCGAGACGCGCAGGAAACAATGGAGAATCCTCGTGGAAAGCGGGCTCCTGTCGAAGGCTGAGCCCAACCGCGCCCACCTTGCAATCGCAGAGCTGGAGAGAATGGGCAAGCTCGATTGCGTCATCACCCAGAATATCGACAACCTGCACCAGAAAGCGGGGAATTCCCCCGACAGGGTTTTCGAACTGCACGGAAACATGAACCGGGCCAAGTGCCTGGCCTGCGGGGCCGTTTTCCCCATGGAGCAGGCTCTGAAACAGCTCGAAAACGGCGATGAGCCGGAGTGTGAAACCTGTGCCGGCATGCTCAAGCCCGATGTCGTATTTTTCGGGGAATCGCTCCCTGCCGAGGTCCTTTATGAGGCTACAAAACGTTCAAAGGTCTGCGACCTCTTCATCGTGATCGGGTCTTCGCTCGCCGTGTATCCGGCAGCATACATGCCGGCGTACGCGAAGGAGGGCGGGGCAAAGCTCGTTATTATCAACGCGAGCACGACATCCCATGACCTGCAGGCCGACATCCTGGTCAATGCCGGGGCCGGCGATGTAATGGAAAAAGTATTAATGAGCTTGGGAGAAAACTCATGAAGACGGCGATTTTAAGATTACTGTTATTTATGGCAATACTTGCCGCACTCTGTTCCTGTAAAGGCATGAATGCGTTTTCG
>JBDKTK010000100.1:0-9032 GCA_039680225.1 Syntrophaceae bacterium
CCCGCTCGATCACTTCGTAGCTCATCTCGGCATAGTTGACGTCCGGACGTTTGCGTTTGAACTGCGTCTGCGCGATGCCGACAATTGCCACTCGTTCCACTTCTTCTCCTCCTTCAGATCCGCTCAACCTCTTATTTTCAGTAGCCGGGGGCTTTCAGCGCCCTTTGAATTCGGGTTTGCGCTTTTCCATAAACGCCTTCATGCCTTCAATCCGGTCTTCCGAACCGAAGCACATGCAGAAGCAGCGCGCCTCTATCCCCATTGCCGTCTTTATGTCCGTTTGCATTCCGTTATTTATTGCTTCCTTGCCCATCGAAAGGGCGATCGGGCTCTTGGATGCAATCCGTTTGCAAAGTTTTTGCACGGCTTCGTCCAGCCCGGCCTTGGGCACAAGCTGGTCAACCAGTCCGATCCGGAAAGCTTCCTGGGCGGAAATGTGCTCGCCCGTGAGCACCATCCTCTTGGCCATTCCCATTCCGACCAGCCTGGGAAGCCGCTGGGTCCCGCCGTACCCGGGGATGATGCCCAGGTTGATTTCCGGGACGCCCATAATGGCCGTATCCGCCGCAACCCTGATATCGCAGCAGCACGCCAGTTCCGTGCCGCCGCCCAGGGCGATCCCGTTTATCCTTGCAATCACGGGTTTGCGGAAATTTTCAATGTTGGCGCAGATCTGCTGGCCGGCGGGAAGTTCATGAATCATGTCAACGTAGCCGGAGGCTTTGGCCATGATGGATATGTCCCCTCCGGCCACAAACGCCTTTTCGCCGGTGCCGGTCAGGACCAGGACCCTGATGGAGTCGTCGGATGCACAGACATCGAGGGCATTCTGGATTTCGAGCATTGTCTTAAAGCGGATCGCGTTCAGGACTTCCGGCCTGTTCACGGCAATGGTCGCCACGCCTTCATCCTTGCTGAAAATGATATCCTGGTATTCCATGCAGGTATCTCCTTGCTTTCTCGATAATTAGAAAACCTTGAAAGGCCGCTTGGTCCCGTCCGGGAGATAGTCGTAGAAGCCTTTCCCGTTCTTCGCCCCGAGGCGCCCGGCCTCGAGCATCTTGCGGTATAGAATGTTAAGCCGGTCTGTTTCCTTATGGGTGTAATTAAAAACTGCATCCTGGGCCATTTGGATGACGTCGAATCCGCCGAAATCAGCGAGCTCGCACGGGCCCATCGGGTGGCCTGCGCCCAGGCGCATGGCCTGATCAATATCCTCCGCCGTGGCGCTGCCTTCGAGCACCATCTGCGCCGCTTCCATGTAGAGCGGGCCCAGCAGGCGGTTTACTATGAACCCGGGAATATCTTTCGCGCGCACCGGCACTTTTCCCATCTGTTTTAAAACCCTGGCGGCCGTTTCAACCGTGGATTCGGCAACCCCGATTGGCGTGACTATTTCCACAAGCTTCATTACAGCTGCGGGGTTAAAGAAATGGGTGCCTACTACCTTGTCCTTGCGCCCGGTTGCACCCGCAATGGCGGTCACCGGCAGGACAGACGTGTTCGTGGCCAATATTGTCTGCGGGCGGCAGACCTTGTCCAGGCCGGCGAATATTTCCTGTTTCAATTCCAGTTTTTCGGGTGCGGCTTCTATAACGAAGTCGGCGTCCGCCGCGGACTGCAGATCGACGCTGGTGCTGAGCCTGCCCAGGATTTCATTGCCCTCCAGGGCAGTTATTTTTCCCCTGGCGACAAACCTCTTTTCGACATTGTCTTTTATTTTCCCCAAAGCCCTGTCCAGGAACTGCTGTCCGACATCGTAAAGAACGACTTCAAACCCGCCGAATATCGCGGCCTGGGCAATGCCGTGCCCCATCGTACCGGAGCCCATAACCATGATTTTATTTACTTCCACAGAAACGTCCTCCCTGGTCATTCATTTTCTGCCGCAAGCGCTGTCCCGTCGGGGAAGTGCTTATTCCATAGTCCGGGCCTTACCTCAGCCGCTCGGAGCTTTGCAGACTGAAACTGCCGTACGGCTCATACCAATCCGAGTAATCCCCGGATAAATAGGGCAATTGGATTTTTTCTTCCTCACGGGAGCTCGTCCCTCCCATGACCAATCTGGTCCTGCCGCCCGAATACAGGAGCAGCTTTGCCGGGTCGAGGCTCAACAAGGCGATGTCGTCTCCGGCGTTACTGCCTGCGAAATTGTCAACAAGAAAATCGGCAATCATCTCGACGCCTTGTGTTTCAAAAAGTCCCATAAGGAAATCATCTCTCTGTCCCGGAAGCTCCAGACAGGAAAAACCGTCTGTTCCGAGGAGATAGCGCTTGGACTCCGCCATGTTGACGACCTCCAATTGGGGAAAAGACCTGGTCCTGCCGATCATGAGGAAATTGCTGCGGGTGCAGCAACGCACGTGTTTCGTTTCCAGATCGCATTCCAGGAGAAAACTGTCGCCGGAATGGAACAGGATGCCCATCGGCCCCTTTTCAGACTTGAAAACGCACAGGCCCGTGAAAGTCGAGTTTTCCCTGAAAGGGACCGACTCGAGGATTTTGGCTGAACTCCTCTCCAGCTCATCTTTGATCAGATTAATATCTCGTTCGGAGTAGATATTCCCGGCCGATATGCTGTCGACTTCTTCCATGAATTCCGCAAACCGCATCACAAAATTATACGAAGCTCTCGTGTTCCTTTCCGGACTGTCCGCAACGGCAAAGAACATTTTCGCAAGGTCGATGTAAACACAATCCCCCACGCCCCTGTAAGGCGAGGACCGGCCGGAACGGGCCCGCAGCCTCGCGCCGAGCAGGCCCGGGAATTCGACGGAACGTTTTGCCCAGTTCACATATAAAATCTGTTCTCTCCCGCCGCAGGCATCAGGCCGGCCTCCTCCCGACCAGCGCCCTGGTAATGTAAACAATTATGTCTTCGTCTCTCTGGTTCCGGATGCAATTTTTCGCAACTATGACGCCCCTGGCCTGGTCCTTTTCACTGAGTTCCATGATTTCCACTTCGCAGTGAATAGTGTCTCCGATCTTTACGGGGCCGACGAAGCGAACGGAATCCATTCCATAGAAAGCTATGAAGGACTTGGGAAGCGCCACATACATTCCGAGCCGGAAAGGCAGGGCGCTGCCGATGCACAGGCTCAGCATGCCGTGGGCTATCCTTTCCTTGAAAGGCGTCTTACGGGCGTACTCAACGTCCGTGTGCAGCGGGTGCCAGTCGCCCGTAAAGGCTGAAAACATGACAATGTCCGCTTCGGTTATGGTCCTGCCCGGCGATACGAGCTTTTCGCCGACAAAATAATCTTCAAAAAAGAGCTTCTCCATAGTGACCTCCCGATTTTAAAGCCCTGCTCATCAATGACCAGGGCAGAACGGTCTTATATCGCTGGTATCCGGGGCCGGCCAAACAAAATGATGATCCCGATAATCTCTTTTAAACATATCCGAACCCATTGAGCTCTCCGGATTTCAGGACATTAGATTGTTTGATTCAATCAAATGATGGACAACTTATATTTTCATCAATTAGATGTCAAGAGAGAAATTTTCCTTGTTTAAAAAAAGTGAGGGTATTGAAAGAATGCGGTAAAAAATTTCCGGGCACCGGGATGAGATGCCTGATTCAGTAAATGCGCTTTAATCGCAAAAAAATGTCTGAGAAATGGGTTGTAAAATATTTTAATCCTGCCGGCAACGGCAGCAAAATTCCGATGCTTATTAAATCGTGGCGACGGTCATATCGGATCCCTCGCCTGTCCGGGTTTCAAGGTTTCGCGTTCATCTTCAAGGCTGGAACAATTGTTCGCACATCTCCTCCGATACTTGATGAATGGGGTTTTTCTTTGTCCCGCTGTCTTTACGCCTGCTGTTTATGCGGTCTTTCCACGCCTGGTTGCAGCCGTCGACATCATATTTCTTGCCGTTCAAAAGGTAATTCAGAAGGACATTTCTTAATTCGGCGGAATACTTTAATTCACTCGCTGTTTGATAAACAAACATAGCCGACAAATCAGTCAAGCCGTATGTGCTTTTAAAATAAGTTTTGCAGAACATTAAAGATTCTTCAGATTGCCGGGTCTTTTTCCCATATTCCAGGCATTCGGCTGAATTATAGGAATCGGAGTCATTCAAATAGCCCCTCATTAAGTCCCGGGCAACCGGGTCAACCCTTTTGATGATGCCGCTCTTTACCAGATGAGAAATCCCTTCCGCTCTTGTTTCGAGTGTCGAGGCAATAAAGAGCATTATTACGGCCAGGGAAAATGCTGAAAATTTCATCGTTTGGACCTTTTTTGATCAACTGCATTTAATCATTTGATGGAGATTCAAATATCAGATTATTTATTTAAAATCCAGATGTTCATAAACGACCCATGGGGTTTTTAACCTACACGAAAGTTGTTGCTGAAGCGCTATAGTCCGGCCGTGGTCCGGCCATGGTCTGGCCATGGTTCTGGATAGAGTTCCGGGACAGAAACCTCTAGCATCTTGATATAACTCTTAAAAAACCATTTACAAAAGCAGGTTTTCAAGACAAAGTACTGACAAGTATCATAAGCTGCGAAGGAGTGAGTATGCCGGACATATTTGCACCCGCCTTCATCAACAAGCTCGAACTTCGTAACCGCTTTGTACGCTCGGCCACCTGGGAAGGGCTCGCCGCCCCCGACGGGTCCTGCACTCCCGAGGTAATCAAGATCATCACGGAGCTGGCCCGCGGAGGGGTCGGGCTGATAATCAGTTCCCACACGTTTATCTCCCCGGAGGGCCGGGCGACGGGCCGCCAGCTGGCCATCCACAGCGACGTCATGGCAAAAACGCTCGAGCCCCTGACCGCCTCCGTCCACAAGGAAATAGGGAAAATCGCGCTACAGCTGGCCCATGCGGGAATATTCGCATTCACAATGGAAACGGGCGAACCAGCCCTGGCCGTTTCCGCCGTGGAAGGATTCACGAAAAGCCCGGTCCGGGAGGCGACCAAAGAGGATATTGCTTGCCTGGTGAACGCATTCTGCGCCGCCGCTCTGCGGGCGAGGGATGCCGGCTTCGATGCCGTCCAGGTCCACGCGGCGCACGGTTACCTGTTAAGCCAGTTCCTCTCCCCGGCATTCAACCGCCGCACCGACGAGTACGGCGGGCCTATCGAAAACCGCGCCCGTTGCCTGCTTGAGATCGTTTCCGGAATCCGCAAAATTCTCGGCCGGGATTATCCCGTGATCGTCAAACTCAATTCCCGGGACGATGTGGAAAACGGCCTTACCCTGGAAGATTCCCTCAGGGTGGGAAGGATGCTTGCCGGAGCGGGCGTTGACGCGATCGAGCTCAGCGGAGGCACCATCATTTCGGGGAAGCTGAGCCCCTCGCGCTCAAAAATAGACTCGCCCGAAAAAGAGGCCTATTTCCGCGATGCGGCGGAGGCCTTCAAAAAAGAAGTGCCGCTTCCCCTGATATTAGTGGGGGGCATCCGGTCATTCGCCACGGCCCGCGGCCTGATTAAGAACGGTACCGCCGATTTCGTTTCCATGAGCAGGGCGTTCATCTGCGAGCCCGGGATTGTGAAACGCTGGAAATCCGGGGACCTCCGCCCCTCTGAATGCGTCTCCGACAACCGCTGCTTCGGGCCCGCAATGGCAGGCAGGGGCATCAACTGCGAAACAAAAAGGCCCCGAAAGGAGTGAATTATGCCTTCCGGAATGATGGAGCAAATATATCGCGGCGAGCTTGACCCCGGCATTTACAATGCTTTTGCGCAAAAACATGATTTCAGCAGGGCGCGGGACCTCGTGCAGAAGTACCGCGAGCTGCTGCAGAAGTTCCCCGTGGCATCGATCGAGGAGTCCGGAAGGATCCCCGCAGAGATGCTCGCCGGGATGAAAAAATCCGGCCTGTTCGGGATTTCAGTGCCCGGGGAACACGGGGGTCTCGGATTTTCCCTTTTCGAGTACCTCAAAGTGATTGAGGAAGTCTCCCGGATCGACATGTCGCCGGCCCTCGTCTTTGTCGCTCATTTATCCATCGGCATCAGGGGCATCGAGCTGTTCGGGACCCCGGAGCAGAAAAGCAGGTACCTGCCGCGAGCCGCCTCGGGGGAAATGATTTTTTCCTATGCCCTCACGGAGCCGCTGACGGGCTCTGATGCGAAGAGCATAACGACGCAGGCATCAATCTCTCCGGACGGCTCCCATTACATCCTCAACGGCACCAAGACATACATCACAAACGCGAATTACGCCGGGGGCCTCACCGTGTTCGCGCGCCTCGACCAGCCGGGCAGGCTCATCGCCTTCATCGTGGAAACAGCCTGGGAAGGCGTCAAGATCGGCGCCGACATGCCGAAGATGGGCTTGAAGGCCAGCTCGACGGCATCCATCCAGTTCAAGAACGTGAAGGTCCCGATTGAAAACGTGATCGGCGCTCCCGGGGATGGTTTCCGCCTCGCCATGATGGTCCTCAATTACGGCAGGCTCGGATTGGGGGCGGCTTCCATCGGGGCGATGGAACAGGGCCTTGCGGATATGTGGAAGCGCGCCGGGTCAAGGGTCCAGTTCGGTAAGCCCATCCGGCATTACCAGCTCGTCCAGGAAAAAATTGCCAGGACGAGGGTCAACGCCGACGCGATGAGCGCGATGAACGAACTTGCCGCTTCCATCCTCTCGGACGACCCGCTCCGGGAGACGGCAATCGAGACGTCCCACTGCAAGCTCTACGGGACGACCAGGGCCTGGAAAGCGGTTTATGACGCCCTCCAGGTGGCAGGCGGTTCGGGTTATCTCACGACGCAGCCGTATGAGAAGAGGATGAGGGATTTCCGGGTGACGACAATTTTCGAGGGGACGACGGAAATCCATTCCATGTACCCGGCCCTCCTGGGACTGCGCCGCCTGGGGAAGGAGCTCCGGGCCCTTAAAGGAATGGGCAGAATTGCCTTTATTTTGAAAGAGTTCCTGTCAAGCTACAAGCCTCCGGGCTGGAAAGCGGACCACAACGAGCCCCTGGTCCGCCAGGCCTTTCTCCTGGCCGGGGCGAACTCCCAGACCATCCGCCGCATGCTGCTCCTTTCACTGCTTGTTTACGGGGAGAAAGCGGCCGAAAGGGAATACCTGCTCAGGCGCATTACTTCAATAAGTCTCTACACCTTCGCCGTCCTGGCCCTGGCTTCAAAAAGCGCGAAACAGGACAACATTTCCGGAATTGAGAAGGAATCGCTGGCATGCCTGATCGAAGAGGCCCGCGAAGTGCGCCGCCGGTGCAGCACCCTTGCGGACACGAGGCTTGAAATCCTGGAATCACGCCTTATCGGGCAAATGGAGGGGCAATCGCCATGACGGAAAAGGCCATTATCGTGGAGGAGATGGTGGACGGCAGGGTGATAATCCAGCGCCTGGAGGGGGACCAGTGGATACTTGACCCGAAAGTGGGCTGGTGCAAATGGGCCTGGAATTACGAGGGCAAACAGGTTGACCTCGAGTTCGGCAACAAGGAGTCCAGGATCACGAACGACAAGGGCGAGTCATGCGATTGCTGGACGGAGAAACCATTATAGGAATCTTGCCCGGGAGGGGACCATGGAAAACAAAGAGATTTCCGACCTGATCAGCGAGAAACTGCGCCTGCGGAGTTTTCCCGTGGCAGTGAAATTCCTGAACTATCTTAACTTTGAACCGGAATTCCCCAAGTCGTTCAAGATCATCGGAGAGGAGATCGGGGTCCTCTAAGTGTACACTTTTTTAATTATCGTCTTCCTGGTGTACGGGGGTATCAACGCCTATGCGTTCGTAAGGGCATTTCACGGGCTCTCCCTCTCGGTTGCGGCCGGAGCGGGACTGGCCGCATTTATGGCCTTCATGGTCTTCTCCCCGTTCCTGGTCAGGATTCTCGAAAGCCGGGACCAGGCCCTGGCGACATGGCTGGGTTACGCGAGCTATTTCTGGATGGGCTTCATTTTCCTGTTCTTTTGCTCGTCCCTGGTAGTTGATTTTTACAGGCTCGCAATCTGGTCCCTGCGTCACATCTTCCGGCAGATGCCGGGGCCGCTTTCGCTCCCGGCTTTTGCCGCATTCATTGTCCCGTTTGCGGCGGCCGTCTTGATTTCAGTCTACGGCCTTTTTGAGGCGCAGAATATCCGGGCTGAAAGCGTTACGATCGCAACCCCCAAGCTGAGCGGCAGGAACGATCGAATAAGAATAGTCCAGATCTCCGATATTCATCTGGGCCTTATTGTCGGCCCGCGGAGGCTGGAAAAAATACTGAGCATCGTCGCGGAGGCCCGGCCCGACATCCTGATTTCCACAGGCGATCTGATCGACGGCGATTCGCCCACCCTGCGCAGGTCAATCGCAATGCTCAAAGAGGTCAACCCGCCGCTCGGCAAATTTGCCGTGACCGGCAACCATGAATTCTATGCCGGTATCGAAAGGGCCCTGGCCGTGACGCGCGAGGCCGGATTCAAGGTCCTCCGGCAGGAATGTTTCACCATACCCGGGGCGGTCCGGATAGCGGGGGTGGACGACAGGGGCGAGGCAGGCGGCCTTATGCCCGACAACTCCATCGACAGGCAGGTGCTCGCGCGCGGTACGCCGGAATTTACTGTGTTCCTCAAACACAGGCCCGCCGTGAACAGGTCCACGCTCGGCATGTTCGACCTGCAGTTATCGGGGCACACCCACAGGGGACAGATCTTCCCGTTCCGGCTGATCACAAGGCTGTTTTTCCCGCTCGATTCAGGGTTGTACGAATTGCCTGAATGTTCCCGGCTTTACTCCAGCAGGGGCACGGGGACCTGGGGGCCGCCGGTCAGGTTCTTCTCACCGCCGGAAGTGACAATTATCGATCTCATAAAAAAATAGGCATTCCATCGGAGCGTATTGCATGATGCCCGTGCAGTTCAAGTCGGAACACGATACCTGTTTCCAAGCCGCAGACCTCTCCAAACCCTGAACTTCCCCTGATTAGGCTTGCAATCGGCAAAAATCCTGCACTAAGCTTATTTAAAGAAATAAATTCAAAAGGAGGTGAAAGAGATGAGGAAGTTCCTGATTATCCTTTTGTCACTGATTCTCCTGGTTTCCTTTTCT
>JBDKTK010000101.1:0-3407 GCA_039680225.1 Syntrophaceae bacterium
AACCGATAGGCATTTTGATCTTAACAAATAACCTGAAAAATGCTAGAAACTGCAACTTGATTTAATACCGCCATAGTTCCCTTATGAAGGGCGATTAGCTCAGGGGATAGAGCACAGGTCTCCGGAACCTGGTGTCCCGGGTTCAAATCCCGGATCGCCCTCCAAATAAAATAAGAGTGAATGCCCGGCTTGGGTCGCATCAGAAACAATGGGCGGGCCTGAGCCGCCCGCATTGAATGGGATTCCGGACCATATCCCGTGTTTCACGTAATGACATGATCATTGGCGATTGACCGCAATGACAGGATGGATGCCGGGGTTTGATTCTCAATCACCCGCCCAGAGCTTTCATCGCCTTGCGGTCGTTATCCGTTTTGAAAACGAGGACGGCGGTCCTGCCCTTTCCGGGGCTGCCGTAGATGTACTGGACGTCGATCCCCGCATCGGAAATTTTCCGGGACACTGCTTCAAGCTGTCCGGGCCTGTTCGGCACCTCGACATAGAATACGTCGTCGGATATTATTTCCTTGCTCAGCCTGGAAAGGGCCTTTTTGGCCTTGGCAGTGTTATCCGCAACCAGCATGAAATAGCCCTCGTCCTCCATTTCGTAAGCGCAGATCGCTTCGATATTGACCTTCGCCGCCGCCAGGGCCTCGGCCACTTCGGCCATCAGGCCGATCTTGTTCGGCAGGGAAAAACCTATTTGCTTCACCTTCGTGACTTTTATAGCCATATGCATTCCCTCCTTTTTTATTGAAGAACCCTCAGGGGTTCATTTCAACACCGTTTTCTTCGTTTCACTTATAGGGTAGTCATGGAGGAAAAATTCCGCCACATAATTCTGGCTCACGACAACTTTTTTATTAATACGAATCTTCCATAGCGGGAACCGGCCGCGCCCTGCAACTGCAAATACGCGAGTTTATCTTATCTTAAAGAAGGAACTTCAGCGGTTCGATATAGGCCGGGTCCTGCGTATCCATTATTTCGATTATCTCTTTATTGAACCTCTTTTTCAGCTCCGCGAAAATCGGCCTGCCCTTCTGGAATGTTTTGGCGAAACCAAGGGCTTCGGCCATCAGTTCTTCCCGGTCCTCGCAGGCCCAGGTTATCACTTTGTCATGGAAAAGTTCCGGCGCGCCCATCCGCTTGCCGGTGAGCACCGCCCCGGGTATCTTGTATTCCGGGAAGGTCTTCCTTATCAAGGCGATCATGCCCGGGAGGAACGGGATATTGATGTCCACTTCCGGGAAGCAGAAGAATCCCTTATCGGCTTTCATAAAGCGGAAGTCGCAGGCGCATGCCAGGACGGCGCCGTTGCCGAACGTGTGCCCGTTCATCGCGGCGATGACCGGCACGGGGTAGAGGAGCATCCGCTTGAATATTTTGTTGAGCCCGTATATGAAATCCCGGATTGACTGGAAGTCCTTTTGGCCGAGCGCTCCGGTGATCCACTGCAAGTCTATTCCCTGCGACCAGTTCTTCTCGTCGGAAGAGGTGATGACGACGGCCGTGACGGTCTCGTCCCGTTCGATTTCATCAAACGCGTTGAGCATGGCCGCAACGAAATCCGGGTTGTGTCTGTTTTCGCCGTTGTTCATCACCAGGACGGCGATACCTTCGTCTTTTTTCCATTCGATTATGGGCATATCGGTTACCTCGATTGGGGAATTTGTTTGAAGGAACATACCATATATGCGTGCCGGCTAAAAATGAAATTTCAAATATTTCCAATGATTTTAATTGATTGCAGGCATGACCGGCGCCTGGGGGGCTATTCGGGCAGGCGCGGTTTACATGGCCGGGCGTTTCCCTTGAAGTGACGGGCAGGGGGCAAAAATAAAATCCGAAACTGGGTCACGATTTTGACCATGGAGGGTGAGCAAAAGCTTTTCAGGCAAATTTCCCCTTGCTATCCGTCAAAAAAATAGACATATACCTGTAAATACTTATGGGGGGATCCGCCATGAAAAAGTCCGTCTTCACAGTTTTCGGCATCATCCTTTCCATCGCGATTGCTTTCTGTTTCATCGGGTGCGAAGGCAGCAGTGATTCGAGCAGCGGCTCTGTTGACAGGTTCACCATTCTTGACCTCCAGGGCACCTGGGCGATACATGGCGTGAATACCGGTCTGACCCTGGGCACCAACAGGGGAGGTTACTATGGCGCGATGACAATGACAACGAGCGGGAATATTGATCCGCTGGTTTCATACATATATTTCCCCCCTTTGCTGGGCTTCCCGGTATTGTCAGGAAGCATCGCCATCGACGAAGCGGGAATGCTGGCCGGGACCATCGGCACCAACCGGTCCTTCTCGTTTTTCATTGAATCCGGCCTGATGGATATCTCGAAGAACTCCATGCTGTATATTGATTATACAAACCATGCGACCACGGAATATGATCTCGCCGTTTTGATCAAGGAGGGCGGGATTTTTTTTGCAACTGACATTTACGGGGACTGGCACATGTTCGGGCTGGTCACCAATTCGGCGAACTCCGGCGCAATTTACGGGGATATGACAATCACTGCCGCAGGGGTCCAAAACGGCGGCTCTTTCGTTCAAAACGGCACATCAAGCACTATAACCGGGGGCAGTATTTCCATAAACGCGGCCACAGGTTACACATCTTTGGGAAGCGATATCATCACGAACACGCTCGGGACCTGGACAATATCCTCCGGCAAACTTGACCAGTCAAAAACGTTCGGGGCCTTTACTTCCGCTTCCAGCAACGGAGTCGATATAGATTTTATCGTCATGTTCAAGACGGCCAGCCTCCTGAGCGATTCCGACCTGGCCGGGACGTGGTACATTCACGGGGCGACTGGAGGAAGGGTTACGAACGGGACTGTTTCGGGGACGATTATCCTGGCGTCCGATGGAACGGTCACGGGAGGTTCAATCACCCTGCCGGGCGACTCGGAAAGGGACATAGACAGCGGAAGCCTGAGTGTGACCGCCGCCGGCAGCCTGACCGGGTCGTTCACCCTGGACACCCTGGAAACGATTTCGATTACAGCGGGGAAGGGCAGGATGGACCAGTCCCGGAAAAAAATTGCTTTCGTCGACGGCACCAACCAGCGGCTTTATATCTTATTCAAATAAACCCGGTTTGGAAACACGGTTGGTTACCGGACCTTGGCCGGCGCGGGGGCTGATTGGCCTGTTGCATCAATTTTCCCTTTTTCATCAAATTCGGACGGAGCAAGCGTATGCAGACACTGACAGCCGGCAATGCACAAATTGAGAACAGTCCGCGCCAGGGGCGATTAGTCAGGACAGCCGCAGTCATGATGGTTTTCCTTTTCCTCGCGGGCTGTTCATCGAGCGCCGGACATTACCTGGGTTTCTGGAAAAAGGAGCGCGAGCGGGAGAAGGAATTTCACCAGGGACCGACGGC
>JBDKTK010000102.1:0-11104 GCA_039680225.1 Syntrophaceae bacterium
TCTTCACCTCGCTATGCCCCTTGATGCGAGCCGACCCCACCGATCTGGCCGCAACCCTTTCCCGCACCTCTTCATATGCCGCATCGCTGATGAGGATGGTTTCGGCGAATTCCTTTGTAAGGCCTTCCAGGCGGGAGGCTATATTGGTATTGTCGCCGATCGCCACATAGTCCATTTTCTTTTCAGACCCTATATTCCCCACAATGGCATCCCCGAAGTGAATTCCTATCCCGACCCGGAGATCCTCGATCCCGTAGTCAAGCCACTCTTGCCTTAAATGTGAGATCCTGTCCTTCATCTGCAGCGCTGAGTTTACGGCAGCGAAAACCGGATCGTCGTGGTTCTGCGGGGCGCCAAAGAATGCAAAGATGCCGTCTCCTGTAAGCTGGGATACGGTACCATTGAAGCTGACAATGATTTCGGTCATCTCCGAGTGGTATCGATTGAGAAAATGGACGATCTTTTGCGGGTCGCCTTTGTTGCTTTCTGAAAAGGAGGTGAATCCCCTTATGTCGCTGAACAACAGGGCCAATTTCCTTTGTTCGCCCCGGGTCAGTTTTTCCACATCGGCGTCCACGATCTGATCTATTATCCTGTCAGGCACATAACAGGCGAAACGTTTTCTTATTCTTGCCCTCTTTCGCTCTTCCATATAATAGTGAAAGATCGTTGCTGCTGCAAAGGAGAGCGCAATGGCGGAGAACAAAGGCATAAGACGGATAACGTAAAGATGATTAAAGGCCAGAACCGATATCGCGAAGAGGACGCCCGTTTCTGCGAGACACAGGAAGGCAGCGGGAACGGGCCGCCGTCCGTAGCACAGCAAAAGCGTCAGTATGGTAATGCCGACAATGTAAAGCGTTCCAGACACGACACCGGGTTCGCGGAAGATATTGCCTGACAGCAGGGTTGCCAGTGTACTGGCCTGAATTACAGCACCATCCGTCATCTTGCCGCTCAAAAAGGATAAAGGAGTTGAATGCTTGTCTTCGAAGGATAAGGATGAGCCTATTATTACGATCCCGTTCCCGAATGCGTCCCCCCGGTCATTGCCTCGCCTTTTGCTTAACTCATATATATCAGCAAAGGAATAGACGGGAATATCCCGGGACAAAGAGTAATCAATGAGAATCGTCTTGCCGGGGGCAGGCAGTTGCCGGTCGGCAAGATTCCTTGCCAGTAAATATGACATGGAATAATATCTTTTTTCTCCATCGTCAAAGTAGAGTTGCTGCCTCCGCACGTGATCGTCCGAATCCGCTGTCAGGTGGAATGCTGCCAGATTTGCTTCCCCGGCAGCCAGGAGATAACCCTGGAGAGGAGCATTTTCCCGTGAAGAAAAGCCCAGGACGATGTTGACGCCTTTTTTCCTGGCTTCCAGGAAAGACCGCATATAGACGCTCTCATAGCCCCCCTCAATTCTATTTTCAAGAGAGATGGAAGGAAGCTCGATATCCAGGCCTATCGTCTTCACTCCTCTTTCAACGAGATAATCTATTACGTGAGAGATATAGGTGTGATAGAGAATCAACGGCTGATCTATTTTCCTGTAGCTTTTTTCGTCAATGGCGATGACTGCGATCTTTCTTATGGGATCTTTCCCGGGTTTCTCCCTGAACAAGAACCTGCAGTCGATTGACCTCAGCTCCAGTTGATTCCATGTACCTTCTCCGGGGATGATCCTGTGGTCTGAGAAGATGGCAACGAGGCTGACGAACAGTGCTATTGCCGCATATGAGAGAAGATGTCTTCGATAGTGTTGAGTTGATTTCATACGATCCTATCGATGAGCATTGTATGATCTTCCTCGAATTCCCGGACGCATAGCCGTCGAACCTGATCGCCGCATGTGAGCAACCATTTCGCCAGAAGCGCAATATGCCCCTGCAATGTGTTGGGGGAACAGCGATTCAATAGGTCGGGCAACTCAGGCTCCTGAGCTTGACAATCTTTCCCTGCCTCCGGGCCAGGGACTCGCTTTCTCCATGTTGTCTTTGAAGGATCCCGTATTGCTCCAGAGCATCATCGTACAGCTGGTGTTCCTCCAGGAAGAAGATAAAGCGAAGGCGGGCCGCATTGTCCGCGGGATTGGCTTCCAATTGTGCCCGATAGTCATCGATACCTTTCCTGATCTCCGCCAATTCATTATCTGGAGGCAGGCTAAAGCAGCTTCGTTTTTGTGAAACGACATATCCGTCTTTAAATGCCTCAATCACCCATTCATATCGGGAACCGGGATTCAGAGGCGGTACGCCGGATGGGAAAGGCAATTCCGGATCTTTGGTTGTCCTCTGCCATACAGGTTCGTTTTCAGACTGGGAATAGAACCTGACCCTGTACTTCTGCGCAGACTGGTCGGAACTCCAGCGAAATAGGGGCCTTTCTTCGATAGTCCGGGTATTTGAAAGGCCTCCTGCCTCCATTTTAAGTTGTTTGAATCCTCTTAACTTCAAGCTCCCTTTTTGTTGCGATGCTATTTGCGGCAAATTGATCCTGTTTTTGTTGTTTACCCGGGCGGGAGCGGGGTTGCTGCCGTTTTTCTCAATAAGAAACTTTGCCGCCGAGGACCACTGCTCCTCCCGGCCGGACTCCAGGTAAGCTATAGTCACGGAGGTACCGGCTGTTGTCTCTACAGAATCTCCAGGGTAAAGCAGGCATCCAAGATCAACAGGTTTCTTCGCTCCCGAGTGCCGCACAAAAACCTTGCCCTTCACGTCCATCACCATGGCGTTATACCCAACCTCCCCGGCCATGATCGTCAAAGGGATCACTGAAAAAGCAACCAGTAAAACAACAAACCGCATCGAAGACGTTACCGCATTACTCTTCATGTGTAATACTCCTCATGAACCGATTTTCCACCTGCGCGAAACGCCCGGTGACAACTTTCAGCATTTCGATGCCAATATCCGGAAAGGCGCGAATTATCTCATAAAGCCTTTCCTTCGAGATAACAGAGACAAGGGTTTCCTCGACAGCTTTTACCGAGGCCGTGCGGAATCCATCTCCAAAAAGTGCCAGTTCGCCAAACATGCCCCCCGGTCCCATTTTGTTCAGGCTGATCAGCCTGCCATTGGTCGCTTTTCTGTAAACATCGACACGGCCGGCATAAATAATGTAAGCCTCGCTGCCTTCATCGCCTTCATTTATTATCACTTCGCAGGGCTCATAAATGATATTTTGTGTCGTCAGGGCAATGATCTTGAGCTCTTCCTCTTTGAGTGCATGAAAGAGCGTTACGGTCTTCAGTAGGTGGATTTCCTCCTGTATGGTAATCTTCATTCAGTTGCTCCCATGATACAGCTTTCTGAATAATCCGTCCATGTTTACCAGGTCTTCAAAGGTCCCCTGTTCAACAATACGTCCCCTGTCAAAAACAAGTATCTCATCGTAGTCCTTTATGGCGTTTAGCCGGTGAGCGATTGAAATAACCGTTTTATCCTTATACTTTTCAGCAATAAGATCATGGATGCGGGCCTGTGAGGCGGCGTCCAGAGCCGCGGTTGCTTCGTCGAGAACCAGTATTGATGGATTTCGAAGCAGAATTCGGGCTATGACTATCTTTTGTTTCTGCCCGCCTGACAACCTGGCACCCCTTTCTCCCACTCTGAACTCAAGACCGCGTTTGATAACCAATCCCTCCAGTCCGGCCGTTCCGAGGAGTTTTCTTGCCAGGGTGCTTATGTCTTCATTGGCCTTTTTTCTCAACGGATTTACGATTCCGAAAATAATATTCTCCATGAAACTCAGGGAGCTGTTGAACGATTTCTGATCGTAGGATGCAATGTCGCTGCCCGGCTTTCCCGATAGAAGCTTTTTTATGTCTTTCCTCAGACCGAGAATCTCATTTCTCATTTTATCGTCCAGAACATCTACTTTCGATCTGCCGGGACAGTAGTTCAACGCCAGGTCGACAACGTCCTCAACAAGCGAAGGATCGACGTCTTCTGTCCTCGTCTGTTCGTCGATGCCGGCGGTGAGTTTTTCATTTATCTTTATCCTGTTTTCAATCTGTATCGGGTCGAGCTCAACACAGCTCAGCAGGGGAGATTTGTCCTTATAAAGTTCCCCCAGGAGCAGGTTGTCTGCCCGGGCCAGCTTAAGTCCGGCGGCGAAGAGGCTTCCCAGCAGTCCTTTTGCCTCGAGCTGGCCGTAGAGGTGTTCCTCGCAGAATCGTTTGACTGAACCGAATTTTCCATCGATTGCGATGGAGGGGCAAAAAACGATGTTTTCAAAAACAGTGCAATATTCCAGGAACGCGCCTTCGTTGTAAAACTCAACGTATTCATTGTCGTAATGAGAGATTTCCCTTGCCAGTTCCTCTCGTGCGGCGACTATTTTCGTCTTGTCTGACTCCGAAATAGCGCCTGCGCCCGGCCCCGGTTTTGAGCGCAATCCAATATTCATGACATCTTCAAACAACCCCACGTCCCTGACAATATCAAGAACCCGTTGATCGAGCATTTCCGTTCCATTGATATTATCGAGCAGTGAAAAATCCACCCACGTCTCAACATTATCGCCGCCGCCAGGTTTCCTGAGCAACCCGTAAATGATATTATTCCTTATGGTATCATTGAAAAGAAAAAGGGTTTGGTTTACGGAGCCGACCTTTGTCCTGAGGTCATACAGGGGGATGGAATCAGTCGCTCTGCCGCCAATAGTGATACTCCCGCTGAGAGGCTTGTAGATCATGCCCAAAAGGGTGGCTGTAAGGCTCTTTCCGGACCCGGACGTCCCGACGAAAGCAACTTTCCTGCCAGACCTCGTGAAAAAGTTGATATCACTTAACAGTATCTGATCCGTCGAGAAGCCGAATCGGACTTTGTCAAATCGTATATCCCCGGCGGAAACCGCTTCTTCTTTACGGTCATCGGGAGGGAAAATGCCGCTTTCCGATTCGAACCGAAGATATTCATCGAGCTTTTCGAAACGGACGCTTGCCTGACGCCACTCCATAATGAAGTTCACAATGGAATTTACCGGATCATAGAGGCTATTAACGACGACTATGGAGGCAACCAGCGTTCCCACCGCCATCTCCCCTCTCAGGCACAGGATACCGCCATAAAAATACAGCGTCAAAGGAGCAAATCTCGTAATGGTCATTATCAGGGACTCCAGCCCGCCGGCTGTTTTGGCCATATTCAGGTTGATACCGACGAACTCCCTTATTTTCTTCTTCAGCCGCGATTCCTCGAAAAAATACGTCTGGCCTGCACGGATATCGTTTATACCGGTAAATACCTCCTGGAAGTAGCCGGTCAGGTTTCCGGAGCTGTCTATGCCATCTTCAGTCAACCTGTGTATCCGTTTATAAAACCTGGGGATGATTACCACACAGAAAGGAATGAAGACGGTCCCGGCAATTGCCAGCTTCCAATTCAGTTCGAACAAATAAACGCCATAAAAAATAACCATAACCATGTGTATGACCGGTTGGAGAAACAATCTCGCAAAAAAACTGCCGATATTTCCAACCTCATTCATGATCCTGTTTGTAATCTGCCCGATAGGATTTTTATTGAAAAAATCCTGAGGCAGCCGAAGAAGATGATTGAAAAGCCTCAACCGGATATCACGTACGAAAGCCTGGTTGAACCGCGAGTACATAACGATCAGCCCATAATCGACCGCTCCCCACACAACCGCAGCCGTCAACAGACCCAGGCAATAGATTGCAAGCTGCCGCTCTTTTCCCCCCGCAGCGGAGACCGATGATGAAATAAGATTGATAATCCTGCGGCCAATCTCAATCGCGATTACATTTATTAAAACCGCGGCAATGGCGACAAACAACAACAGAAGTATGGTACCGGCATATTTTCTCAGCAGTTCCCTGATAATTTTGCTATTCACTGTTACACCACACTCCAATCTCGTCGCCAGGACAGTTAGAGAAACAATTGGTCAGCCAAGTTCGAAACTCGTGATCCCGAATACTTTTTCAACCGGAACAGGAGGCGCCCCCTTATTGTACATCCTGCCTGTCTCAAATACAGCCGTCAGCTTGTGGTATCGTGCGAGCGCGAGGGCGGCAGGATTTATTGCGGGAACGTCAAGGAAAAGGTCGGCCTGCGGTGATACCTTTCCTGCCAGCGCGTCAAACAATCTTTCGGCAATATCAGGCGAGTCGGCGAACAGGGGACCTATTTTGAATCCCGTCCTGCAGGGGCGTATCACGCCGTAGCCTTTCAGCTCGTTCTTTTCGACGCAACCGAGGGACGCACCGCCCGGCTGGTTGATCCATTGTTCGAGAAATCCGGCACGTTCGGCCGGAAAGATGCCGGCGTCATAGGAAACGATCGACCCAAGGTGAATGGTGGAAAGTTCGACGACATCAGCCGATCCTGATCCGCCGCCCCTGCCTGCATATCGAATATTTCTGTGGGCAAGGGAAAAACCAAATTTCTCATAATTCCTTATCTTCCCCACGACTCCGTCGATGCCGATGTTTCGGGCCCCAAGATAGCTCATAGCCCGTCTCCCAAGCTCGATGCCATACCATTTCCCGCGGAGATCTTTCCTGATTATATAAAAGCCTATGAACCCGAAGGAGTCACCATAGGACACGGCCGAGATGCATCCTATCGGCTCCCCGCCCAGTTCCCCGATAAAGAAACCATTCGGGTCCGTGTGATAGAAACAGGCTGCATCATTCAACCCGGGATTCCAACCCTCCCCGGCTGCCCAGTTCACAGCCAGTTCAACATCCTT
The DNA here is from genome assembly GCA_039680225.1 of Syntrophaceae bacterium. Classification (GTDB taxonomy): domain Bacteria; phylum Desulfobacterota; class Syntrophia; order Syntrophales; family UBA4778; genus JBDKTK01. The sequence continues at coordinate 6,718 of JBDKTK010000102.1, forward strand.
TATCGCCATCTGTCGTATGATAAAACCTCCTGCACTCATATCCTGCACCTGCTTTTTCGCATCCGCCCGGACCGGCCGGAGGTATTTGTCTTTATATGCAGCCTGAGACCCCGACGCCAAAATTCTGAAATTGTCCTTATCGCCCCCACCGCCGTGAGGGTTTCCGGGCCCTCATGTCCGCTTCAATTGATTCGAGCGAGCAGCCTTTCGTCTCCGGTATCTTGAAATAGCAATAGAACCAGCCCACAATTCCGATTGCGGCAAAACAGAAGAAAGTGACCGGCCGTCCCAGTGTTTCGATGAGGCTCAGGAAGGTAAGGGCTATGAAAAAGTTAAATACCCAGTTTGCCACCGTGGATAAGCTCATGGCAAGCCCCCTGATACCCAGGGGATAGATCTCGGAGATCAGCAGCCAGGCGATTGGGCCGAGGCTGAGGGCAAATGCGGCAATGTAGACGAAGATACCCGCCACGGCCGCCCATTTCAAGCCCTCGCCAAGGCTCTCGCCGAAGGAAAAGACGAGGCCGACGACGACGAGGCTCGCCACCATGCCCAGAAGCCCCATGAGCAGAAGGGGCCTTCGTCCCCACCGGTCGATGAGAAAGAGCGAGACGATGGTCATGACGACGTTGACGGCACCCACGGCCGCCGTAGCGCCGATTGCCGCCGTCTCCGAATCGAATCCCGCCATCTGAAAGATGGTGGGTGCGTAATAGATGATCGTATTAATGCCTGTTGCCTGCTGGAAGAACATGATGGCTATGCCCATGAAGAGGGCCGGCCTGATCCAGCGCTGCCCAAGGTCTCGCCACCCGCCGCTTACCGATTCACTGGCGATGGAGGTGCGCATCTCGTCCATCTGGGCGTCTATCTCCCGGGCCGGGATGAGGCGCTTCAGGACATCCCGGGCATCATTCTCGCGTTTGCGGGCCATCAGCCATCGCGGGCTTGCCGGGAGGAACATGAGACCCACACCCAGGATAATTGACGGGACCAGGCCTACGGCGAACATCCCCCGCCAGGTGTACCGGGTTGTTGCGAAAAGGCCGTCCACCAGGTAGGATACGAGGATTCCGATGGTTATCATAAGCTGGTTCAAGGAAACCAGGGCCCCCCGTATTCTCGCGGGGGACGTCTCGGAGATGTAGAGCGGCACCGCGTAGGAGGCGATACCGATGGCGATGCCAAGGACTACCCGTCCCGCAATCACCACGTGCATCGATGGGGCGAGGGCGGCAATGAGTGTACCAAGGGCGAAGATGACAGCGGTGCAGAAAATGACTCGCTTGCCCCCGAAAAGGTCTGTAACGCGCCCGCTGGCAGCGGATCCGATGATGGCGCCGACGAGGACGGCGCTGACGACGAATTCCTGCGATGCAGAGTCGAGGGCAAACTCCTTCTTGAGAAAGAGAAGCGCCCCCGAGATGACACCCGTGTCGAAACCGAAGAGGAGGCCTCCTGTTGCGGCTATTGCGGAAACAACGTATACAAGCTTGCTGAATTTTACCGCTTTGTCATCTGCCATCGCCTGTCCGCTCCTTCCGCACGGTGATCATTCTGTTCTCAGGCTTATAGCTCCATAGTTCGCGGCCCCCCACAGACCGCTGTCCTCACTCAATATGAGCGTGACGGGTATTTTTTCAAGCATCGTCCCATAGTGGGACGAATCGGTGAATTCTTTTCTGAAATGGTCGTTCGCTACCAGAAAGGGATTTTTCATGGCAACGCCGCCGGCTATGAAGAGGCCCCCCAGGGCCAGCACGGTAAGCGCGTAATTGCGAGCTGCCCGGGCATAGAAGCGGGCGAAGAGCACTGTTGTTTCTGATTCCGGGGTGATCTCGCCGATGATATCCGCCGGTTCGAGGGTGCGGCCCGTCAGGAAGGCGTGAAGGTGCGTAAGGCCCGGCCCGCTTACAACGATATCACCATAGGGGTATTCCGCGCGCGTTCTTTCCAGGAGATAATCCCGGTAGGCTGTTTCGGTCTTCCCGTAGAAGGCAAAGGCGGCATGCCCCGCCTCTGAAGGCAGGGGAAGAAAAGCGCCCCGCCCGGCGGGAGCGAGAGCACAGTGCCCGAGACCGGTGCCGGCGCCGATGACTGCCACGTTGGCACCTGCCTGCGGTTCGCCGCTCTGGACGATCTGTGTCTGCAAGCGGGCCCCAAGGGGGCAGGCGAAGGCCTGAGCCACAAAGTCGTTGATAAGGAAGATCCGTGTGCCTGCCGCCCGGGCGCGAAGACCGGACACGTCCACGGCCCAGGGTACGTTTGCCAGCTTCGCGTACGTATTATCCTTCACGGCACCAGGTACGGCGAGCACCACCGCGTCCCACTGTATATCCGCCGTGATCGGTCCCGCCTTGTGCGCCTTTTCTATAAGATCGTCAAGGGACGATGCGCTGCCTGTTTTGAGCCGCAACCCGTCCACATACGACAGCTCGCCGTTGTCGTTGATCCGGAAATGGCCGAAGCGGCTGTTTGTTCCTCCTATATCGACTGCAATCACGTTCTTCATGATCCTTCCGCCTCCCTTGTTAATGAATGTTTCTTCTCATGATCGGGTGAGGCCGCCCTTGCAACACAGAGGATAAAATCGTGCACGACATTGTAGGCCCCTTTTTGGACACGGCCGGCGAGAGCTTCCTTGAACCGCCCCTCCATATGCTGTCTTGAACGGGGGTCGAGGGCGTCATAGAAGGCAGTACCGGCCCCTGATTTCGTGAGATGTTCCAGAACATCCTCCGGAGACCCGCATTTGAATGTTATGCGGCCTTCGGAGATATCTTCGGGAATAAAGGCGGCTTCCTTAAGAAGTGTTTCGAGGTGGGCCGCTCCTTCCGGAAAATCGAAGTGGACACGCTTTTGAAGAACCGAGGGGTCTTCGGCAACAAGTTCATGAAATATGGCGAGTTCCCTCGCAGGCGAATTTTGCCGGTGAACGACAAAGGCAAGGCGGCCGCCTTCAGTGAGCGAAGCCGCGGCGGTTTCAAAAAAGGCCCTGAGCGGGATGTAGCCCAGGACCCAGCTTGTAAAGATGAGGTCGAAAGGACCACGGCGGCGTAATATCTTCAGGGCGTCTCCCTGAAAAAACCGGATGTTTGTGTGCCCTGCAAGACGGATACGCTCCCTGGCAGCGCAGATCATCTCCCGCGAGATGTCCGCCGCCGTTATTGGGCACGCCGGACCGAAACGGCCGGCGATAAGGGACGTGGCAAAACCCGTTCCGCAACCTGCCTCGAAGACGCTGCGGGCCCCTGCGCCGGCGATCTTCCGGACAAGCGTCCGGACGGGCCCGGCCGCCTCCGACAGCCAGTGCATATCATAATCCGCATGTATCCTGTCATAGGCCTCCCGAAGTTCCCTGCTTCCGACGCTCGCCGTCGCACCTCGTTTCACGGTGAAGAACCGCGGCAGCCTGTGGTTGCGGGGAAGGTGCTCGCGGCATATCTCCTCGGAGACCTCGCGAAGAACAGGCATGGGTCCCTTCGGGACATGACTTCCGAGGATATGCCCTGCACAGGAGGTCCTCGGTTTCATGAAGTGCCTTCCCATCCTTTTCAGGATTGCCGCCAGCGGTTCCCGCACTGCATTTCCGAAGCTCAACGGGACGAGGTTGCAGGGACAGACCTCTCCCGAGCCGTCGATATAGAGATAGGTCAGTCCGGCCCCGCAGCCGAAGGCCTTCGCGGATTCCAGGTAAACGAAGGTGGACAGGACAGGCAGATCCTCCCGTGCGGCCACCTCTTTCTGATAGTCCATCAGGAGGTTCCGCTCCGCGGCTTTGAGGACCACATCACTCCTGCCTGAAAGTCTGCCCGTGGGGCAGGGTTCAAGAAGGTGGACCTCGCGGGCCCGGGACCTGCCTGCAAATTCGATGAATCTCATGAAGGTATCGGGTTGAATGAGACGCCGGGTGGCTACCGCCACGATATAGGGATAGAGACCACCGTCGGCCGCAGTCTGAAGGGCACGCAGGGCTGTCCGGAATGCACCTCGTTTCCCGCGCATTCTGTCGTGTTCTTCGGCGTTCATCGAATCGAGACTGACGCCGACAGCAAAAAGCCCTTTTTCTTTAAGGGTCCGGGCACGTTTTTCCGTCAGGCCCGAGCCCGTGGTGTTGAGCATCAGACAGGACCTGTCGTCGAAAAGGCCGACAATGTCTTCTAGGTCCTTCCTCAGGAGCGGTTCCCCTCCCGAGAGGGTGACCATCACGCTGCCCATCCCGGAGAGTTCGCGAGCGATCTTTTCCACGCTGCCGAAAGTCATGTCGCGCTGTTTCCGTCCGGCATTATAGCAATGCCAGCATCGGTAGCGGCACCGGTTGGTGACACCGAAGGTGACGGAATAGAGCCTGCGGCCGTCACGCTCACCGAGGGCGCCGAAATGTTCC
>JBDKTK010000103.1:0-23299 GCA_039680225.1 Syntrophaceae bacterium
ATACTCATCAACTATGTTCCGGGGGATTTTCTTGTAGAGCTCAAGTCAATGAAGCTTTACCTGAACTCATTTCGCGATAAAGGAGTTTTTCACGAAGAAGCAGTGAACCGGATAATGGATGATTTCATCGAGGCAATCAAGCCGCGAAAGGTCGAGATCACAGGCAATTTCCACGTCAGGGGCGGAATTTACACGACCGTGAAATCCTCTCACCCCTGAAATACACGGATGCCTGGCAGATCACTGTATCCGCTTATCTCTCCAGTAGAGCATGTTGGTCCTGTTGGCAACACCCGGGGGATTGAAGTTTGCCCTCTGCGTGCTTGCCCCCGTTCCGGACCCGCCGCTTTCAGTTACATAAAGGTCCGCGGCCGCGACGTTTCCCGGCCTCATCGAAACAATGGGCGCTGACGGTATGCCGGAACCCAGGCTCATGCTCCTGCTGCTGTTGCTGCCAAAAATGCCTTCGCCGGTCGTGTAATTTAACCCGTACAATGTCCCTGTACCGGCCTGTGAACAGGGGTCGCTGCCTGTTGCCGGAGTATAGGTTGTCAGGTAGACCACCCCTCCGAAGACGGTGGGCTCGGCGAGCACCTTTTCGCCGCTTCCAGCGAAATTGATATACCAGCCCTTCTTGCTCGCTGAGTCCGAATAGGTGCCGGAAGTAATATTTTCCAGATCGGATAAGCTGTTGGTCGCGGTCCTGTTATTGTCCTTGACCGCGTAGATTTTTTCCTGTGCATTGGCAGCGGTCGGGTCGGTCTTGTCCCCTGTGCCCCAATAGACCCAGAGATTCCAGTAAGGATCGCGCGCCACCGCCGCCGACGTGAATATGGGCCGGATCACTCCGGAAGCTGCCGAAAACAACAGGCCTCCCTCCCAGTTCGACCTGGTGCAACTCGGATCACTTCCCAGGCATAGCTTGAATCTCCACATGTTTCCGCCCAGGTCTCCCACGTAAATAGTATCTATGAACCCGTCGTTGTCCGCGTCAACAATGGAGGGATTGGCCGGGATGCTGTACTTCATTTCCGTGTTGTTGTTATATGTATAGCGCCAAATTACGTTCCCGGTCTGCATGTCAATGATGAAAAATCCTTTCCCCTTGGTATCGCAGTCGCCGCCGCCGGAACAATCGGCCCCGTTATAGCCCGCGCCGATGAATCCCACCCATCTTTCAACCCTGCCGCCGCCGGTATTGTCCCATATCTTACCTACCATGACCTTGCTCCATGGATCGCCCAGGTACGGGCCGTCTGTGGAGGGGGAGCCGGACGGGTTTAATCTCCATAGATACGACGGACTCAAAGAATCGGTGACGTTGAGGGCATAATACCCGCAGAAATGTCTATAGGAGCTGCTTTCGTAAATAGCGCTGAAGGACTGCGTGCAATCCTGCCTTGAGCTCCAGAGATGATCGTGAGCGCCCCGCCCCTCGCCGAAAGCCATGATGGTTTTCCATTCTGAGGAGCTCTTGCTCGTGTAAGTGCTGCCCCACCATACATCTGCAACCGTGACTGGACCGTCGACGAAATAGGCGTGGGAGAGGCTTGTCGGGTGATCGCTGTGGGCGATAAGAAGCAATTTGGCGATCAGGTTCGGCGGAACAAAGCTCCATGCCTCATCTCCGGATCCTGTCCGGAAAGCGTGCATCTGGCCGTCATTTGCCCCAGCCAGGATTATCCTGTTATTGCCTGTTCCATCTGCATTCAGGGTGGAAGATCGTTTGTGAGAGGCCCTGAACAGGTCAAATGCACCGTTGCCGTCCAGCATGTCATAGTAATAGGCTGAAGGAGTGCCAATTGTGATCGGGGTTGACCGGAAAACATCCCCGAGCTTCCAGTTCTCGGTGTTATAAGTCGACAGCCCTCTTACAAAGCCCTCCACTGCTGTGGCCGAAGAACCAAGAATTGTGAAAGCGCTCCCGTCCGCTAAAGGGCTGTTATCAGTCTCATACTGGTTGATCGCGGTTGCGGTGAAGTCGACGAGAGCCGTGTTGTTAAGGCAGGTTTTTATATTTCTCGTGGACCCGTCTTTGGCTTGCAGGTACGTCCCTGCATCCCAGACTACAGCTCCCACCGTCCCGTCTGTATTTATCGCGAACTTTTTCAGGTGCCCGAGCCAGAACGGATCGCTGTTCACGGGCTGGAAAGACCCTTCATAAAGGTTGTTTTCGTCCTGGATGCGGGTGGATTGCACCGAAACCTGGGAGAATGAGTAAATCGCCTCCCTGATGATATTGATTGCCTGCCGCAGTGCACCTTCCAGCTCGGCCGGATTGGTCGCCAGAAATGCATACCCGTTAAGCGGAAGCTCTCCCGGGTCGCCCGAAAGCGCATAATAGTGGTCGCCATCTCCGCTGATATTGTGGTGATCGGTAGCGGATGTCTGGCAGCTGGTCCATGAAGATGGACTGAACGTCGTTATATCTCCGGAGTTGACAACGAGCGGGTTATCCGTTCCACCGTAATAGGCGGCCCAGTTCAGGGTATAGCGCAGCCAGTGGGGCATATCGCCTCCGAAGCCAACCACAAAAACCCTGTATCCTGCATCCGCCAGAGCTTTTGCCTTGGCCACGGTCTCCCGCCGCCGCTTGTACATGTCCGTCTGGTCTTCGGTACCACTGCCGCTACAGGCAAAAGTGTCCGACCCGTCTGTTACCAGGATTGCAAATTTCTGGCGGCAGCTGGCCGCACTGTCACGGTTTTTATGATAGTCGAGATATGACTTTGCCTCTTGCATGGCTCCCGCCAGCGGAGTACCTCCAGAAGCTGATTCGGCGTTTACGCAGCTTGATCCGGTGCTCGTCACTTGACAGCCTGTTGTCGAATTGCTGTTCCCGCAAAAGATGAGGCTGTATTTTGCCGCTATTGTCCTGACAACCTTGTTGCATCCGGAGGAATAATCGCCGCTCTCATTGGACGAGCAGTTGTAGAACCTCATATATCCGAAGCGGACCCCGAGGCTGCTCTCGTCCTGGATGTTGATAGTGCCGCTCTGGTTGTCATCCAGGATTGAGAATATGGCCCTCTTGGCGATTGCCAGCCTGCTGCAGTTTGTGGTGTGGGTGCCGGAAGATGAATAATAAAAAGGTCCGGAACAGGTGGAATCGCTGTATTTCGGCACCGAGGTCGAGTCTATCGTGCAGGCTTTGTCATGATCGGTCGAGCTGTCGGCATAATACGGCACGTTTGTGCTGCCGCATGCATGGGACGATGAAATATACATTTTGTTGCCCGCGGGGGTCCAGTTCATGCTTCCCGAAAGGTCAAGCACCAGCAGCGCATCGGGCGCAACCGAAGTGAACAGCGCAGTCTCATCTTCCGCCACCTCCTGGCCCAAGGCATGAAAAGGACAGGAAAAAATGATGAGCGCAAGAAAAGCACATATTTTAACTTTCATTTCCGGAATCTCCCTCTGGAATCTATCTTGACATGGTGGTGATTTCGATGGGGCCGTAGCCGATCCCCACTTCGATCTCCACTCTTGAGTTGTATTTAGTATTTGTTCCGGTTACGGTTGTGTTGTACCTGGTCTGTCCCCATTGCTGGCCTCCCCCAATGGAATATCCGGGCAGCGGAATCATCATCGGCCCGGTAATCGGCCTTGCGGGAGTCGAACCCGAATAGAGTGAATTGCTGTTCTGAGGGTCTATCTGGATATCAGTGCGCTGCGAGGCGGCCAGGTCTTCCGGGTTGAAATCGGCCATCATCTGGTGAATGCCGGATTCCGCAGCATCGAGGGCCAGTTTTTCCCCAACCATCCTGGAGCTTATCCTTATATCTTTGGTCGCTATCCAAACGGAAAGCACGCAAAACGCGAGGAGCACCATATTGGACAGCAGCGCCACGATCAGGGCGAAACCGCCTCCGTCTTCCGGTTTCAGCACTTTGCGCAAAAGATTACGGACTCGACACATGGTTCCTCGGTATGACGCTTGTTGAATAGATCATTCTTTTTCTTTCCCCGGAATTGAGGTCTATATCATCAGTCTCAACCGCCAGGACGATTTCTATTCTCCGGATATTTTCGAGGGAGGCAGGGAAAGAAGCGACCGAAAGCGCATCTCCCTTCCCGTCGTAATAAGTGAATACCGGGATATTCAGATCGCCGTTGATGACCCTGACCGTCCTCTCCTGTCCCGAGTTGGGAAGGGCGCCTAAAAAAGGCTGGGCGCCAGCGCCTGCGTTTCTTGTTACGTACTTGTTTACAGTATCGAGATTGTAAAGAATCCACTCGTTGGAGGTGCTGTCGATGTTCGAATCCCCACTCGTATCCATTTCTATAAGAATCGACGTGGCCGTTGCCTGCTGGATCCCTTTGGATTCCTGCAATGCCGAAATCAGACCATTCTCATCTTTCCATATGCCCGTTGTGAAGTTGGGGTTGTATGATGCCATCCTGATTTCCATTGCCATCAACTCCAGGGCCGCCCGGACATCCTGGCCGGCAGTCACTTTCCTTTCCATTGATGAAGACGACCGCAATCCTGTCTGCACAACCTGGTAAATAGCGCCGAGCACTGCCATGCCGATCGCAAGCGCGACAACAAGTTCGACAAGCGTAAATCCCTTTTCCCCGAATCTTCTCATCAGTACCTGTACGGCTCCTGCCGTGTTACTATTATGCTGTCTGTTATGCCGGTGGAATTCGACGGCCAGGTAACAGTCGCCCTGACCCTCCAGACCCCTGTTGAGACCAAATCGATAGTTGTCGTGACAGTATATGGGGCATCTCCGGGTTGCCTCTCGCCCTGGCGGCTGACGTAAACGTTTTTCGTCTGGCTTGCAGGGATCGCCACCAAAGGATTCATAATTACGGCTTCGTTAAGGCTCAGCTCGCTCTGCAGGATTCCTGCCGCCCTGCCGAGGTTGTCGCTCCTCCCGGCAAGGTTCCAGGAGGACGGTTGAGTCGCAAGCAGCGCAATCACGCCAACGGACACCAGCAGGATCGCTACTATCACTTCCGTTATGCTGAATCCCCTGTCACTGCATATTGAACTGCACATAGGCCCGACCTGAAAGATTAACCGTTACTATGGCAGTAGAGCCGTAGCGGTTTGACAGTGTGATGCTGCCCGCAGGTGATGAAAAACCCCTTGTCTGAAAAAATATTCTGTTACTTCCCCCTCCAAGACCGATATTTGCAATCCTGATATCGTTGCTTATGGAGGACAGCGATTTTGTCTGGACTGCGGTCCAGGGCGTTCCCGTATAAGTGCCCCGGTTCAATGAGTACTGGTTTGATGCCATCGTGAATTCGATCATATACTGCCTGTTTTCAGCTATGGCCTTTTCCCTCATTTCCATAATATCAGATACCATGTCTCGCGCCGCAGTCCTCAGGTTCGCATTCACAGAGTAATGGTTGAAAGCGGGCACTGCAATCAGAGCCATGATGCCGATTATGGCAACCACGACCATCAATTCGGTTAACGAGAATCCCTTGTTTGAGTTCAAAGCTATTGCCTTTTGTTGATTATGATTTGTTTCAGGCAGGCAGGGGAGGGTATTCATATGATCTTTGCCCGGCAACCCTGCCGCCTTATCCACACGGACTTAGGCCAGTAGCTTTGCGCGCCACCCTTTCGAATGGTTTGCCCTTTTCAGGCGCCCAATATCAGATTCTGTTCTTCTCGGCTATCTGTCCTTCCCGGACTATTCTGGGAGTGAGAAATATGAGGAGCTCTTTCGACTCCTGGGTCAGTTCCTGATATTTGAACAGCCAGCCGAGAACGGGAATCTGATACAGCCATGGTACCGCACTTACGCCTTTTGTGTCACTATTATACCTGATCCCGCCCACTATGACTGTATCGCCGTCTTTTATCACCAGGGTGGAAGAAACCTCACTTTTGTTTATCGGGGGATTATCGAGTCCCTTGGCGGTCATGGTCGTATAATCGGGACTGTCGTTCTTGGCCTTTACCTCCAGAGAAATTCTCTCGTCCGGTGTTATTATTGGTTTCACTTCAAGCTGCAGAACCGCCTCTTTGAAAGTAACTGTCTTCGTAACCGTTCCGCCTGAGGTCTCCGTGACCGTATAAGGAATTTCCGAACCTTGTTTTATAAATGCTTTTATGCTGTCAAGGGTTGTAATTTTGGGTGATGATATGGTCTTTACTTCCCCGACGGCTTCCAGGGCTGCAATATCCAGGTCTACAAAAGCCTTGGAAGTCTTGTAAATTACACCTATGGAGGGCGCAACCAGGCTGGATAGCAGGTTGGTTGCATAATTTGCATTGGCGATTCCCAGACTGCGGTTCAAGGGGACAAGATCTGCGGACATGAGTTTTGTAGTGAAACCGCTCCAGTAATTGCCGGACTGGACACCTACTCCCCACTGCACCCCGATCCTTCTGGCAAAGGTTGCGTTGGCCTCAATAATTTTGGCTTCGATCGATATCTGGGGCTTCATACCCCGCGCAACATCTTCCTTGAGCCTCTCCTCTTCGGCTTTCTTCATCTTGTCCACCGGGAAGACCGCAATCACGTTGCCGAACTTCTTCATCCCGAGCCCGTTGGTATCAAGGATCGTTTCCAGCGCCTGGTCCCAGGGGACATTTTTCATATGCACGGTTATGTTGCCCTTGACATCTTCGCCGGAAACTATGTTGACGCCGCTCAATTCCGTGATGACCCGGAAGACATTTTTTATGCTGGCGTCCTGGAAATCGAGAGATACAACCCTTCCTTTGAACTTGTTCGAATCCTTTATATACGAAGAGATGCTTGTCTTCCCATTCGGAGCATTTGCGGAATCCGGACCATCTGCTGCAGCCGCCAGGAATGGAAAGACGGCAAGAATAACTGTTGAAAGCAATATTGTTAATAGGCGCCTGCTCATTATCGATCCTCGCTTTCCTCCTTGTACAACAGCAACGGTATTCGCCTGAATTTTCTTCTGCCCTCGCCTGAGAGTTCTTCTTCAACTATAATCTGGTCAGTTAATATATCCGCCACTTTGCCCCTGTTGGGACCAATCGAAGACCCGCGGACCAGTATGTAGCTTTTCCCCTTCGGATCTGTAACCACGGCAATGCGGGTTTTCTCATAACTTCCGATGCCCACCAGCTTCAACTGTTCAAGATTGAATCTCTCCAATGCGGTCAATCCCGCAGTGGGCCTGGGCCTTTCTGCTTTCTTTACTGCCACTATCTCCCTGACAAGAGGTTTAAAGGGGTCTATCTTGCCTTTCGGGCTATAATGATAAGACGCATTTGCGTCGGCGCTGCCGTCCTGGGTTCTCCCTTCCGATACGGCGAACACGCAAACAATCAGGGAAATCAGGGCTGCCAGGAAAAAGCAGCTATTTCTTTTTTTTGTCGGTCTTTTCACTGGGCGCCGCTTTCTCATTGAACATGTAGGTCTGAATTATGCACGAAGTACTGAGCTGTGCATGTTCCCCCCTGGTCTTGGAGTTCATCATGTTGATATCAGCTATATTCACGATCCTTGACAGCTTGGCTATTTTCTCGAAGAACATAACGGTATTGTGAAAATTACCTATGACCGTTATTTTTACCGGAATTTCCATGTAAAATTCCTTTTGGACCGGAGGGGCCGGCTCGAATAAAAGGAAGTCCAGACCCTGGTCTTTTCCCGATTCCGATATTGCCGCCAAAAGGCTGGGTATTTCCTTCTGGTCCGGAAGCTTGGTGAGCGCCAATTCCAGATTGCTCTTCAAAAGGCTTATTTCCTTTTTTCCCTTCTGGATCTCATTGGCTATCTGCTGTTTGACAGCAATCTGCTGGCCCAGCTCAGAAAGCTTTTTGTCAAGCTCGCTCTTTTTTTCATATACTGGCTGGAATAAAAAATAAAAATAGGCGTATCCGACTGCTAATACGGCAAGCCCGATAATCAAATACCTTTGTTTCGGGGGGATTTTTTTTAAAAAGTCCAGCTTGATTTTCATTTTTTGCCAGAACCTTTGGCCGGCGCTTTATCGCTTTCAGCAGCCTGGCCTGAATCAGCGGGCTGTTTTAATGCGCAGGAAAGCGTAAATGCCTGTAGCTTTGTGTTTGCTATTATGGATTGCTTTGACGTCAATAAATCCACCGCACTGAACCTGGAGGTCTTTTCCAGGTTGTTCATGAACCGGGCAATTGCGGCATTGTCCCGGGCCATTCCTTCCAGCTTGAGTCCTTCTGCCGAACCTGCCAGGGTGGTCAGCCAGATCTGGCCGCCAGGCACGCTGGTCGTAATTTCGTCAAGGAGGATGACCGGCTTGAGGCGGTTTTCTTCGAGCGATTTGATTATCTGCAGTTTCTTCTCGACCGTTTTTTTATCAATCTTCACCTGATTTATTTCGCCCGCTATCTTGGTCAGTTCAGTCAGGCGTTCTTCCTCGGTTTTGAGTTTTTCCTCAAGAGATCCCACCTGCATAACAAGATAGAGATGGACCGAACCGATTATAAGAAGAAGTACGGCAACTCCGGAAACCGCAAGAATAAGCTTCCTCATTGCACTGTCGGACCTTTGCTGCTGCTGATAGGGGAGGAGATTTATTTTTACCATTTATCTCCCTTTCTCCTCAGCCCAAGCCCGACACAAGCGCAGAAAAGCGGGGCCATTTCATGGATCCATTCCGGGTCCAGCTTTTCTCCCAGAGAAATATTCCGGAACGGGTTGGCGATTTCAGTTTCAATGCTCAAACGCTGCATGAGCGATTCGGAAAAGCCTTTTATCTTGGCGGACCCGCCGCTCAGAAGGATCTGCTTGATGTACTCCCCTGAGAAAGCCGACCTGAAATAATCGACCGACCTTTCGATTTCCATCATTATGGGCTCCGCGAATTCAAGCAGGTCCAGATCATTCCCGTAGCGTTTCATCTGTTCGGCTTCTTCCGGTCCGACCGACATTTTCTGCCTGATTGCCTCGGTTATGGAATTGCCGCCCAGGGAGAAATCCCGCGAAAAAATGGAGCCGTTCTGCTTTATGACGTTTATATTTGTAATGCTTGCCCCGATATTGATCATGAACACTGTGTCGCGCTCATCGATTTCGTAATTGGCTTCGAACATTGTTTCCAGAGCAAATGTATCGACATCGACGACGATAAGCTTAAGTCCCGCTTTTTTGAAGATGCTGGTATATGATTCGATTATTTCTTTTCTCGCAGCGACGAGCAGGACGTCGTTCATTCCTGTGGCATTCTCGCTTTCCCCCAGGACCTGGAAATCGAAATAAACGTCATTTATATTTTCGATGGGGAGGTATTTGTCCGCCTCGTCATGGATGAGCTCTCGCAATTCGTTTCTTTCGAGAGGCGGGAATGCGGACTTCTTAATAATGACGGAATGCCCGGGCAGCGATGTAACTGTGTTTGATGCGGAAGTGCCGCTTTGTTTGACAACGTATTTTAAGCGGCTCACCAGCTCATCTTGAGCAGCTTCCGAGAGATCAGAGATCAAATCGCCGGGAAGTGGTTCGTAATAGATGTGATTTAAAACATAACCGCTGCTCGATTCGCCGATCTCAACCAGCTTGATCGAGCTTGCGCCGATATCAATGCCGAGAGTGCCTTTTTTGTTCGAGAAAAGCTTTGCTAAATTTATCAAAATTCAACCTCAGGAATGAGCACGCGTCAAATTAAACCAATTCTAAAAAGAAGTTGCGTTGGCCTTATTTAGCAACAAAAACCCTAAAAAATTCAGTGTGCTGTATCACCAAACCGATAGACAATGTCTCCTTTCCGGACCATGCCTAATTCATCTCTGGCGATTTTTTCTATGTACTTGGAATCCCCTCTCAGCAATAAAATTTCCGTCTTCAACGCCTGGTTTTCAGCGATGATCCTGGAATTGTCGTCTTTCAAAATTGAAAGTTTCTCATTCAGAATATAATTGTCAACCAAACCGTTGTTCCCAAACGCAATCAGGATAGTCATGAAAGCAAGAAATATAATCAAGTATTTTCCTATTTTCAAATAAATCCCTGCCGGAATATAGGTTTAAACCTCTATATATCAATTTTGTTTATTCAACAAGAGATTTTTTTAAGGGATTTGCCGCAATATCAGACTATACGGACATTGCGGCAATTAAAGGAACCGTTTTCACACAGAGGGAAGCAATACCTGGGGCTCGCCTAAAATGAATTCGCCCCTCTCAATCCAATCCTTGAGGATGGAAGCAATCTCGCGGGCCTTGAGATAACTTGACAATGGGGCCGTAGTGATTGCCTTGCCGTTGATTGTGATATTGCCGCTTCTGAGTTGCTTGTAGCTTACTTCCCCCAGGCTCTTGAGGTCGCCCTTGGGGTAATCCATGCTGTAGTCGAACACCTGAGTAAATATCTCTTCATCCTTGACAGCCGTGTACCGGGCCATTTCCTCATTGAGTACCGGGATAGGGATTCCGATCCCCACGTAGAGGGAAACCCCGTAGCCAAGTATGCTGGCGCCGACCAGCCATTGGGGGCTCATTTCTTTCAGGTTGCCGATTGTGGCTATATTTCCGGCCCCCTCCCGGGGGATGCCCTTGTCCGTCCGGGGCACGTTGGGGTTGTGCTGGGTGCCGTGCCAGGCGACATATCCCTGGGCCCCGCCCAGAAAGATCCTGGTACCGATCCCGATCGTCTTGTAGTACGGATCGTTGAACAGGGGGCTCAATTGCCCGGAGGTCGAATAATTTGCATTCCCCAGCCTCGGCCTCAAAACGCCCATATATGTGTAAATTGTCCTGTCCGATACATTAACAGCGCAGTTATAATTCTGGTATGCATTGCGGGGCGAGAAGAGGACTGTATCCCTCAGTTCGTTGATAGTGATATTTTTCTCAAACTTGCGGGACGGGTAGCAATCAGTCCCATAACCTTCAGCCCTCAGTCGAATCACATTGCCCGCAACCAGGTCCTCTATTACGTGGCCGCCGCCGTAATTGAATTCGCCGGGATAGACGCTGTTGAGAGGGTCCCCTTCCTGGACTTCAGTAGCGCCGAGATAGCAGTCGACCGCGGCAACCCCTCCGTAGGCCGGAACGTCATTGAGCCACACCTTGCTGGCCTTTATCTTCGGCGAAGTATGCCCGAAATTAATAAAAACACCTGAGGAGCACATGGGCGCAAAAGTACCGGTGGTAACAACGTCGACCCTGCGGGCCGCCTCGGTCTCGCCGTGTTTTTCCACGATATCAATCATTTCTTCGGCAGTGACGACGACAACTTTTCCCTGCCTGATCTTATCGTTTATCTCTTTAAATGTTTTGCTAACCCTGTGCTTTTTCATCAGCCGGCCACCTCAATTTCCGGAATAACCTGTATGTCCGAATCCTCCTGGTCCTCTTTGAGTTTCGTCAAGAGATTCTCCTAAATCCCAGACCGCCCGGGCCACTCTCTGGATCACCATTTGCGCAATCCTGTCTCCCCTGTTGACAATAAATTTCCGGGTCCCCAGGTTGACGAGCAGCAGTTTTATCTCGCCCCGGAAATCCGAATCGATCGTCCCCGGCGAGTTGATCAGGGTTATGCCGTGCGATATGGCAAGGCCGCTCCTGGGCCTGATTTGCGCTTCGTAACCTTCCGGAAGGGCTATGGCGATTGCAGTTTCAATGACCTTGCGCTCCCCGGGCCCTATTTCGACGGGCCCGGAAACCGCTGCGTGGATATCCATCCCCGCAGACCTGGCAGTCATGTACCTGGGCAGCGGCATATCACCATTGCCCGGCAGCTTTATTATCTTTATCCTGACTTCCTCAGTCATGCCGTCGAAGACTTCCGGGATGACAACCCAATATCAGCGAAAAGTTTCAGGGGCAGTTCCCCGCAAGGCACGTTTCCGATCGCCGCGAAACAGACATGCTTCGGGGAAAACATGTCCTCTGCAAGTTTTCTGACGTCGTCGGCGCTGACCGCTTCGATGCCTTCGACCGTCTCTTCCGCAGGAATATTCCGATGGAAATAGATCTCGTTCTTCGCGAGTTTCATCATCCTGTTATCGGTGCTTTCCATGCTGAGGAGAAAATTGCCTTTTATTTGTTCTTTGACCGAGCGAAGTTCTTTTTCAGTCAGGAGTTCCGTTTTTATCCTCTGCAGTTCTATAAACGTCAGTTCCGAAATCTCTTCGAGCCTCTCGCCGTCCGCTCCGAAGTATATCCCCAGCATTCCCGTATCATGGAATGACACCATATAGGAGTGGATGGCGTAGGCAAGCCCTCTTTTTTCCCTGATTTCCTGGAACAGCCGGGAGCTCATGCTGCCGCCGAGCACGGCGTTGAGGATGAACCCGGGATACCGCAATTCACTGGCATACTGCGGGGCGGGCGCCCCGATTATCGCGTGGACCTGTTCGAGGTCTTTTTCCATCACCGAACTTGAAGTCTTTACTTCCGGAATTTTCCCCGCCTTCCGCCTGATCTTTTTCCCGTTCTTTGCAAATTCCCTGCGGACCAGATTTACAAGATCATCATGTTTCATATTGCCGGCCGCCGCAATCAGGAGGTTGTCCCCGGTGTAATTGCCCGCAAAGAAATCCAGCAGAGAGTCCCTGCCCAGGTTGCCTACCGTCTCCCGCGTACCCAGGACGGGAAACCCCAGGGGATGGTTCTTCCAGAATATATCGCTGAAAAAATCATGGATATAATCGTCCGGGGTATCCTCGACCATGTTGATCTCCTGGAGGATGACCGATCTTTCCTTTTCCAGTTCTTCGGGATCGAAAAGGGAATTGTTCAGGATATCGGCCAGCAGATCAATGGCGAGCGGCAGATGGTAATCGGGTATTTTAACGTAATAGGAAGTTACTTCCTTGCCGGTATAAGCATTGAGAATGCCTCCGACCGAATCTATCTCGGAGGCAATGTCCAGGGCGGACCGGGTCTTTGTCCCCTTGAAAAGCATATGCTCGATAAAATGCGCGGCCCCGTTGATGCTCGCCTTCTCATAACGGGAACCGCACCCAACCCATGCGCCTATGGAAACGGACCGGACATAAGTGATCTCTTCCGAGATGATCCTGATACCGTTGTCAAGAACGGTTTTTCGACACATTTTCGTTCAGCGCTTCTTTCCTGCTCAGACGGATTTTTCCGCTCTTGTCGATCTCCAGGACTTTTACGGCAACTTTGTCGCCTTCGTTCAGGATGTCGGTTACCTTGTTGACGCGCTCCTTGGCGAGTTGAGATATGTGCACCAGGCCTTCTGTGCCGGGCAGAATCTCGACAAACGCACCGAAATCGACGACCTTCTTGACCGTCCCGACATATATTTTGCCTATCTCGGCCTCTTCGGTAAGCCACTTCACCATGGCGATGGCCCGGGCTGCCGCATCGGCGTCATTGGATGCTATCGTTACCGTTCCGTCGTCCTCGACATCAATATTAACTCCTGTCTCGCTTATAATCTGCCTGATATTCTTGCCGCCGGTGCCGATAACGTCGCGGATCTTCTCCGGTTTGACCTTCATGGTGGTGATCCGCGGAGCATAAGGCGACAGTTCCTCGCGAGGCTGGGAGATGGATTCCCGAATCTTATCAATTATAAAAAGCCTTCCCTCTTTCGCCTGGTACAGGGCCTTGCGCAGCACGTCCTCGGAGAGCCGGTCGATTTTTATGTCCATCTGCATCGCCGTAACGCCGTTTTTCGTGCCGCATACCTTGAAGTCCATATCGCCGGCATGGTCCTCGTCTCCCAGGATGTCCGACAGCACTATGACTTCGTCGCCTTCCTTAAGCAGTCCCATTGCGATGCCCGCAACCGTATCTTTAACAGGCACGGCCCCGTCCATCATGCACAATATCCCGCCGCATACGGTGGCCATTGAGGACGACCCGTTGGAAGACAGGATTTCCGATACGATCCTTATAGTATAGGGGAATTCCTCGGGGGTCGGCAGTACTGGTATCAGGGCCCTTCTGGCCAGGGCGCCGTGTCCTGTTTCCCTTCTGCCCGGGCCGCGCAGCCCCTTAACCTCGCCCACACTGTAAGGAGGGAAGTTGTAATGGAGGATAAACGACCGCAACTCCTCTCCCGATATGTAATCGAGCCGCTGCTCGTCGGAAGACGTGCCCAGTGTCAATACCGCCAGGGCCTGGGTCTCGCCGCGTGTGAACAGTGCCGACCCGTGCGTTCTGGGCAGGAGCCCCGTCTCACAGGTTATCTTCCGGATGTCTTTAAAACCCCTGCCGTCGATTCTCTTTTTCTCGTTGATAATCATTTCCCGCAGGATGTTTCTTTCCAGTTTTTCCAGAGCGGCTTCGGCGTTCGGGCCGAGTTCTTCCTCGTGCTCCCGGACCTTCTGTTTGACCTGGTCAAGCTTTGCATACCTGTCGAGCTTTTCGGGCGTGTGGTATGCGGCTTTGAAATCCGCTTCCGCCAGCTCTGAAACTTTGTTCATCAGGTCCGCATCTATCTCGACTTTCTCAAGCTCTCTTTTCTGCTTGCCTATAGTCTTCCGAATGTCATCCTGCAGCGCCATGACCGGCCCCATCTGCTCCAGCCCGAGCTTGATCGCTTCGACTATCGTATCCTCATCGACCTCGCGGGCGCCGCCTTCCATCATTACGAGGTTCACGGTTTCCGCGGCCCCGTTTTCGGCGGGTATCTTCCTGCCGCTCAGGAAAATATCGAGATCGCTCTGCCCGTACTGAGAGGCCGGCGGATTGCAGACGAGCTTCCCGTCAATGCGCCCAATCCTTGCACCGGCAATCGGGCCTTTGAAGGGGATATCCGATATTTCCAATGCGGCGGAGGCGCCGAGCATGGCCGCTATATCGGAATCATTCTCGTTATCCAGCGACAGCACCGTCGCGACGAGCTGGGTCTCATAAAAATATCCTTTGGGGAACAGCGGACGGATCGACCTGTCGATCATTCGGGAAATCAGTATTTCCCGTTCGTTGGGGCGGCCCTCACGTTTGAAGAACCCGCCGGGGATCTTGCCCGCTGCAAAGGTCATTTCCTGATAATCCACGGTTAACGGGAGGAAATCCCCCCCCTCTCTTTTTTCCCTGGCCGAAACGGCTGTAACCAGCACTACTGTTTCCCCGTATGTCACCAGGACGGCGCCATTGGCCTGTCCGGCAACATAGTGGGCTTTCAGGGAAATATCCCGCCCGGCGAATGTTGTCTTGAATATTTCGCTCATTTCTTCTCCTTAGATCTATTAGTGCAGAAGAGTTTATTTATCTTCTGATTCCGAGCCTCTGAATCACCGCGCGGTATCTCTCGACATCCTTCTTCTTCAGATAGTCGAGGATCCTTCTCCTCTGGCCGACTATCTTGAGAAGCCCCCGGCGGGAATGGTGGTCTTTTTTATGTGACTTGAAGTGCTCGGTCAAATATTGAATACGCGCACTCAAAAGTGCAATCTGCACCTCCGGGGATCCCGTGTCGTTATCGTGGGACCTGTAGCTCGTGATTATCTCTTTTTTCTTGTCTGAAACTAACACAACTGTTCCTCCTTTTCATATTCAATTGTTTGAGGGCTTTGGCTGCCCGACGCAAAAGACCCTGGCGATCTTGATCACCTGTGTCATATTTTCAAGAGACCCCAATGTCTCGGTGCTATGCAGAAATTCTCCCACGGCCAGCAGGTCTTTTTTCTCCGAAGAAATAATTTTTATCATATCTCCGGCGGCAAGAGAAGGTATATTATGGGACGCTAAATCGCCGGCCTGGGGCTGATGTCCATCCCTCAATTTTATCTCCAGATCCCTGCCTGCCGTTATCGCTTTCATCCCGGGCAGGGCATCATTAAGAGAGATAATCCTGTCTCGTATTGCACCTTCACAACAATCCCTCTCGAAAGCATCCATGTCCAGCGCGCAATCCTCTGAAAAAAACCCGCTCCTGGTCCTGTGCAATTCCGCCAGACACCCCTTTGTTCCCAGCCTTTGCCCAAGTTCGGCGCAAATAGACCTGACGTATGTCCCTTTCGAGCAGGAAATAAAAAAAGTCACTCTCGGCAATTCAACTTTCTCTACTTCTATTTTGAAGACCTCAATTTCCCGGGCCGGCTTTTCTATGAAAATCCCCTTCCTGGCCGATTTATAAAGGGGCTTGCCCTGATGCTTCACCGCCGAAAAAGGGGGAGGCGCCTGGAGCTGCTTTCCGGCAAAAAGACCAACTTCCTTCAGTACCTGCGCCTCTGTAACCCGGACTTCGCTGCGCGAGAGAACCTTGCCTTCAATATCGTAGGTGTCGGTCTCTACGCCCAGGAGCGCCGTGGCCAGGTATTCCTTAATTTCAGCCGACAGGTACCGGGAGAGCTTTGTCGCTTCATTAATGCATACCGGCAATACGCCTGTTGCAAGCGGGTCAAGGGTCCCGCTGTGCCCGGCCTTCCTTGCGCCGAGCCTCCTCTTGATCTTCTGGACCACGGTGGACGATGTCACACCGGCAGGTTTATTGATTACCAGCACCCCGTCCATCATCCCTCGATTATGTCCTGAATGATAAGTTTCCGGACATATTCCAGGTTTCCGGAAATCCTGCAGGCTGCGGCATTCACATGCCCCCCGCCCCCGTACTTTACAGCTATCTTCTCTACATTGATCCTTCCCTTGGAACGCATGCTTATCTTGTACTTATTCTCTTCCATCTCTGTAAAAAACAGCGCGACCTCAACGCCCTTTATCGCCCTGACAAAATCGACGAAGTTCTCGGTGTGTTCCAATGTCGCATTCGCTCCCCCGAGCATTTCCCTGGAAACGAAGATTGAGCCGATTCTGCCGTCCCACTGCAGTTCCAGGGTTTGGACGGCCCTGGTGAAAAGCCTTATCTTGGCCGGGGGGTTTGATTCAAAGATCTGCTCGGCAATATGCGACGGGTCGGCGCCCGCCCCGACAAGCTCGCCGGCAATCGTCAGCGATTCCGAGCCGGTATTTGAATAATGAAACGACCCGGTGTCCGTCAGGATGGCCGTATACAGATTTGTGGCTATTTCGGGGGTGACGTCCGCCCTGAGCTCTCTTATGAGCTTGTACACAAGCTCGCCTGTGGAACTCGCCCGCGGGTCCAGGATGCAAATGTCCGAAAAATCCCCGTTTGTGATATGGTGGTCTATGCTTATCACGTACTTTATAGCCGTCAGTTTTTCGGAGCTTTTGCCGACCCTGTCAAGGTCGCTGCAGTCGAGGACAAACAGGGCATCATAGTCATCAGTCCTGCCGAAATCGCGGGAAACTGCTCCAGCCCCGGGAAGAAAACTGTATGTTTCGGGAACGCCGTCCTGATTGTAAACGGAGACCTTCTTGCCCAGTCCCCTTAATGCGAGGTACAGGGCCAGTTCCGAGCCGATCGCATCGCCATCCGGCCTGACGTGAGAGGTTATCAGGAAGTTGCGGCAATCCGCGATTATCTCACTTATCCGGGTCAGCATCCTTATTTCCGTCTTTGCGTATTTCAGCCAGCAATTTTTCTATGCGGCTCCCATATTCAAAAGATTTATCGTAAACAAAAATCAAATCGGGCATGTATCTCAGACTGATCCTCTTCCCCAGTTCCCTTTTCAGAAATCCCGCGGCCTTCTGGAGGTGCTGCTCTGCCTCACCCGCATTTATATCGGAGCCAAGCCTGACAAAATAGACCCTTGCCGAGCGCAGGTCATTGGACATTTTCACGCCCGTCACCGTGACCGGGCCTATCACGGGGTCCCTGATTTCCTTATGGAGAATGTCTGAAAGTTCGGCCTTGATAAGGTCCGAAACCCGGTCAGCGCGCTTGATCGCCAAGTCAATACTCCCCGTCGGCAGCAATATCGGAATAATTTATAATCTCAAACTTGGAGGAAACGATTTCAGCCAGATAGAGCTCGTCAATGAACCTGAGGGCCTTGTCCATCTTGGAATTGATATAGCTCTTATCGTTGCCGACCATGCAGAAACCGATCCGGCCTTTTTTCCAGTCGTCGTTTTCCCCCACTTCGGCTATGGAGATGTTGAACTCATTCTGGGTCCTCCTCAGGATGCTGCGCAGGACGCCCCTTTTTTCTTTTAAAGATCTGCTCTCGTGGATGTAGACCTCAATGAGTCCCACACCCACCACCATTTCCGAGTTCTTCAAATTTGCTACCGTTTTACAGTTTGCGTTCTATTTCTTCCCGGGTATAGGCCTCGATCATGTCTCCCACCTTTATATCATTGAAGCCCTCGATCCCTATGCCGCATTCCAGGCCGGAGACGACTTCCCGGACATCGTCCTTGAACCGCCGCAGGGAAACGAGTTTGCCGTCATAGACCATAACGCCGTCACGGACGAGCCTCAGGTTTGAATCCCTGCTGATCTTGCCTTCGGTTACAACACTTCCGGCAATAGTCCCGACCTTGGGGACTTTGAATATCTCCTTGACCTCGGCCCGGCCCTGGGAGATTTCCTTGTAAATCGGTTCGAGCAGGCCGACCATGGCATCTTTAACATCGTTTATGACATTATATATTATGTCATACAGCTTGATCTCAACCCCTTCGGCTTTCGCCAACTCGATAACGCGGGAATCGGGCCTGACTTTAAATCCAATAATTACTGCATCGGAAGCGGAGGCCAGCAGGACGTCCGTTTCAGTTATAGTCCCGATAGAACTGTGGATCACCTTCAGTTTGACATCCGCAGTGCTGAGCTTCTGAAGAGATTCCGAAAGGGCCTCAACCGAACCCTGGACATCTGCTTTGATGACAACATTGAGCTCTTTCGTCCCTTCCTTTATTCTTTCATAGAGCTGTTCCAGGGTCACCTTGGCGGATGCAGCCAAATCTTTTTCACGTTCTTTGTTGACCCAGTATTCGCTGATGCTGCGGGCCTTTTTCTCATCTTCAACTGCATTGAAATCGCTGCCTGCCTGGGGAACACTGGAGAAACCTATAACCTCCACAGGCATGGAAGGACCGGCCTCTTTCATTCGGCTGCCCTTGTCATTAAGCATTGCCCGGACCTTGCCGAACTCCGTTTTACAGACGAAAGTATCTCCTTCTTTAAGGGTACCCTCCTGTATCAGCACTGTAGCGACCGGGCCTCTCCCCTTATCCAGTTTTGCTTCTACTATAACTCCCTTTGCAGGTCTGTCCGGATCCGCCTTCAATTCCATCACATCCGCCTGGAGCAGGATAAGTTCGAGCAGTTCCTCGATTCCCGTCTTCTTTTTTGCGGATATCTGCGCAAACAGGGTGTCGCCGCCCCATTCTTCGGAAATGAGGTTGTAATCGGAAAGCTCCCTCATGATCCGCTCCGGGTTGGCGCCGGGTTTATCTATCTTGTTTACGGCTACTATGATGGGAACATTGGCCGCCTTGGCATGGTTGATGGCTTCAACGGTCTGCTCCATGACGCCGTCATCAGCAGCCACGACGAGCACAACTATGTCCGTTACTTTCGCGCCCCTGGCCCTCATGGACGTAAATGCCTCATGGCCGGGAGTGTCCAGGAACACAATGTCCCTGTTTTTGACATTCACGTGGTAAGCGCCGATCGCCTGCGTTATGCCGCCCGCCTCGCCGTCAATCACATTGGTCTGCCGTATCGCATCCAGCAGGGATGTTTTGCCGTGATCGACGTGCCCCATGACAGTCACGACAGGGGCCCGCGGTTGCAGGTTTCTCGCTTCCATCTCCTGTGCCTGGATTGCCTCATCAAATTCAACCGGCTCAATCTGGTAGCCGAAATCAGCTGCAATCAGGGTTGCCGTATCTATATCCAGAGACTGGTTTATTGATGCCATAATCCCCAGGGCGATAAGTTTCGACATCAGGTCGCTCGCCTTGACACCCATATTCTTGGCCAGGTCTCCCACCCTGATGGATTCTTTCACCCTGATTCTCCTCTTGATTGCCTTGGGAGTGGTAATCTCGGTCTTTTTCATCCGGGTCAGGGCGCCTCTTTTATCGTCTTTTAATCTGGCTGCCCTTTCCTCATCGCGGTCGCGTTCCCATTTCTGCTTGGTGTCCTTCTTGTCGACCAGTTTTTTGAAAAAGGTTTTCTTCTTGCCCGGCGCTTCTTCCATTACAACTTCAACCGGTTTCTTCCCCTTCTTCCAGCCTTTGACTATCCCGGGTTTGGCCGGCTTTTCCGGCTTGGGGGCCGTCACTTCTTTTACAACTCGGGGAGCAGCAGGTGCGGCGGCACTTGCGGGTGCTTTCGGTTCCCGGGCAGGCTCGATTACAGGCTTAGCAGGAGCGGGTTTCTTTTCCTCTATTATGGCAGGCTCTTTTTTCGGTTGGGACTCGACCGCCTTCACCACGGTTACGGGGGCGGGAGGCTCCTTCTCGGGAGCCTTGGCAACCGGCTCTATTGCTTCCGGCTTCTTGATCTCCTCTTTTTTCTCCTGTGCGACGGGAGCCGGCTCGGGAGCGGCCTCAACCGGCTTTTCCTCCTCAATTTCCGCCTGCCCCTCTTCAGCGGGAGTCCGCACAGCCCTTCGCCTGATAACCGTGGACTTGACCCTTGTCTCCTCCATTTCATGAGGTTCGCTGGTCCGGAATTCCCGTTTTATCTTTTCGACCTCACCGTCTTCCATAGAGCTTGTCGGCTTTTTATTCTTGATGCCGAGTTTCTCCAGGCGAGCCAATAAATCCTTGTTTTCGACTCCCAGCTCTCTGGCCAGCTCATAAACTCTTGTTTTCGACATTATTTACTCCTCGTTTTCTCTCGGGCTCAAGTTCCGCAGCTCAAATCAAGCATTTCCCCCCCCCGGCTCTCCGGCCAGGATCCGACCCGCTTCATCAATCCAGGTTTGAGCAGCCTTTTCGTCAACACCCGGAACGGCCGTAAGCGCTCCGGCATCCGCCGAAGCGATTGTGGAAATGCTTTTAAAGCCTTCCTTGAACAGGCGCTCGGCAAGGGATTCGTCCACCCCCTGCAGTTACATAAGCTCCTTGTGGCCGTTTTCCGATTGCGATGTGACCATTGACTCGCTCTTTACATCTATCTTCCACCCGGTCAGTCGCGCCGCCAGCCTCACGTTCTGGCCGTTTTTGCCGATGGCAAGCGAAAGCTGATCATCGGGGACAATGACTTCAATGGAGTGGTTATCATCATAGATAAGGACCCTGTCCACCTTCGCCGGGGATATTGCGCTGCACACGAACTTGACCGGATCATCCGAATAGGGGACGATGTCAATCCTTTCCCCTTTGAGTTCCTGGACCACGCTCTGGACCCTCGAGCCCCTCATGCCGACGCAGGCGCCAACGTGATCGATATCCTTGTCTTTCGTACGCACGGCGATCTTTGAACGGTTGCCGGGTTCCCGGGCGACGTTGACTATTTCTATGAGGCCTTCCGAAATCTCCGGCACTTCCATTTCGAACAGGGATCGCAGGAAACCGGGATGGGTCCGCGACAATACGATCTGGGGCCCCTTGGAGATCCGTTTGACATCGTAAACGTAAGCCCTGATGCG
The DNA here is from genome assembly GCA_039680225.1 of Syntrophaceae bacterium. Taxonomy (GTDB): domain Bacteria; phylum Desulfobacterota; class Syntrophia; order Syntrophales; family UBA4778; genus JBDKTK01. Next base: position 21,328 of record JBDKTK010000103.1, read on the forward strand.
CTCGCCCCTTTTAAAAGATTCCCTGTGGATCTGTTCGGACACGGGGATTATCCCTTCCGTCCTGCCCAGATTGACTATTATGTTTCCACCGTCAAACCTCTGGACAAAGCCATTGAGGAGTTGGCCTTTCTTATCTTTATACTCATCAAAGATATTGTCCCTTTCGGCATCCTTGACTTTCTGGATGATTATCTGTTTTGCGGTCTGGGCGGCAATTCTTCCGAAAGTGCTCGTCTCTATCTTGATTCCCAGGCTGTCTCCCAGCTGCGCTTCCTCATCAAGGCTGCTCCTGGCAAAATCCAGGGACACCTGCGTCTCGTTATCGACAACGTTATCGACCACCGTCTTGAACTGAAAGACTTCTATCTCTCCAGCCTCTTCATTATAACGAGCTTCAATATCGGCATTCAGCCCCAGCTTCTTTTTGGCAGCGGTAAGCATTGCGGTCTCCAGGGCCTCAATAATGATCTGCTTATTGATTCCCTTGTCCTTTCCCATCTGCTCTATTAAACGTTTGAGTTCTGGAAACATATATCCTCCAAATTACCGGAACAGTCCCGGTCAAATTTCATAATCCAGGTTTGCCTTAAAGATATTATCTTTCGGCAGACGGTAAATTTTTCCGTCTGACTCGATGACGACAATGCCGCCGTCCCCTTCCTTGATATAGTCGCTCAAGATGCCCTTGAAATTCCTTGATCCCTCAAACTTATCTCTCAACCTGATCTTGACTTTGCTCCCTTTAAACCTGAAGAAATCCTTATCGCGCGTCAGCGGCCGGTCAAGACCGGGAGAGGAGACCTCAAGGTTGTACGGCCCGGGCGGAAGGTCGTTAACGTCAAGGATATCTCCTATGAGCCTGCTCATGTCTGCGCAATCCTTCAGGGTGATTCCGCCCTCCCTGTCCAGGTACAACCTGATCAGCCAGCGCGAACCCATCCTGGCACATTCCACATCCACAAGCTCGATCCCCTCTCTTTCAAGGGCTGGCTCAATCAGGGCAAAAATGTTTTCTCGCGTTGGTTTCAAACCAGAAAGCCGGCTTATGCGTATTTTAAAATAAAAAAGTGGGCAAAAAAGGCCCACTCTCGTCTAAATCAGAATGAATTGGGGGATATTTATCAAAAATTCAAGCTATTTGCAAGAAGAATAACATCCGAACAGCCCTTGCGGATCTCGCCTGAGGGGCGAATCTTAACAGCCTGTGAATTTTAAAAATGGAGCGGGCGAAGGGGATCGAACCCTCGACGTCCAGCTTGGGAAGCTGACATTCTACCGCTGAATTACGCCCGCTCAGAATACCCTGAAAAACAATACAAAATTATTCAATAGGCTTTTTTTGTCAAGGTTTTTTTGTGAACCGCGACTGCACTGATTGCGCATGGGCTTCAAGGCCTTCCAGGTTTGCTAAACTGATCGCCCCGGGCCCATGGCTCTTCAAAGCGCTTTTTGAAAAGGATATCAGGCTTGTCCTTTTTACGAAGTCATATACGCCCAGGGGCGATGAGAACCTCGCGCTGCCGCCGGTGGGCAGTACGTGGCTGGGGCCCGCCAGGTAATCGCCGATAGCTTCCGGAGTAAAACGTCCCATAAAGATCGCGCCGGCATTTTCAACCTTGGGAATCAATTTTTCCGGGTGGGCCACCATCAATTCCAGATGCTCCGGGGAAAAGATCCCCGCGATTTCAACCGCCTCGTCCAAAGATTGCGTAACTGCTATAAGACCGAAGTCCTTTATAGACTTGCCCGCGATAGACTTTCGCGAGAGCCGGGCAAGCCGGATTTTAAGCTGCTGAGCCGTTTGCCCGGCGATGAACTCTTCAGGCGTAAGCAGGACGGCGCTTGCCATTTGATCATGCTCGGCCTGGGAGAGGAGGTCCGCCGCTATCATTGCCGGGTCGGCGCTTTTATCGGCAATGATGCATATCTCGCTGGGGCCGGCAATCATGTCGATCCCGACCTGGCCGAAAAC
>JBDKTK010000104.1:0-9640 GCA_039680225.1 Syntrophaceae bacterium
GCTCGCTCTTTATAGTGAGGGACCCTTCCTTGTACCACCTGTACGCTATATCGAAATTCGCGATGGGGCTCATATCTGAATCCACCACGTGGAAATATGTTGCGACCCCATTCCGGTGGACTATCCTGAAACTTTCCTTTTTTGATTCCATGCGGTCCTCCCGTTGTGTAAAAGGTAAAGACATTGCCGGGCCAGTGTTTGATTGCAATGTATTACGGGCGGAAAGTGTTTGCCATCAGGTTATTCCTGATCGCCGCTTCCGTTTTCCTCACCGGGAATTCCGGTTGTACCTTGCCGTTAAATTTTGGCGCGCCATTTCGGTCTGTGCGGCTGTAAACAGCGATGCGAACGGTTGCCCCGCAGCGCTTTGTTGTGTAGGAGTTAATCATGTTTTTTCCAGGGCATCGTCTGATGGCAAAAATTGTCATTATGCTTTATGAATACTCGAATTTTCTCAAATAATTTAATCGAGGCCGGGACAGCAACCTTGAAGGCATCAATGGATCTTAGAGACAAGCTGGGCGGCATCTTCCTGGGAGTGCTTCTGGCAGGATTGTATGCGGTGAGCTATTACAATTACCTGCTCTTCCACTCCATTTCTGAAATTTTCAGCATAGTCATAGGTTTTGCCCTGTTTGTCGTTGCCTGGAATACCCGCCGGGTCATGGACAACCGCTATTTCCTGTTCATCGGGATCGCTTATCTGTTCGTGGCCTTTTTCGATTTGATCCATTTATTTGCCTATAAAGGGATGGGAGTCTTCCCGGCAAACGACGCCAATCTTCCCACCCAGTTGTGGATAGCGGCCCGCTACATGGAGGCGGTCTCGCTCCTCATAGCGCCGTTCTTTATCCGGACAAAGGCAAGGGCCGGAATAATGTTCTCATGCTGCTTTGGTGTTACCGCTGTCGTTTCCCTGGCAATTGCCCGCAATATTTTCCCCGATTGTTTTGTGGAAGGCACAGGGCTGACGACTTTCAAGATTTACAGCGAATATGCCATTTGCGCGATCCTTGCCGCTGCGCTTGCGGTCCTGGTCCGCCATCGCGCGGAATTTGACGGAAAAGTCCTGAACCTCCTGGTCGCATCCATTCTGGCAACCATTGTCTCCGAACTGGCTTTCACGTTCTATGTCAGCGTGTACGGCCTTTCGAACATGGTTGGCCACTACTTTAAAATCATCTCGTTTTATCTCATCTACAATGCAGTCGTGGTGACCGGCCTCGTCAAGCCGTACGATCTCCTGTTCAGGAACCTCACGGAAAGCGAGGCCCGTTTGCGCGAGAGGACGGAACAGAGCGAGAACGCCAACAGGGAACTGGAGTCCTTCGCGTACTCGGTTTCCCACGATCTCCGGGCGCCGCTGCGGGCCATATCCGGCTTTTCGGAGATGCTCCTGAAGGAAATCGGCGGAAGCCTTGACCCCGAATCAAAGAGAAAGTTCAATGTCATCAGGGAAAACGCCCGGAAAATGGACCAGCTCATCGACGACATACTGAACTTCTCCCGTACGGGCCGGACCTTTTTATCCCGGTCCGGGATAAACATGGAAATGCTTGTGCAGGACGTGTGGAGAGAACTCAGGGACGGAAACTCCGAAAGGAATATGGAACTGAAGATGGACCCCATGCCGCCTGCAACCGGCGACAGGGCCCTTCTCAGGCAGGTCCTCTCCAATCTCCTGGGCAATGCCGTTAAATTCACCAGGGACCGGGAACTCGCGGTCATTGAGGTCAGCGGCTCCAATTCCGGCGCATTCAACTCGTATTGCGTCAGGGATAACGGCGTTGGGTTCGACATGCAGCATTATGACAAGCTCTTCGAGATATTCCGGCGCCTTCACAGCTCCGGGGATTTCGATGGCACCGGGGTCGGCCTTGCCATAGTAAAAAAAATAATCGATAAACACGGAGGGCGGATCTGGGCCGAAAGCAAACCCGGAGAAGGAGCGGCCTTCTGGTTCACATTGCCTGCGGGGGTGGAATTATGAATTCCGGATTCAGGCTGCTGATTCTCGACGACAATCCCGCCGACGCCGAGCTTGCGGAGTATACGCTGAAATCGGCCGGCATCAGTTTCATCTCCAGGGTCGTTGAAACCCGGGAGGAATATCGCTCAGCTTTGAAAGAATTCTCGCCCGACATTATCCTTTCCGATTATGATCTGCCGCTGTTCAATGGGGCTGAAGCCCAGAAGACGGCGAGAGAAGTATGTCCCGATGTGCCGTTCATCCTGTTTACCGGGGCCATGGGGGAGGAGAGGGCCATAGAAATACTGACGGGAGGGGCAACCGATTATGTCATGAAGAACCGCCTCTCGCGGCTGGTACCCGCGGTAGAGCGGGCCTTGAAGGAAGCCGGGGAGCATCAACGGCGAAAAAAGGCCGAAACGGAACGGGACCTGCTGCTTAATTCCCTGGAAGCCCGGGTCCAGGAGCGGACGGCGGAGCTGCAGGCGGAAATAGCGGTACGCAGGCGGGTTGAGGAAGCTCTGCGGGACAATGAAGCAAAATTCAGGGACCTTTTTGAAAAGACGGAACGGGAAAAGAATTATATCCAGGCCATATTGCAGGCGCTGCCCGTGGGATTGGCGATAGTGGACATCAAAGGCGGTACTGTTCTGTCCAATGCTGAATATGAAAAAATCTGGGGCGGTCCGAGGCCGGCAACGCTGGAAGTGGCGGATTATACCGCTTACAAGGCGTGGTGGAGCGACGGCAAATTAGTCGAGCCGGAAGAGTGGGCATCGAGCCTGGCTCTGGCAAAAGGTGAAACCGTTATGGGCCAGCAGATGGAAATTCAGCGGTTTGACGGCAGACGTGCTTTCGTTCTCAACAGCGCCGCTCCTGTTCACGATGGCTCCGGCGGTATCACCGGCGCTGTAGTAACTATTATGGACGTATCCGAACAAAAACTGGCGGAATATGAAGTGCGTGCGAGTGAGCGGAGGATACGCGGTTTCTTCAAGTCGGACATGATCGGCACAGCTTGCTGGAATGTTGAGGGAAAGATAACAGGCGCCAATGACAAATTCCTGGACATGATTGGGTATACACGTGAAGAACTCAGAGCCGGCCTGATCAACTGGATGAATATTACTCCCGCGGAATACCGGGAAAGGGATGAGCACGCAATCAGAGAGCTGAAATCCACGGGGGTAAATACCCCGTTTGAGAAGGAATACATCCGGAAAGACGGCTCCCGCATACCGGTAATCATTGGCGGATCTTTTGATGAGCATCTGCAGGAAGGATTTGCCTTTATTCTGGACAATAGTGATCGCACGGTTTGCTGAAGCGATGCCCTGCTTCCGGGCCGCGGAAATTGTCAGGAGCCTACTGCTTTCCGGCCGGTGTCGCCCAGGTAAAAAATTTTATTCGCGTTCTCCAGGAACCTTCTATATTTCTTTTTTAAGGCCCTGTTTGACAGGAGCGCTTCCATCTCCCTGAAGCTTGGCCCCATCAGTTCCCTTGCGCTGTGCCATTTCAGAGCGAGTTCGAAATTCGAGATGGGGATCAGGGTGGAATCGATGAAATGAAAACAAGTCGAGTTGCCGTCTTTCTTGATGATCCTGTAATATTCTTTCGGCCCTGGCATAAGAAACCCTCCTCTGTGGTTTTGGGTCGAAACAATAAATTTTATCAGAGAGCCTCCCGTTTTTCAGTAGGCGGCATGATTGAATACTATTTTATCGAGGAAAATTGAATAATCTTTTGGCGTAATTTGGCTGGTTCAAAAGGTGGAATTTAAGCAGGCAAGCGGATGATTTTCCCGGAAATAATACCGTAAATAATAAAAGAGAGGCGGCGCAATAGCCGCCTCTCCCGGACTGTCAATCCAGATACATTAATTTATTTTTCGTCTTTTGATCGTAAAGCCTGATAAGTTCCCAGCCGCCGTCGGGCTTTGTTGGGTCCGTCGCGAGATTCATCGGGTTGGCCGTCCCGATATAAAGGAAGTCCTTATCGGCCACCATCGTCCTGATCCCGTAATTGAGATAATTGCTCATTCCGTTGAGGTTGACCGGGTCTGCCGGCCTGCCGGCCGATTGGAATGTCCAGAGGTCCGCTCCGTCAAACCTGCTCCTGGCAAGGGTAACTATGTTCTCGGGGATTTCGATGCCCAGGGATCCCGCTATGGCCCCTCCCAGGTAAAGCCAGTCCATCGTCCCGATGAAAAGCTGGTCCTTATAGACCTGCATGGCCCACGTGTAGTTATTGAAGAAGTTGTTTATCCCGGCCAGCCCGTATTTAGGCGCCTGGCCCATGTTGTTAGGGACAATCGTCCATCTCGCAGCCGCGGTATCGTACTTGGGAAGGTGAGATGTCCCGTAGAGCAGCTCGATCCTCTCCTTTTTCGTTTCAAATTGTTTTCCCCGGAAAAGCACGATAGGGCGGTAAGTACCCAGGAATGCGGCAACCCCGGCTTCAGCGTCGGGGTACATCTGGGAGAAATATACAAGGCCTGTCCCGGGCACATGCATGGTCCCCCAGTAGAGATAGCCGTCGAAGGATTCAAGGGCCCCTCCGACCTGGAAAGCCGCGGGCTCCACTTCGTAATCCGAGAGTTTCCATTTGATCTTCCAGTTGGCGGCATCAGCCGCTGTAAGCTTCTTGTCACTGCCGAACAGGGGGCTCATGTAAAGGACCGTGCCGCCGCTGTCCGACGGCCCTCCCCAGGTCGATGCGAATATCCTGTTGTCATGTTTCACCAGGTAGGCTGGGTCGCCGGTCAGTTCTCCGACCGTTTCAAACTGGAACGGATCGGAAACGGACCCCGTCCAGCGAAGGACTTCTCCGCCGCTGCGCTTTCCCACGCCGGTATACAGTTCGTTGTTGATGACACGCCACTGGCGGATGTTGTTATACTGGGTATACAGTATTGAGCCCAGGTAGTCGCCTGTCCGGGCATTGAATGCAAACATCGAAACGCCTCCGCTGGCAATGCCGCCCAGGATTACGACATTCTTGTGGGCGCCTGCCGAACGCAGGCCGCTGGTCGTCATCAGCCGGGTCCTGTCCGCAGTTCCGCTGTCGAGGACGCTTTGAGTTTTATCCGTGAGCTGCTTGGTTTTTGTGTCGTACATGAAGATGCGGGGGGGACGGACGTCCTTGTAATTCATTTCGCAGGCCCACGATTCATTGACCATGGGCGAAGGGGTCAGGGGGCCGTAAAAGCCGTTGAAGACGAGGCACAGCGTGTTGGCGACGGTCCCGAACCAGACATGGTCCCCGGACTTCGCCAGGCCCCAGACGTAAGCCTGATTGACCTTCGGTTTCCCGGTGTCGGAAATACACGCGTTTATCTGGGCGGAACTGAAATCGCCGGGGAATACCGCATTAAAAGAGGGCCTGTTCCTTGCGTCCTGAAGGCCGTAAAAACACTCATCCACCCTGGCCTTGGCCAGGACGTCCCAGAAGAAGGTGGATTTCTCCGCCGGGAAAATTTTTCCGTAATATCCGTTCCAATACCCTTCAAGATCGTCCTTGTCATTTGCCGGTGCGGCCTGAGGGAATGTAAATACGATGACAGCCAGACCGATCAAAAAAAATTTAATACAGAAATTTTTGGACATGTAATTCCTCCTTTCAATAGGGATCTCCTCCTTGCTGCCGGTTTAGTGGTTGGCGCACTTCAAAATGTCTCCCGGGGGCATCACCACCTTTCAATAAGGATCTGCTGTGACGGGCTGAAAAGCGCTCCGGAATCGGAGAGAATAACTCGGCCAATTTGATCGGATTCAGGAGATTGAAAATATCGAGGTAAGTACATTTAAGGAACTTACCTTTGGTAAGTAAATACGGGAAAAAGCAGAAAGATAATCCTGCTGAAAGGTATTTACGCGTAAGTTCGAGGTTGGCATGAGGGGTCTTCCGGCCTTAAGGCATTGATCCGGAAGCTGCGTCCTTGTGGAAACAATAATCCGAAACCTGAGCTATGTGCCAGGTTGCATGGAGGGAAATTGATCTGTTCAGGAAATGTGATTGCTGTCTGCCCGGGAGGATTTCCGGGCTGTCCGCGGCTTTTTCCCCGTTTTTTCTTTTGTTTCTTTCATTTCCGCCGTCCCGGTTGTGCGCAGCCCTATCTTGTTTTCCAGCTCGTCCTTTGCCCTGATGAGCGAGTCTTCCATGAGCTTGCGGTCCGTGGTCTCCCATAAGGTGGCGAGGATGCCCCATTCATCGCCGGGCAGGCGCAGGCGGTTGAGAGACCATGTGAAATACCTCTTCTGCAGCGGCCCGCCGGGCGACCGGCTCACCTGGAAAAGCTCATCAACCGCTTTATAGGGGCGGCCCGTCGCCAGCACCTGATTGATGCTCTCCACTATGCGGGGCTCCAAGTCCGGCCATATCTCCAGGATGGTTTTATTCATCAGGACCCTCCCGGAAGCGATTTTCTGAAATGCCGGGTTCACCAGCAAGGCCCTCAAATCAAAGCCGCGGATGATCATTGCCCCGGAAGGCATATTGTTCACCACGGATTCCAGCATCTCGCGCTGTATCTGCAAATCCTCTTCCGCCTGTTTGCGGTCGGACACATCCCGGACGACCATGACGGACCCGATGATCCGGCCGTCAGCGTCCCTCACAGGTGAAGCGCTCGCCAGCCGGCACCGCATTTCCCGGGTTGCAGGCGTGCGGACGTATTCCTCCCGGTCTTTTACAACTTCGCCTCTCAGGGCCAGCAATGCCGGAGAATCGTCGACGGGGCGGGGGCTGCCGTCTGCATTATATATCTCCAGGGTCTTCAGGAACTGGCGGACATCGATATTCGCCATGGACGTGAAGCAGAACTCCTTGAGGACCGGCGGGTTCGCCATCTTGAACAGTTTATTGATATCGGTGAACCAGACCTCGTCGCTTATACTGTCGACCAGGGCCGCCAGCCGGTCTTTCTCCTGTTCGGCAGCTGCTTCGGCAGCTCTGCGCTGTTCAATTTCCGTCTGCAATTCGCGGGTGCGCTGCTGAACGCGGGCCTCGAGTTCCGCAAGGAGCAGGTCCCTCTGGGCTTCAGCCTCCCTGCGTTTCCTGTGCCCGAGTGCCTCCTTCAGCGCCCGCTCCACGGCCGGGGCGAGCTTCGGGAGGCGGCCCTTCAATACATAATCGGTTGCGCCCCCGGTCAGGATCTCGATAGCAGCCTCTTCGCCTATGGCGCCGGTCACCAGGATGAAAGGGACATCGGGCCGGAGCTCTTTCAATATTTTCAGGGCTTCCGTTCCAGTGAATCCCGGCATATCATAATCCGACAACACGATATCGGGAGAGAACCCGTCGAGCTCTTTCCTGAAGTCCCCTTCATTGTCCGCGCGCCGGGCCGTGAATTCCAGGCCGGCCTGCCTCAATGTATATTCCACGATCTCAAAATCCGCGGGGTTGTCTTCAGTTATGAGAATTTTTGTTTTCATGAGAATTTTCCCATCCTCCTGCAAAAATGCTCCCTTTCTTAATACAAAAGGAAAAATCAATATATCGGGGCAGACCTGAGATTCGGCCTCGAAAGGCCTTAGGGGAGATCATCGGCAACAAAGGCTGTTTGAACAGCGGAGGAGACTTCTCCAGTTTATATTACAGGCCGGACCAGGCAATAAGGGGCCGCCCGAAAAAGGAGCGGAAAACACGGTAGGGGCTGCGGGGCATGCAGGGCCGGGTGGCTGAACGGAGGTGAGCAAAAAGGAGAGGGGCCCGGCCGCAAAGCCGGGCCCCTTCCGGAGCTTTGCTGTTATTTAACTGCTTTTTCGATGGCGGCTTCAACTCTGCGGTTCTGCTGCTTGCCCGCTGCTGTTGCATTGCTGGCAACCGGCTTCTTGGGGCCGTAGCCGACCGCTTTGAGCCGTGATTTGTTAATTTTATAAGTCTTCACCAGCATGTTAAGTACCGCATCCGCGCGCTTCTGGGAGAGCTTTACATTGGCTGCTTCTTTGCCGACATTGTCGGTGTGCCCTTCAATCGTGGCCTTCGTGTCCGGGTACTTCTTCATGAAATCGGCTACTTTCCTGACCTCGCCTTTGTACTTCGGCTTGATTACGGCCTTGTTGGTGTCAAACAGGATGTTCAGTTTGATTTTTTCCACTACCGGCTCTGCTTTCACTTCGGGCGCTGCGGCTGCTGCAGGCGCTTTTTTCTCTGCGATGGCAGGTGCAGGAGCGGGGGCTGCGGGAGCAGGGGCCGGGGCCTTGACAACAGGCTTGGGCTGCTCGGGCGGTTTTGCCGCCACGAATATTTTCTCGACGAAAGCGGTCATGCCCGGATCATTGGCCACACTGTCGCCTTTCACGGCAACTCCGCACTGGCCTGCCTTACCTATATTCTCCAGGATCTTTGCTCCGGCCGGATCATTGCCGATCTGGACCGTGTAAATGCAGATCCTGTCCCCGTATTTGCTTTTCAGGTCGGTTGCGGCCTTCACCACCGGTGCGCCGTACATGTCCAGACCGTCGCTGAAAATAACGAGCGCGATCTTCCCCTTGACATCCTTCAGGTCGTCGCCGGCTGCTGTGATTGCCTTGTCAAGAGGGGTGTTCCCGAACGGGTCACTCATATTGGCAACCACCTTGGCGAGGGCGTCCCTGTTGTAGCCGGTCATGCCGTAATCGAGATTCGTGGCAACGAACGTGTCGTTATACTGGCCGATTTCCCTCAGCCCCGCTCCGAGCTTGACAGTGGGAATGGTTGCATTGAAAAGGGCCGCCAGCCCCTTCTCGATGTCGAGCTTGCGCTGCATTGCATACTGATCGGCCATCGAGCCTGTCCTGTCAAAAATAACCAGGAAATTATCCGCGTTCTGGGCGTAATTTCCCGAGTTCAGCTTGGCGGTGATTTGCTGGCTTCCGGCGAAAGCAATCCCGGCTGCTGTCAAAATGAACAACGCAACCATGCACATACTGAACAACTTCCGTGAACTTCTCATTTTCTCCTCCTTCTTGGGAATTAGTTAAGGCAGTTCCGCTACAACAACTTTAGCAAACCATTTACAAGTATGCCCATTTGGGCGAGTGTCAATTTATGCGCGAGAAATCCTAAATTATAAAAAAAGTGAAAATCGGATGTCCTGATTGGAATCGTCTATAAAAAGACCGCAGTCCCAATTGTATTGAAGGGCTTCAGACAGCGGGGCCGGCTTTGCTTCAAGATTCCCGTTTGTGTGTCAAACCGGAAGCATATCTGCGTGTCTTTGTACCACCGGAACCATTTTAAGTATAGAATAATTTTTCGGGAGCCCGTTGCCTCGAAAATGAAAGTTCTTTTCAATTGGGCTTATCGGTAGGCTTATCGGGCATATCGGCCCTGTCCGGGACGGGCTTTGCGGTCTTATGTTTGGTCAAGTTGACAGGGAAGATTGATGAAACAGGATTCTGTGAGGCGGGGCATTGACCCGCCGCCCCCGTTTTTTTCGCTTGCTTTCCATTGCCGGTTTTCCCCCCGCCGATTTCAATCCTGACGGATATTGCCGTTTCCCACCTCTTTGCGGAGGATGCTCAGGAACGTTTTCAGCAGCGGTGATTCATTGTCTTTGCGCCACGCGACATGCCAGTCGATTTCGATCTTCTCTTCAAGGGGACGGAACACGACATCGGGTATCGAATAGTTTTTGTAGAAATCAGGGGCGACCGATATGCCGAACCCCGCGGCCACGAGTCTCAGGAG
>JBDKTK010000105.1:0-43360 GCA_039680225.1 Syntrophaceae bacterium
CCCGAATTCAGGAAGTATGGAGTAAGCGTGCCAAATCCAGGCGCGGTAAGGGCTGAGAACACGCGGGTGCTTGGATCGTTTCTGAAAGACACAATGATCGGGAACGCATCAAATTTCCGGTTTTTCAGTCCCGACGAGACCGCCTCCAACCGCCTGGATGCCGTTTACGAGGCCAGCCCCAAGGCATGGATGGCGGAGATTTTGCCCGAGGACGCGGACGGCAGCTATCTCTCGCCCGACGGGCGGGTCATGGAGATGCTCAGCGAGCACACACTCGAGGGCTGGCTGGAAGGGTACCTCCTCACCGGGCGCCACGGCCTGTTCGCTTCCTATGAGGCCTTTCTGCATATCATCGATTCCATGTTCAACCAGTTTGCGAAATGGCTGGAAAAAAGCCTGGAGGTCCCCTGGAGGGCGCCCGTTTCCTCGCTCAACATCCTGGTCACATCCGTTGTGTGGAGACAGGACCACAACGGCTTCAGCCACCAGGACCCCGGCTTTCTGGACGTTGTCTCCAATAAAAGCCCCAGGGTGACGAGGATCTATCTGCCGCCTGACGCAAACTGCCTGCTGGCCGTGGCCGACCACTGCCTGCGGAACGTCAATCACGTCAATGTCATTGTTTCCGACAAGCAGGAGCACCTCCAATATCTCCCAATGGACGAGGCCGTCCGGCACTGCGAAAAAGGAATCGGGATATGGGATTGGGCCAGCACCGGCCAGGGGAGCGAGCCGGACGTCGTCCTGGCCGCCGCGGGCGACGTCCCGACCATGGAGGCCCTGGCTGCCGCAGCCCTTCTGAGGGAGAACATCCCCGATCTCAAGGTCCGCTTCATTAACGTGGTCGACCTGTTCAAGCTTCAGCCGCAGACCGAGCACCCGCACGGCCTTTCGGACCGGGATTTTGATTCCCTGTTCACGCTCGACAAGCCGGTCATCTTCAACTTTCACGGCTATCCCTGGCTGATCCACAAGCTGGCTTACCGCCGCGCCAACCACAACAACATGCATGTCCGCGGCTACAAGGAATACGGCAATATCGACACCCCTCTGGAACTTGCCATCCGCAACCAGATCGACCGGTTCGACCTGGCGATAGACGTCATAGATCGCGTCCCCCGAATTTCCGTGAGCATGGCGCATTTCAAAGATCATCTGAAAAACAGTATCCTGGAGAGTTCCATGTATGCATTTGAATACGGCGCGGACAAGCCGGAGATCGCCGGCTGGAAATGGCCTGACAGCCGGACAAAAACCCTTCCCGGAAAAACTGAAGTGGAAAAGTGACACGGCAATACGGAAAGGGAGTCGGATATCGAGCAGGGCTGCGCCTTTCGCGTAAACTGAAAATGCTAAGGCAAATTTCCGGATAAGATTTGCGCAGCCCTTTTTGATTTATCGAATACGGGTTTCAAGCTCAGGGCGAACATTATCGGAATGCCGAGTTCAAATATTTCTTCCGCACTGTCCCCGAAGCCGGAAATCACCGGCCCTATTTCTATATTGAGTTTCAGCATTTTTCCCGAAAGCCCGTCGAGGGCCAGGGAAAAGAGTATAAAAGCCAGCCCGGTTGCAATGCAAACGGCGGATGGCTCAAGTTTTTTAAGAGAGACGGCGAAAGAGCTGAAATGTTTTCTCACGATCCGGACAATGCAATAAAGAATCAGGCAGCCGCAAAAAGCAGCAATTATTTTCTGGTAAACAGGGATTCCGGAGCTCGTGAAAAACCTGATTTTGGTCATGCCCATTTTTGTGAACCGGCTATGGAAATCGAGTTCCCGGAGGCCAAAGGAAAAAAGCACGATAATAATATCCCAATATTTCTCCGCGTCTTTTCCCAAAGCCCTGAACATCAGGAAAACACAGGCGAAATACCCGATAACGGATAAGTTCTCAATAATGCCGTCCTCCTGGAGAATGAGCGTCCGGAGGCTCTCATCGGCAGAGCCCAAGAGAACAACAAAAATCAACAGGAAGGCAATTACGAGAAAATATAAATTATAAAATCTGCTGATTTCACCTTTACTGTCTGACATTCCGCTCCAAAGTAAAACAATTTATAGAAGCCATACGGATTTAAACTGACGTCGCAATCCAGTCTTCCTTTGGCTGCCCTATTCGATTTGCGCTTTCCCTTCACGGGAGTTGTATCTCAGTTTCCTGGGAGTTTTGTGCGATTCCATGCTTATGATGTAAAAAGAGCCGTCGCTCAGCACAATTGCCGAGGTGGACAGTTTTTTTATGCCGTATTTGCGCAGATCGGTTTCCGGATGCAATGTCTGCAGATATTTGCCATGCGCGGCATGATACGATTCTTCCGCCTCCTTGATAATCTCGCATTCAGCCTGCATTTCGGCGACGGGGCCTGATACTCTCCTGAATTCAGCGAATTTTGAAATACCGCCTGCCGCATATAATCCGATCAAAGCTATGGAGACGAAAAGGCTGGCTGCGATTGCCGAAGTATATTTTCTCCGGGTCTGGTGCAGATCGACTGCATACGACAGTTTCTCCGGGTTCGGAGCTGAATTATAAAAATTTGCCCAGTGAGAGATCAGGATGCTGATGATGATGGGGGCCAAAAGGATATTCAGATAAGGAATAATGGATAAAATGGCTGCCGACAGGGACAAATTCTCGCTGATCCTTGTCCCTGATCCGGCTTGGCGGGAAAATTCGTTTGCATCCTGCGCCAACCCTCTTAATGCCACAAAGACCCAGTAAATACTGAAAAAAGGAATGAACAGATACCCGACAGCCTTGCCGGGGGTCGTCCTGGCATTATAGTCTTTAATAACCGACCAGCATCTGTGGAGGCAAACAAGAGAATATATATATGCGAAAGCAACGGCTGCAAACCCGATCGTGACGAGAGCCAGGCCCGGCAATCCCGCTTTTTTCCCGATAAAAAAAGCGAGTCCCAGACAGACAACGCCTCCCCAGAACGGCAATGTAAACAGGAAAGGCTTTATGCTCTTGGCGCCGGCCCGTTTTGTTTTGAAGATTGACGGAATTGTTGCCGACAACGATTCATTTCCGCATCGCGGACACGACGTGCTCCCCTCCTCGACCGAGTTTCCGCATTTCCGGCAAAACATGTGACCTCCTTATAAGAGAGCGATACGTGGAATAAAAAGCGACTAAAAAGTAAAAACCCCGCACTAATTTTAAAAGTATCGGGGTCAGGTTCAGCTCATGGTCACCCTCTTCAAAAGTCAGATAAACTAAACAGCTTCATCCAGATGTTTCCCCTGAGGGGCAGGGTCGAAAAGTGCTATATACCCATTATCTTATTCAGGCAAGCGCAAAGGGCGGGCCATGCCAATATTTATGCGTCTGTTTGCCGGCAAGGCATGGAAATATCTTGACATTTTTGAGCAAACGCATTAATTAATGCCCATCTTTTTGATTTCCCATACCGTTTCAAAAACAAATTAACTGTGCTTTCAAGATAGATTGGCAAGGCCGGCTTCACTGTTGACGAATCAGAACGCCTGCTTTTTCATTTTTAAAGAAGCCGGTTGGTCGTCCGGGTTATTGGCATAGACATTCAGAAGCTCACAAGGAGATTTTGTCATGGAAAATCGTTTAGACCAGGGCGGATACACATATAACAACTACGACGGGCCTGATAGAAGAAGCGGTTCGGACAGGCGGCATGGGCTGGACAGGAGAGGTTGCCGGGACTTTGAAACGGGACAGCTGACCCTGCCGTTTTTCACAATCGAGCAATTGCCCCTGCCTTTTTTCTCAGCCTCCAAGTGAGGTGTTTAATAGAAACGAAAAAAATACGGCAATCCTGGCTGTAAAAAAATCCGGGGTTGCCGTAAAGGTTTTCATGCCTTCCCTGGTACACTTTTTTTGACCGGTATTTACTTGCCCTGCTGTTTCGATAACACTCCCGTCACATACTGATAAATCTGTTTCAGGTCATCGTCCGACAGCCTGTCTTTCGGGAACGCCGGCATGGTGCCGCGCGAGCCGTCCGGTTTCACCGGGTTGCGGTTGAAATTTATGAAGGCGTTGGCGTCCTTCAGTTGCGGCGAGTTCAGCACAGGCAGCTCGGGATTGATGGTGTTGCCACCGTTGGGATGGCAGCCGCTGCAATTGGCCGCATACAGCTTCTCGCCCTGCTGCACTCCGGCGTCCGCCGGGCCTTTTTCGGCGTAAACAAGCTGGGCGCCGTAAAACCCCAGGGCCGAGACGGTGAGAGTGCAAAACAGGTAAATCAGGAAGAGGTCGGAAATTCCCGTTTTCTTCCTTGCACCCAGGATTATCCCGGCAATGAGAAGGGCAAAGAGAAACGCGGTCAGCCCTATTTTTATTTTGATCGGCTGCGACCACGTCGAAGCATAATAATGCTGCCAGTCCGTCACTCCCAGGAACACCGTGGGAACCGCAAAGATCAATGCCAGGACCGCGCAATGCAAAGCCGTTTTCCTCATGTCGGGCCTCCTTAAAATTATTGCCGCAATTATGAAACAAAACGCCCCGATCGCCAGACCGATCGGCATATGCGCGAAAGGCGGGTGGAGCGGGTGGTTAAAGCCTGTGCCCTCCAGGAAATTATATGCGGCTTCCATCTCAGAACCTCAACGAGGCGGACAGGAAAACGATGTGCGCCTTGTATGACGGGTCGCTGTACGCACCGGTGAGGAACGCGCCGTTGGTGCCGGTCGTCGCTGGGACGTACACGTAACCGTTGTACTGGTCGTCGCTGTACGAGAAGTTCTCGTATGCATAGCCCGCAGTGATCGATACTGCCCGCGTGACGCTGTACACGAGCTTTACTAACCAGCAGCGCAGCTTGTAGTCGTCCCAGTTGGCGATATCTATGTTGTCCTGGTTGCGCCCGGCGGGCAGCGGGTTGGCCCCGAGCAGATAGGTGTAATCTATGGAGCCGTCCGACTTCAGGAAACTGTGCTGGACGGTCAGGGTGAGCTTATCGGGGATGATGAAAATGTCCGACCCGAAGGTATAGCCGAAAGACCTGTCCTTCTGCTCCGCTGTCCAGTTGAAGGCTGTCGCGGTCGGCGCCGTTGAGGGATCGAAGCCCGTCGTCGCGCCGAGCGGCAGCTGGCGCTGGAACTGGTCGTAGCGGATCAGCTCGTAGTCGGCGAAGCCGAAAAGCCGCGCCCTTTTCCCCAGAAGGTAATCGGCGTCAATCGCAAACTCGTGCCTTCGGTCCCTCTGCAGGCCGAGGGTCGTGTCCGGGTAGTCGGTGTCCCGGTACCTGTATGTCAGGCTTATGTTGAGCCGGTCCGTGGGGAACAGGTCGACGGCCGCCTTGTACAGGTCCCGGTTCTTCGAGGCCGCATCGAAGCGCCTGATGAAAGGCTCAAGTCCTTCACCTGCCGCTATGTCGGCGGTGCGGTTCAGGCGCTCGTAGCCCACGCGGGCCGCCATGAATTTAGAGCCCTTCCACCGCAATTCCCCGCCGTAGGTATCGTCCTGGTTCTCCGGGATGTCGAACCTCGTGCGGTTTGTCTTCACGTGGGAGTATGTCGTGTTCAGGTAAAAGCGCGCGGGGAGCCGGAACCCCAGCTCCGCCCCGTAGCTCACCTTGCGGTAGTCGAACGGGGTGTTGGTGAAGATGGAAGGCGTCTGCGTCGTGTCGGTCGTGGTGATTGTGTCGGACTTGTTTTGCGTGTCGTAGTACTTGAAAAAGATCTTCCCGTCGATGAAGTTCGCCGGTTTCGAGGTGAGCGCGGCAGTCATGCTGTTGGAGTCGATCTTGCCGTTAAAGGTGTTGCTGCTCAGCCCGATGCCGGTCCTTCCCTGGACGCCGATATTGGACGCGGCGGCGGTCACGTCGGAGACATAGGAAGTGAACAGGCTGCGGTCGGACTTGGCCCTCGCGGTTGCCAGCGACACGTCGAATTTCGAGTTCATGGGGAGCTTGACGCCGCCCTTGAAATCGACCTTGTAGAAGCTGTTCTCCGGCGGGAGATTGTAAGTGTCCATGGTCGCCGCGGTATTCGCTGTTGCCGGGTTGCGGAAATTAAAGCTCAGGTTGTCGTTGCTGAAGTTGCTGTGAAAGAAACCCACGGACAGGAAGACGGGATTTTTCACGTAACCGGCCGCGAACTGCACGTTATCCGTCGTGTAATCAATGGGCGCGGGCAACTCGATGGCAATGCCGCCCGGAGTTGTGCCCGCCGCTCCGAAGGCGTAAGTCCCTTTCCTCTCCTCGCGCGTGGCGGAGACGTCAAGGAAAAAAGGGCGGACCGCGTCCAGTTTAAAACCGGCGCCGTAGTTTTTTCTTTTAATGGAATAGTCGAAAGTGTTCCAGTTTGCAGAGCTTGCCGCGGGAGCGGCGCCCGGATAGGTCAGGTTGGACGAGCCGGCGCCGACATAGGGCGTCTTCGCGTCGAACGTGAAGTTGTGGGGTATCTCGTAGTATTCCAGGTTGAGCCTGGCGTCGCCGTATTTCCCCGCGTTGAGGTTATAGTGCTGGGTGTCGTAGCCGAAATCTCCCGCGTTGAAATCCGTGAAATATTTTTCCGAGTCGCAGTTCAGCTTTATGTCGCCGTATACCCCGAATTCCCGCAAATCCCTGTACTCGTTGAACTTGGCCTTGTTGCCGGAGGTGTCCGTATATACGCCTGTCGCTGATACCTCGCCTTTTACGGCGGGATCGGCCGCGAATGCCGAATCGGCAGCCGCTATGCTCAGGAGTGAAAAAACAAGCAGAAGAGTTTTTTTCATGAACTCAAGTCCTTGTTAACGGACGAAGAACTGGCCCTGGAACGACGACCCCATGCTCCCGTGGATATTGGAATGGCAGTTCAGGCACGACCTCGCGATCATGCGGTTCTTGCCGGATGCCGCCGTCCCCTGGAACGTCTCGAAGCGCGTGTAAATTGTGCCGGGATGGGCCGAGGCGTCATGGCAGCTCTGGCAGAGCAGGGGAGGCTTGGTGTTGAGCAGCTTGTTGTGGTTGCTGCCGTGCGGGACGTGGCAGGTTATGCAGTTCTCCTGGACGGGCGGGTGCTCCCACATGAACGGGCCGCGCTTTTCTGCATGGCATTTATAGCAAAGCTCGTTGAATGTGTCCGCCTTCACCATCCGCGGGCCGAAGGAGCCGTGCTGGTCGTGGCACTGCGTGCATTTCATGAGGCCGTCTTTAAGGGGATGGCGGGACTGCTTCACCTGCTGGGCCCTGATGTTGAGGTGGCAGGTGTTGCACAAACGGGGCTCCGGCGCCTTGAGGTTCTTTTTCGTCCCGGCATGCACCGTGTGGCAGTTGTCGCAGGAGATCCCTTCGGAGTTGTGCCTGCTTAAGTTCCACACCGCCAGGCTGCGGAAATTCTGGTGGCAGCTCAGGCACCGCGCCGCTTTCACATCGCCTTCAATGTTCCGGGTATAAACCAGCATGCCCGTGTTCCTGCCGCCGCCCTTCGCCACGTGGGCGGAACCGGGCCCGTGGCAGGTCTCGCATTCGTGCATGTTCGCGGGGCTGCCGGGGATCGCCTTTTTGGCGTGGATTGATTTCAGGTAACTCGAGCTCCTGTCCTTGTGGCACCCGGCGCACACTTTAGAGCCGACATAAGCTTCGCTGCTTGCGGCATTTTTGAAATTGATGGAGAAAACGGCGAGCGCGAAAAAAAACGCGATCGAGACAACGGCCGGGACTTTGACTTTCCCTGAAATCATTCGTAACCCCAAGCTTAATTTATTAAAAAAAGCTGAGTATCTACTTACCACAAAAACCTTAGGTCCTTCTACAAACCTTTGCTATCAGCAGAAGCATGATTTTTTGAAACGAAAAGCCTGATCAGGCGTAAGGAAAAGGCTTCACCCCACATAATCCTGATCGGGGGCTGTTCCGTTGTCATGCGCGCTTCAATCAGAATTAAACCGATCAAAGATTCGCCGCCGTTTTGCTAATCTTGGTAAATGGACAGAAAGGAATGGAAAACAGCCGGCCTGAGCGATCTCGAGAAGAGGGAATGGAATGGCGCGACTGGAAATATGAAAGGAGAAAACAATAACCATGGCAGACAAAAAACTTCAGGGAATGAAAGTCGCAATCCTGGCGACCAACGGCTTTGAGCAGCCCGAATTGACGGAACCCCGCAAGGCGCTTGAAGAAGCGGGGGCCGGCACGATTCTCATCTCACCCAAAGGGGGCAAGATCTATGCAATGAAGCACCACGACAAGGGCGACCAGTTCGAGGTGAATATGACATTTGACCAGGCGAAGCCCGAGGACTTCGATGCCGTCCTCCTCCCGGGGGGCGCGCTGAATGCGGATGCGCTGCGAATGGATATGAAGGCCCGGGAGTTCGTCCGGAAGATGGACAAGGCGGGAAAACCCTTTGCGGTCATCTGCCATGCGTCCTGGCTCCTCGTTTCTGCAGGCCTTGTAAAAGGGCGAAAGATGACAAGCTATCACACCATCCAGGACGATCTGCGCAACGCGGGGGCCGAATGGAGCGACAAGGAAGTCGTGAGGGACCGCAACTGGGTCATGAGCCGCCAGCCGTCGGACATCCCTGCGTTCAACCGCGAGATGATCGAATTGTTTTCCTCGAAGAAGGCCTGAACACAGCAGGGCACATTTCTATAAAACTGCAGGGCGAGCGGCTGGCCGCCCCCCTTTGAACTACTGCTCCGTCCGCTTCGCCCTCTCAAACAGCCTCCCTCCGACCATGGAGGAGATTGTCCCTTCGCGCAGGACCGCGTCGTACCAGAACGCCATGTAGACGTGCACCATGATGAACAGGATGAAAAACCAGGTCAGGATGTGATGGACATAGCGCACGACGGCCAGGTTGCCCATAAGCTTCAGGAAGGGTTTGAAAACATAGTAGCCCGCCGCTGCCAGGCCTGTGTGGTGGTTCGCTCCCATGAGGATGAAGCCGGTGATGATTATGGCTGCGATTACCAGCCAGAGAATGAAATAGGACAACGACTGGACAGGCCCGAAAATACATCCCTCGTGGGAAGGCTCTTCCGTGTCGATCAGCAGATAATACCTTACCTGCCTGTACATGCAGCGCCAGTCGGTCCAGGCGAAATAGTCTTTCCAGTCGGCCTTGAAACGCGAGAAGAAGGCGAGGTACGAGCGCCAGATAAACAGCAGCGTGAGGGCGATGCCCGCCAGCGCGTGCCAGAACGTGACGCTTCCCATGAAAAACTTGTCGGTGGTCTCGCCCTTATATATCGTGAACGGGCCGGCAATGTAGAACCCGGTGACGATCAGGGCGACAATTGCCGCGGCCATAAGCCAGTGGTTTATCCTTATCGCTCCCGACCAGTGATAGACGACTTCCCTGGTTTCCATGGTCCCTCTGAAATTTGAAATCTCAAATTTGAAATTTCCCTACGCCACCCTGTACTTCCTCACCTCGTTCGTGTGCGGATCGATGATGTGGACGGCGCAAGCCATGCACGGGTCGAAGGAGTGGATCGTCCTCAGGATCTCGAGCGGCTGGTCGAGCTTCGCGAGCTTCGTCCCGATAAGGGATTCCTCGTAGGGGCCGCGCTTGCCCGCCCTGTCCCGGGGCGAGCAGTTCCATGTCGACGGGACGACCGCCTGGTAATTGGCGATGCCCTTGTTCTCGATCCTGATCCAGTGCCCGAGCGCGCCGCGCGGGGGGTCGGTCATGCCGCGGCCCTGCACGGCCTTGCCGGGCACGTCGCAGCGCGTCCACGATCGGGTGTCGCCACCCTTGATATTTGCGACCAGTTCGTTTACCCAGCCCTCGATGTTGTCGGCCACGTACTTTGTCTCGATTGCGCGGGCCGCCGTCCTGCCCAGTGTCGAGTACAGGGCGGTTACGGGGAGCCCGGCGGCCTTGAGAGTGGAATCCACGAGCGCTTTGATGTTCTTGTCCCCGAGCGAGTACGCCACGAGCATCCTTGCGAGCGGCCCGACCTCGTGCGGCTCGCCGCCGTAGCGCGGCGCCTTGCACCAGCTGTATTTCTCGCCGCCCTTGAGGTGGCCTTCCCTGTCATAGCCCGTATAGTACGGCGATGTTTCGCCCTGGTACGGATGCACAGGCGCGTCCCCCTTGTACCAGGAATGCGTCACTTCCTCGGTAATTGCTTTTTCGTCAAGCTGGTAAGGCCTGGCGAGGTCGCGCCCCCTGATTATCCCGCGGGGGAAGAGGGTCGTTTTCCAGTTGTCGTCGAGCGGGAAACCTCCGTAGACAAGGTAATTCTGCACGCCGGCGCCGATCCCGGCTGCGCCCTCGTCCCGGTAATTGGCGGCCGCGAGCAGCACGTCGGGGATATAGGCCGTATCGATGAAATTCTGCACCGATTTGAGCCGGTACAGGAACTGCCCGAGCCGGAACGGGTCCATGGCGTCCATGATGCTGGTGACGCCGCCGACCACCAGGGTCTGCGGGTGCGGGTTCTTGGCCCCGAAGATCGCCTGCATCTGGGCGCACAACCTTGAGACTGGAAGCGCGTCGAGATAGTGGGACAGGATTATCAGGTTGCCTTCCGGCGGGAGTTTGTAAGACGGATTGCCCCAGTACGCATTGGCAAAAGGACCGAGCCGCCCCGATTTCACGAACTTCGTCAGCCGCTGCTGGACTGCCTGGTAGTGGCTCTCCGAGCAGTTATACGGGTTGGGGCTGTATTGCTTGGCGAGATCAACCGCCTTGCGGGGATCGGCCTGGAGGGCGCTCACGACGTCCACCCAGTCGAGCCCGTGCAGGTGGTAGAAATGCATGATGTGATCGCCGAGATACCAGGCCCCGGCCATAAGGTTGCGGATTATCCGCGCATTGGGAGGGGGCTTCACGCCGAACGCGTCCTCGCAGGCCAGGATGCTCGCCTCGTAGTGCACCATCGTGCACACGCCGCAGAAACGCTGCACGTAAAGCGGAGCGTCGCGCGGGTCGCGCCCCTTGAGGATGACCTCCATCCCGCGCCACAAGGTGATGCTGCTCCAGGCGTCCCTGATTGTGTTGGAACTGTCGACTTCGACCTCGATCCGCAGGTGGCCCTCGATCCGGGTGATCGGGTCCACGATGATCCTATTCGCCATAAGTCTGGTCCTTTTTCTTTTCCTCCGGGAGTTTGCCGATCTCTTTCCGGTGCCGGACAGAGCTGGCAATTGCGTGGGCGGCGA
Source organism: Syntrophaceae bacterium (assembly GCA_039680225.1). Lineage (GTDB taxonomy): Bacteria > Desulfobacterota > Syntrophia > Syntrophales > UBA4778 > JBDKTK01. The sequence goes on from JBDKTK010000105.1 coordinate 11,090, forward strand.
TGCCCGCCGCGGTGACCCCGGTAAGGACGAGGCCGACCTGGTCGACAGTGGTTCCGCCCCCGGCGATGCCGGCCTCCGGCAGCGGTTTTTCGAGCGGGGCCATGGTGTCCCAGAAAGCGGGCTCGAAGCAGCCGATGCAGCCGTGGCCCGCCATGACCGGCCACGAGATCATTTCGTCATAACGCACCTTAGGGCAGTTGCCGTACGTGTAAGGCCCCTTGCAGCCGGCCTTGTACAGGCACCAGCCCTTGCGCTGGCCTTCGTCTCCCCACTCCTCGACGAATTCGCTCGCGTCGTAATGCGCGCGTCTCTCGCACAGGTCATGGATCCTTTTGCCGAAAGCCCATACCGGCCTGCCCAGCGAGTCGAGCGGCGGCAGGGCCCCGAACATGATGTAATACAGGACGGTGCCCATAAAGTTGACCCCATTGGGAGGACAGCCCGCAATGTTTACAGTCCTGATCCCCACCGCTTCCGCAACGCCTATCGCCTCTGTCGGGTTGGGGCGTGCGGCCGGGACGTTCCCGAACGCGGCGCAGCTCCCCATGCAGATCACCGCGGCCGCCCTGGGGGCCACCTCCCTGACGATCTCGATGCCGGTTTTGCCCTTTGCCCCAATCCGCATGAAGTTTCCATTGAGACCACGCTGGATCGCGCCCTCGACGACACAAATGAACTTGTGCGGAAAATCCGCGACGCACTTGTCCAGGTTTTCCTCTGCCTGGTAACCCGCGGCGGCCATCAGGTTCTCCTGGTATTCGAGGGAAATGGTTTCGAACAGGACGTCTTCGACGGCAGGGTATTGCGTCCGGAGAAAACCTTCCAGGCATCCCGTGCACTCCGCGAAGGAAAGCCAGACAATGGGTACCCGCCCGAAATTCTCGGCGGCCCGCGCCACCATGGGCCTGAACATGGGCGGGAGCATCAGCGCCGCCGTCATTATTGATGTCCACTTGAGGAATTCCCTGCGGCTCACGCCCCGGAATTTCATCACGTCCCGGAACTCCTCGACAGGCTCGGGCAGCTCCTTCTCGAGATAATCCATGTGCAAAGAGCAATGCTCCAGCAGGTTTTTGTACTGTTCCCGCGCTCTCCTCCGGCACTCGCCGGGATAGTTCGGCCTGCGCATGGACCACCTCTGGTCTTTTTATTGGGCTGTTCCGGGCCCCGCTGACGGGCCTTACATAAGATACTGACGGAAGTATCACACGGTTGCGCCCGGATGTAACATTGCCATTTCTTAGATTTTGAAGGATTGAATGCCTGATTTTTCAATCAGGAAAAGGAAAACGCATCACCTCGCGGTTGTCAGGAAAAGGCTAAGGACATTGAGAATATACAACGCGATCAGGATCAGCGAACTCCAGGTAAAGAACAGGCGCTTGCGCTCGGCCCTGTAAGTTATCCCTATTACGGCAACCGCCGTCATTACGATCGCAAAGAGAGCGGGAATTGTGTGCTCCGGGGTTGCGTGTCCCAGGATCGGCCCGGGCCGGAAGAAAAGGTCGTCCATCCCGAGGATGACGATATTAAAAATATTGCTGCCCAGCAGGTTGCCGATCGCGAGATCGATCGAGCCCATGCGGACGGCCGCGAAGGAGACGACAAGTTCGGGGAGAGCCGTCGCCGCGGTCAGGAATATATTAGCCACGAACGTCCGGCCAAGCCCCGTCTGTATGGCCAGGGATTCTGCAAGCCCGGGCAGGAAAATGGCCGCAATGACCACGACCAGGGAATGCAGCCCGAACCGCGCGCCGGCCTCGCTCAATTTAATCTCCTGGTAGCGGAGCCCTTCGGCCACGTCTTCCAGGAACTGCGAAACCTGGCGGCTCTCATAGACATATTCGAGACGCATGGCTGCCAGGTACAGGATAAAAAAGACAACGCTGTAAGGCCCGATCCATCCAAAGGGGCCCAGGCGCTTCCCCAGGAAAAGGCCGAGGCAGATTGTCGCCAGCAGGATTATCCCGAACCCCCCGGAAATGACGTGACCGTAATGGGCCCTGCTCGACAGGGATTTCTCCCTGCCGAGGTCGATGAGCGCGAGGGTGAACAGGTTGAATACACAGCTCCCCGTTACATTGCCCACCGCAATATCGGCGGATTCCTGCAGGGACGCAGTGATCCCTGTAACGAGCTCCGGAAGCGAAGTCACGGTGGCGAGCAGGACAAGGCCGATCCAGGACTTCCCCAAACCGGTCTTTTCGGCCAGGACGTCGCCATAGCGGGAGAGGCCCGTCCCGGAATAGACGATAAGCGCTGTGCACGCCAGGAAGCCGGCCCAGATATACATAAATCATACCTGTACTGAAGTTCTTTTTTATTTCGATCTGCGCCGAAAAAACTTTTCAATCTCGACCGCGATGAAAATAATGGATGAAAGGGCCAGGCACGACAATATCTCGCCGGGAGTCAGGGGGTCCGTCTTGAATACGCGGTTGAACACAGGGACATAAACGATGAGCATCTGTAAAGCGAACGCCAGGGACACCGCCCCGAGGAGCGGCTTGTTCGAGAAAACGCCCTGGCGGAACAGCGATTCGCGTTCCGAGCGGATTGCCAGGACATGGCTCAACTGGGCAAAGCACAAAGTGGTGAACACCAGCGTCTGCCAGTGGCTTATTGAATGTGAAAGCGACCAGACCTGAAGATAGATTACTATCAGGGCCATAACGAACCCCACCCAGATGACATGCCTGCCGAGGCCGAAGGCGAAAACGCTTTCGCGCGGGTCCCGCGGCGGCCGTTGCATGATATTTTCTTCAGCCGGTTCCACCGAGAGGGCCAGGGCCGGAAGGCTGTCGGTGACCAGGTTCACCCACAGTATCTGGATCGGCAGCAGGGGCAGGGGATAGCCCAGCAGCGGCGGGACAAAAAGGACCCATATTTCGGCGGAATTCGTGGTCAGCAGGTATTTGATGAATTTGCGGATGTTGTCGTAAATCTTGCGCCCCTCCCGCACGGCCCTGACTATCGAGGCGAAGTTGTCGTCGAGGAGGATCATGTGGGAGGATTCCTTGGAAACGTCGGTCCCGGTGATTCCCATGGCGATCCCGATATCGGCCCTCTTGAGTGCGGGCGCATCGTTAATGCCGTCGCCGGTCATCGCCACAATGTGCCCCTTGTCCTGGAGGGCCTGGACAATCTTGATCTTCTGTTCGGGGACCACGCGGGCATACACAGTCACTTCCTCAACCGCCGCTTCGAACGCCTCCAGGGACATCCTGTCCAGTTCCGCACCGGTAATCACGGCCCCGGCGCGGTCCATAAGGCCGATGCGCTCGGCAATCGCGCGGGCCGTGACAGGATGGTCGCCTGTGATCATCACCGGCCGGATGCCGGCGGTCTTGCACATCCGGATGGCATCGGGTATTTCCGGCCGCGGAGGGTCCATCATGCCCACCAGGCCCAGGATGGTCAGCCCTGATTCAACACTGGCGGGATCGAGAGAATCGGGCAGGGACTCCCATTTCCTCATGGCCACGCAGAGCACTCTCAAGCCGCCGGCCGACATCGCCTGGTTGGCTCGTTCCATCTCCGCGGGGTCCAGGATTTTCAGGCCTTCGGAAGTCCAGACATTTTCCGATTTTCCCAGGAGGGAATCCACCGCCCCTTTAGTGTACTGGATGATTCCGCCTGTTCCATCCGGCTCCTTATGGAACGTGGACATGCATTTTCTTTCCGAATCGAACGGGATCTCGGCAACCCGGGGGCATTCTTTTTCGACAGCCCCCTTTTCGATGCCGTTCGCCGCCGCTGCTTCCAGCAGGGCCGTTTCGGTCGGGTCCCCTGCCGCGCGCCCTTCGGCATCCCTGAAAGAGTCGTTGTTGAGAGCCATCGCCTGGAAGATGACCTTGGCCCCGGCAAGGTTTTGCGCCTGCCCCAGGTCGAGGTTCGCGCCGTCAAAGAAAAGTTTCTCGACAGTCATCCTGTTCTGGGTCAGGGTGCCTGTCTTATCGGAGCAGATGTATGTGACCGCCCCGAGCGTTTCCACCGCGGGCAGCTTCCTGATGAGTGCATTTTGCCGGACCATCTTCCTGGCGCCGAGGGCGAGCGAGATGGTGATTACCGCCGGCAGGGCCTCGGGAATGGCAGCGACGGCGAGGGATACCGCGGTGAGCAGCATCAGCAGCGGCGGCTCCCCGCGGAGAATCCCGATTACGAAAATGAAGGCGCAGATGGCCAGGACGGCCAGGGCGAGCCTTTTGCCGAAAACCGTGAGCTTTTTCTGCAGGGGCGTCTTCTGTTCGGGCTCGCCTTGCAGCAGGGCCGCGATTTTCCCGAGCTCCGTATCCATACCGGTCCCGGTCACGACGGCCCGTCCCCGGCCGTATGTGATAACGGTCCCTTTGTAGGCCATGTTTTTGCGGTCGGCGATGGCAAGGCCGCCGTTAAGGGGCCCCGTCTCCTTCTCCACCGGGACCGACTCCCCGGTGAGGGCGGCTTCGTCTACCTGCAAATTGAAGCTCTCCGTCAGCCTCACGTCGGCGGGAACAATCGCCCCGGCTTCCAGGACTACTATATCGCCGGGCACCAGGAAGGTCTCTTTCAGCCGGGCAATGTTCCCGTCCCTGACGACCAGGCTTTCGGGGAGGGCCATTTTTTTCAGGGCGGCCATGGCCTTGTCGGCCCTGTGTTCCTGGACAAAGCCGATAACGGCATTGAGCAGCAGGATCACCAGGATGGCGGCGGAATCGACCAGCTCGCCGATGATTCCGGAGATCACGGCTGCGGCGATCAGCACCAGGATCATGAAATCCGTGAACTGGGAGAGGAACATCAGAAGGGGGGATGTCCGCTTCTTCTCTTCAAGCTCGTTGGGGCCATGCTTCTCCAGCCTGCGGCGAGCCTCTTCCGCGGACAGGCCGCCGGGAGAGGTCCCCAGGTCCTTAATGGTTTCGTCAGCGCTGAGCCTGTAATATTCCCTCAAAAATACCTCATCATGCCCGTATTTTTGAAAAGCATATACGAAAAGGCGCGGTTGCGGCAATCCCCCATGTGAAAGGATGAAGGAAAGAAATGGAGGAAATCGCGAAGAAGTACGCAACCGCCTGAAAATACCGCGGAAGCCTGTTGTGATTTTTTCAGCTTTAGCCTAAGATTATCTGCGATGAATTCTCCTGTTCTTCCGCAGTGTAGCGGTCCGGAAATATTTGCAACGCACATGCGGAGCATTTTCGGGAGGTTAAGAGAATTTCCGTCATGAATTGAATTTTAAACACATTTCCGCATTGCCATTCACCAACGCTTTTGCTATACAAACAATCGTAAGTTCGTCGCAAGTGCAGGCTCAGTAAGGATCTTAACCTTTCCGGACTGACTTCTCCCTCCTCTCCCAGCGCTTCATTTCAAATTGTTTTTCCCCATGCCGTTTCAGTCCGGGCTTTTCCCGAAAGGAGGAATTTTCATGGGGTATTGTCCGGAATGCGGATTCAGGATCATGCCTGAATCGCGCGCATGCCCATATTGCGGAAACAGGAAATTTCATATGACGGTCCGGGTATTTTGGGACGATTGCGACCGGTGCGGGACCATTTCCGGCCCTGTCGGCGCAAAAAGCGAATCACCCTGCCCGGCGTGTTCGGGGGAGGGCTTCCGCGAATACCGGGTGACGAAAGACGCCCGGAACGGATTGCTCTACTGCGAGCGGTTCGATTCGGTCCTCCTGAAGTTTTATGAATAAGTTTGAATGGAAGGAAAGGACGGCAATGAAGAGGGTAGTATTTTTTATGTTACCGATCCTTGTGGTCGCCTCGATCATATTCGCAGGGTTCGGCATGTACCAGGCCCGTTCGGTGGAGAAGGACCTGCTTAATGAAATCAAGCTGAAGGCCGCGACCGTGGCCGAAAGCATGGACCTCTCGGCGGCCCATATCCTCATTTCCGAAAACCAGAGGGACGCCAACCGGCTCGTGGAGCGGTTCAAGGCGAAGGAGCTGCAGGGCTGCGTGCTTTACGACGACAAGGGCGACATCGTCGCAATAACCCAGAGGATTTCCGAATGGAAAGAAGGCTTTGAAAAAGGGCTGAAAGAAATCCTGCAAAGCGGCAGGGCCCAGGGAAAACTGATATATTTCAAGGATTATTCGGCATACAGTTACATCCATCCCGTTCTTGACGATGCGGGGGGCATCCTCGGCCTCGTGGAAATCATTTACGATACATCCCCCGTCCACTCGCGGCTTGTCGAAATATGGAGGAACACGACGCTGTCCCTCGGGATATTCCTGCTGTCGATCCTGGCCGTCTCGATGTTTGCCCACCAGAAGCTTTATGTCGTCCCGGTTAAACGGCTCACGGACTGGTTCGAGAACTTTCAGAAGGGCCGGACCGATGCGGCGGCGCCCTCTTTGCAGGACGGCAGCGAGCTGGGAAAACTTGCCGTTGAAGTGGAACAGGTCGCGCTGAGCCTCCGGGTCGCCCGCAAGTCGATTGTCGAAGAGGCGCAGGAGAGAGTGGAGCGCGACGAGCTCTGGACGGAAACAAGGCTCAAGGAACTTGTCCAGGCCAAGTTCAACGAGAGCTCCCTGATTGTTGTTTCGAACAGGGAGCCTTATATCCACATGCTCCGCGAAGGCGCCGAGGCCGAGTGCACCTGGCCTGCAAGCGGCGTTGTCACGGCAATCGATCCCGTGATGAAGGCCTGCGGCGGCACCTGGATAGCCCACGGCAGCGGCAATGCCGACAGGCAGTTCGTCAATTCCCGGGACAAGCTGGGCGTGCCTCCGGGAAACGAGCAGTACATCCTCAAGCGGGTCTGGCTCTCCAAAAACGAGGAGGAAGGGTACTATTACGGCTTTTCCAACGAGGGGCTCTGGCCCCTGTGCCATATAACCCATACCCGGCCGATGTTCAAGGAAACCGACTGGCAGGCCTACCGTGCAGTTAATGAAAAATTCGCCGAGAGCGTGCTGGAAGAGCTGCCGTATAAAGACCCCGTCGTCTTTATCCAGGATTATCATTACACGCTTCTGCCGAGGTTGATAAAAGAGCAGCGCCCCGATGCAACCGTTGCGCTCTTCTGGCACATCCCCTGGCCCAACCCCGAGGTGTTTTCTATTTGCCCCTACGGAAAGGAAATCCTGGAAGGCATGCTCGGCTGCGACCTGATCGGCTTTCACGTGCAGTGGCATTGCAATAACTTCCTCGACACGGCGAACCGGCTGCTGGAATGCCGGGTCGACCCGGAGCGGTTCAGCGTCGTCCAGGGCGGCATGGAAACACTGGTAAGGACCTACCCCATCAGCATCGACCAGAACCTCTTCGGCGCGGATGATGAGCGGCTTGAATCTCAAAAGAAGAGAATATCCCGCAAACTCAACCTCGAAGGCAAGGTTGTCGCGGTCGGCGTGGAAAGGATAGATTACACCAAGGGGATAGTCGAGCGGATGCTCGCGATAGACCGCTTCCTGGAAAAATACCCCGAGTACCAGAACCGCTTCATCTTCATCCAGATCGCCTCTCCCAGCCGCACGCACATAAAGAGATACCACGACCTGATCGACGAGATAGACGAACTCGTCGAGCGCATAAACTGGAAGTACTCGGATGATAAATGGAAGCCCATTTGCCACTTCCCGCGCCAGTTTTCGCCGGAAGAGATCAGCCCCTATTACAAGCTGGCGGACCTGTGCATCGTCAGCTCGCTGCACGACGGCATGAACCTGGTCGCCAAGGAATTCGTTTCCGCCAAAACGGACAATACGGGCGTGCTCATGTTGAGCCGTTTCACCGGCGCCGCACGGGAGCTTACCGACGCCGTCCAGATCAACCCCTATGCCATCGAGGAATTCGCAGACGCCATCCATTACGCCATCCGGATGCCCGGGGAGGAAAAGCGCCGCCGCATGCAGGCGATGCGGGCCCTTGTCATGCAGCAGAACATATTCTCCTGGGCGGGGAGCATCATCTCGGACCTCGCTGCAATGAAGGAAAAGAACGTCTTCCGGGGATAAGGACGGTTTTTATTTCATTCTGCGGAACAAGTTTTCTGCTCAGAGGTTTTCAATCTTTTGCAGGGGCGTATCACTACACGCCCCTGCATCGGCAACTTCTTTAAAGCGTGGCCCCGCCTTTCTTAAGGTCTTCGATCATTCCCTTGGAGAAGCTCAGCACGTGCTCCAGATCTTCCCAGTTCGCTATTTCCCCGTGGTCTTTCCTGTACTGGATCAGCTTTTCCGCCCTGTCCCGGCCCAGCATGGGGAGCTTCGCCAGGTCTTCAAGGCTTGAGCGGTTTAAATTTACCTGGCCTTTAGTTCTTTTTCCGCGTTCGGGTTCAACCATTGTCATACCTCCTGTTTTTTTCAATTTTAAGTAAACAGGCCGGGTCATGCCATCAGGCCCACCCTTAAATTGTATTTTGCCGGTTCTGAAATTCCAAATGGCTCGGCGGTAATTGACTTCCCTCAACGGGAAAAATTGGAGTACATCTACGCTTTGACAAGATTGAAGATGAGGACTGCCAGGACAAAGAAGCTTACCCCGGCATAGAGATAATCCTTCCGGGAAAGGAAAGCGATTGCGGCAAAAATGACGCGGGAAATGGGGGTAAATATGAGGAGGAGCAATCCAAACTGGATCATGCCGCGGCTCTCCAGGTCCAAGGCCGCATTCACAACGCCTTTCAAACTTTTCATCTCCGCGGGCTCGCCGTGAAAATGACTGTACTGCGGCAATTCCCCCCCGTGCTGATATATGTAAATTACGCCTCCAATCAGGACCAGCAGCGAGGCCATGATCAGGCCTGTCCGCAGTAACCTGCTTATTACCCTTTCGATGCGTTCATCCGAAGGCGCTTGATTCGAATTCATTACATACCCCCGATCAGCCCTTTGTGGATCATCTGGATTGCCAGGACGAAAATAACGATATTGAAAACAATTCTCAAAATGCGCGTGCCGGATGCAATCAATATCCTGGTCCCGGCAACGGCCCCGAGCAGGACGCCGAGCATTGTGGGCATGGCAAGCCCGGGATCGATATACCCGCGGCTCAGATATATGCCGGCGCTTGCCGCCGCAGTTACGCCGATCATGAAATTGCTCGTGGTCGTGGAAACCTTGAAGGGAAAGCCCATAACCCGGTCCATTGCGAGGACCTTGGTTGCGCCGGAGCCGATCCCCAGAAGACCGGAGAGCAGGCCTGCTATTCCCATGATCCCGAAACCCAGGGGAATCCGGCGGACGTGATACGGCTTCAGGATTCCTTTCACCGGGTAAGCGGAATCAAAATGCAATTTTTCCGCCAGCCTGTCGACAGGCTCAGCGGATGTGTCCGGGCTGAACATTTTGAAGGGCACAAGGGAAAATAAAAGGACGATCCCGAAAATTATTGCTATCCAGCCGGTTGGGGCCACCGTGACCAGAAAGGCGCCCAGCGTGGCGCCCAGAGTGGTGGCAAGTTCCAGGAACATGCCCGCCCTGATGTTCGAGTAGCCCTCGCGGACATAGGCCACGGCCGCTCCGGACGAGGTTGCGATAACAGAAACGAGCGATGCCCCTATCGCGTAATGCAGGTCCACTCCAAAGGCGATTGTCAGAAAAGGTACGAGGACCACGCCGCCGCCCAGCCCCGTTACGGACCCGATGAGTCCCGCGGCAACCGATCCGGCAAAAACAAGGGCTGTCATTTCAGTAATGATCATGGCTCCACCATAAATTATAATCCCTGAATATGGGTATAAAAAAGTTTGCGGCAGGAATACGGCAGAGAAGTAAATAAGTTGTTTAAACCCTGAATCTAGGAAATTGCCTGATTCAAAATTACAAACGCTCCGGTAATATGAGAAAAAAGTGAATCTGATAACGATCAGGCAGGTCCCCGGGGGATAAGGATCAGAGCAAACAAACAATGAAAACAAATCTTGTCTTAAAGGCAAACCTGCTCGTGTTTTTATTTCTTGTATCCTGCACGCCTTTTTCCCGGCAGGCGCTTCAGCAGGTCAATACCGATGCGCCCTTCCAGCAGATACAACAGGACACGGATCGGTTCCTGGGTAAAACCGTGCTCTGGGGCGGAAGTATCATCAATACAGACGTCCGCGGTAACGGCACTTACATTAAAGTCCTGGAAACCAGACTGGATTATGAGGCCATGCCGGTGAAAATCGATCAGCCGCAGGGCAGGTTCATTATATTCAAGCCCGGTTTCCTGGACCCCGCCGTTTACAAGCAGGGCCGTTTGATCTCGGCGATAGGGACGATAACGGGAAAGGAAATCGAGCCTGTTGGCAGTGTTAATTATGCTTATCCTGTAATTGAGGCAAAAGACCTGTATTTATGGCGGCTCATGCCGTCCGCACCGTATTACCCGCCGGCCCCGTATTATCCCCTGGGATACCCGAATTATCCCCCCATGAATTCTTTCGGATGGTGGTGATAACAGAGGACCGGAACTGATTGACCCGGAGGGCGGGAAATATTCACGCACTCCTCACGTGCCCCCCAGAGATATATAAATGCCGGAACAGCAACAATGATTATGAACAGGGCACAAATAATCCGTCCCTGTTGCAGACAGATAACCTCTGCATTCTCTCTCCCGTCTCGAAGCTGAGTAGAAGCACATTTTTCGATAACAGAGTTGAAAGGAGGCCATATGCATCGATGTAAATCGTCAATAGCGGCCCGCCGGGGCCTCATTGCACTTGTATTTTTTCTTTCCGTTCCGATCAGCTTTCAATCAGCCTGGGGACAGAATGTCGATTGGACTACCGCCATAACCCGGGTGGCCGAAAAGAGCATCCCGGCTGTGGCGCATATCAATATTACCCAGACAAGGGAAGTGGCTGCGCCGTTTTTCGGCGCGCCGTTTCCCCCCGATTTCTTCGGCGGACCCGGACCAAAAAAATTCAAGCGTACTCTCAGGGGCATCGGGTCGGGCGTGATAATCAAGCCTGACGGTTACATCCTCACGAACAACCACGTGGTGGAGGGCGCCACGACCATCCAGGTTGTGCTGCCGAGCGGAGAGGAATACCGGGCAAAGGTCATCGGGAAGGACCCCAAAACCGACCTGGCGGTCATAAAGGTTCCGGCTAAAAACCAACTTCCATTTTTGAAGTTCGGAAATTCCGACAATGTGGTCGTGGGACAATGGGTCATCGCCATCGGCCATCCGCGGGGGCTGAGCCAATCCGTGAGCCAGGGCATAGTCAGCGCCACCCACCGGCGCGGCATAACCGACCCGAGCACTTATCAGGATTTCCTCCAGACGGACGCGGCGATCAATCCCGGCAGCAGCGGCGGGCCGCTCCTGAACCTGTCGGGAGAGGTGATCGGCATCAACGCCGTAATAGCCTCCGCATCGGGCGGTTTCGAAGGGATCGGCTTTTCGATTCCGAGCAACATTGCCGTCTATGTAATGAATGAACTGATCACGCATGGGAAGGTCGAACGCGGCTGGCTGGGGGTCAGCGTCCAGGACGTCACATACGAACTTGCGCGTAAATCGGGATTGAAAAAAAACGCAGGCGCCCTGGTGATCGAAATCACCCAGGGCAGCCCGGCTGAAAAGGCCGGATTAAAAAAGGGCGACATAATCCTTGAGTACAACGGACGGCCCGTGTCGGATTCAGCTTTCCTGCAAAACGATGTGGCCGTCGCCAAGTCAGGCTCCTCAGTCAAATTGGCGGTCCTGCGGGACGGCAAGAGAATCACTGTCCCGGTCACAATCGGCAGCCAGGCAACGGCTTCAAAGCTGATGGCCGCATCGGTCAAAAAAAGGCTGGGCATTGATGTCCGGCCGGTCAGCGAAAAAGAAACCGAAAAGTTCGGCCTGCCCGAAAATCCCGGTGTCGCAGTCAAGTCCGTGGATAAAAGAGGGCCTTTGGGCAGGGAGGGGATAGAATCCGAAGATATCCTTCTCGAAATAGAGGGGGAGCCGATTTCCGGCCCTGATGCATTTGATCAATTCATATCCGCAATTCCATCCGGAAGTAAAATAGTCATAACCGTGCTGAACCATCGGACAGGTCAGGTCGGCAGTATAAGTGTAAAACTGAAATGAAGCCAAAAGGGAAATATCGCGGTAAAGTCCTTATGGCTTTGACAGGGCTTTGGCTGATCGCGGCCTGCGGCGGGAATTACCCGCTGCGGGCAGACGCCATGGTGGGCCGGGCTTTCTGGAATGGAATAATAAACCCGGGCCTGAATTATTACTCATTTGGCCCTGCCCGGGAGCCCGAGGTGATCATCGGGGTCGATCGCAATCTCGTCTTTCAGAACAGCTCTATGTGGCAGTCTGTTTCTCCTTTGACTCCTGAACACCTGTCCGCTCTCGCCCAATCCATGTCTTACCGGACACAGCCTGAGAATATGCAGGTGCAGGGCTGCAATATGTTTGATGATAAGGGCCGCTGGGTGGGGCAATGGTACTCGCCTGCGGATGTGACCGCGGATATTTATTCCCGCGGCAGGGACAGGGTTTTTATTTCTCCACCAAGTCCGAATCCGGACAGGCCGCTTAATGTCCCCTGGGCAATTCCTCCGGGTCAATACCGGTAGCCCCTCATTCGGATCTGAGATTTCAGAGTGAAAAATGCAGGGGCGTATTGCAATACGCCCCTGCTGTTTTATAGCCTTTCAGATTAACGTGATGATCCGCTCGTCCCCATTCCGGAACCGGGCGAGCCGGGGGTGCTGCCGGGATACGCCGGTGATCCCGGGGTGACTCCGCCCGGGGCTCCCGGACTCGGGCTGTATGTACCGCCCGTCCCGGAGGGTGAAACGGCTCCCGGCATCTGTGTGCCGGGAAGCTGGCCGGAACTGCCGCTGGGGGCAGTTGCGCCGGGGCTGTAAATCCCCGAACTCCCCGGAGTCGTTGTCCCCACCCCGGGGCTGCTGCCCGGAGCGCTCATTCCGGGACTGGGCATGCCGGAACTGCCGGGAGTTGCCGTCCCCGCTCCTGAACTGCCCGGAGCAAGCGTTCCGGAAGGAGCTTCCAGCCCGATGCCGGCTTCCGAACCTGCGCTTGAGGGGCTCGTGCCGAGTCCGCCGGGTGTCGAAGGATCACTGGGCAGGGCAGAACCCGGCTGCACCGTGCCCGGACTCATGGGGCTTGCGCCGCCCGCTGAGCCCGCGCCTGCCTGGCCGAATGCCAGGCAAGGCACCGCCACGATTGCCACGATATAGAGTAAAATCCACTTTCGCATTTTTTCCTCCTGGGTTGTTTTTTTTGAGTTTAATAAAACTGCCCGGCACAGGCCATAGCGGGAAACCTGATTTATTCATGCGCTTTCACTGAGTTCTGCACTAGCCTGCCTTGACAGGAACCCTGCAATAAATTAGGGTGCCTGCTCATGCGGACTTCTACTGGAAGCGGCGAAGAGCACAGGGGCCTGCCGGTCCTGGCCCTGTCGGCATTGAGCCTGATCTGGGGCTACAACTGGGTGGTGATGAAGGAGGGGCTGCGCTTTTGCGGGCCGTTCGATTTTGCCGCGCTCCGGGTCTTCTTTGCCTGTATCTGCCTTTTCGGGCTCCTCCTCTGGAAAAGGCGCGACATCGCCCCCCGCCAGGTGAAGATGACCATCCTTGTCGGTTTCCTCTCCACGACCCTCGGCCTGGGCCTTCCCATGTGGGCGCTGGTCTACGGAGGCGCGGGGAAGACGGCAATTCTCCTTTATACGATGCCGTTCTGGGCAATCCTCTTTGCCTGGCCGATCCTGGGTGAAAGGATAAAGGGCCTGGAATGGGTCGCGGTGGTCCTTGCCTTCGCGGGACTTGTCCTCATTATTGATTTTCAGGCAGTCGGCGGGAAGCTCTGGTCCAGTGTTGTTGCCGTGATCTCGGGGATGGCCTGGGCGGGCAGCGCCATTGTGACCCGTGTAATGAGGCGCTCGCCGGAATTTGACCTGGTCTCGGTGACTACCTGGCAGATGATCTTCGGGGCGGCCCCGCTGCTGGTCATAGCCTCCCTGGTTCCGGCCCCGCCCATCCAGTGGACGGGCATATTCATAGCGGCGCTCGTCTACAACATATTGCTGACGAGCGTCCTGGCATTTCTGCTCTGGTTTTACGTCCTGCAGCGCCTCAGGGCGGGTGTGGCGACAATGGGGATGCTTGCGGCCCCTGTAATTGCCGTGATCTGCGCCGCCGCCCAACTGGGGGAGATACCGTCCCTGCGGGAGAGCATCGGCATGGTCCTGATCCTGGCGGGCATCAGCCTGTTGAGTATCCTCGCGATCGTTAAGAGCAGACCTGCCTCATAGTTATTCTTCTAATCCGGATTTGATATCTGAAATAAGCTTTTGGATCTCTCCCGTTCGACCATGAGTGGAAGCAAGAAGAGACTCAATTGTCGCAATTTCATCCTTCACATACCTGGTCGCCTGCCTTTTCATTTCCTCGATGGTCCTGTTGATCCGGTCCTCCCACTGGGCGGCCAGCCGGGCGAGATTTGTTTCGACCTCGCGGTTGATTTTACCGAGGAAATTTTTCTGGAAAAAACGCCTGAAAATAAACATCGGGATCAGGAACCAGATCAGGTCGAGGTGAAAGTCAAATGCCCAGGTTGTTTTTATATCCGGCTGCTCGGGTTCATCCACCGACAGCTTCCATTCGGCTTCGGCCAGGCGGATGCCCAGGACCTTCTCGACGTTGCCGCTCAGCAGGGTCCGGAACGACTGCAGGGACCGGGACAGGCTGGCATGGGCCTTCTTGAGCGAGCCGTAAAAATGATGGTGTTCCGTTCTGGAGAGGGACCTCATTTCCTCCTTCATTTTATCCGCAAGCCATTCCTCGTAAGAGCGGGTCATTTTCCAGAGATTATATTTCCATCCCGCCATTTCCTTCCGGAGTTCTTCCTTTAATTTGATGGTTAGCGGCCCTTGAAACTGCTCCAGGTAATTATTTATGAGCACCCGCGTCTGTTTCTGGTTTTCCCGGCAGATAATGAACAGTTCTTCCCTGATCAGATCGAAGTTGACCTTTTCGTCCAGGACCTGGGCGCGCAGCGCCTCTTTATCGGAATCGGCCTGCAATGCGGTCTTGAGCGCGATCTCCAGATACCCGAGGCAACTGTCGGCCAGGCTCCTCGTCTTATGCCGGAGGATCCTGCGGAATTCAAAATCGCGGTCGACGGAGAGCTTGAATAAGACTTCCGCATCGAGCTTGTGGCGGAACTCTTCCGTTCCGGTCCTTGTAGAATAAAGAAAAATCGGAAAGGTCTTGTTGAACTCCCTTTGCAGCGTATCTTTGAAAAAGCCGACAACCTCATCCTGCTGGTCCGGGGTAAGGAGGTCGCTCTTGGTCAGGAGCAGTACAATGTTCGGCGTATACTGGACAAGCTCCCTGATGAGCTGCAGGTCGTTTTCCGCAAGGGGCCTGTCCGAGCTTATGGCGAGAATCGCTGCGCCGGCCTCGGGCAGCCAGTTTTCCGATGTGGCGTGGTGGTAAGCAAAGATGCTGCCGAGGCCGGGGGTGTCCACGATGCGCAGCCCGGGATATTCATTAAGGGCGGGCAACTCGATGTCGACCATCTCCACATTTTTTTTATTGGAGGGGTTTTTTGCCTCGGACGTGAATTCATCGAGCCGGCCTGTTCCCACTTCCAGGCGGGCCCCGTCAAAAAACGCGACCACCGCTTTCCGTGCGGGGCCGTATTGAAGGCGGCAGATGACAGTCGTCACCGGCACTACTCCCACCGGCAGGACGGGTTCGCCGACAAGGGAATTGATGAACGAACTTTTTCCCGCCTTGAACTGGCCCAGGACGGCGACGTCGATGAGGGCGCTTTCCTTGCGCAGGTTTTCCGCCGCTTCCAGCCGCCGCTTCAGGGAGACAATATGGAACGTCTCGCAGGCTTCGCGGATCCTGGCAAGCTGCCCGAAGGCGGCCCGGCCGGCGGTCGTGACTTCAGGAATGATTGGTCTGTCAGCGGACATGAAAAAACTCCCCGGGAACTCTCTCCTGCAGGAGTCTGCATAAAAAAACTCCTGCTTGTCTCAGCAGGAGTCATCAGCTTCTTGAGCGGTTACGGTGAACCCCATCACCTGCCGGGAATATATTAGAATTATTGATCGGCTGTCAAGGAAATTGGCTTACCGGCCGGTTTGGGAGTCGAGGTTCAGGGCGGTAACCGCCTCGGCCCGGTCGCGCAAGTCGCCGATGATCCTCCCGGCGGGAGGTCCGATGTTTACAGCGGGGGGGGGAGAGGGGTGGAGAAGCTGTTGGAACATCAGTGGCGGGAAAAGGAAATGATCACTTGGCAGGTTCAAACAAAAAATCAGGGGCGCTTTCACGCCCCTGTTCCTCTTGGGTCGTTCCGGCCGGAAGGGGGAAATCATAAGGCGGATTTCCCGCAAGGGGGCGAAACGAATATTCCGCAGTTACTGTGCCTGAACTCCTGCGCCGGGGCCCATGCCCATTCCGGGGCCCATACCCTGGCCTCTCGGGCCGCCCATCATGCCGCCCCGGGGGCCTCCTCCACCGTGTCCCGCTTTCATCCGCGGACAGCCCCAGTTGGCCGCTTTCAGCCTGTCCTGCTGCTCGGGAGTGAGTTCTTTCAGTACGGCAAGCCTGTACTCGGTCTGCTTTGCCTGAAGTTTGCCCCTCAGGTCCTGGGCCTCTTTCTGGACCGATTCAATTTTGGCCTGGTCCGGGGTCTTCTGCAGCCAGAGCGACCTCAGTTCCTGGCGTTTCAAAATCATCTGGTCCCTCAAGGGTTGAACTTCTTTCCAATGCGTGCTCTGCATATTTCTTATTTTTTGTGCCTGGTCGGCCGACAGGTTCAATCCCGGAGTCAGCGTTACATCGCACCGTGGCCCCATTCCGCGTCCGCCCATGGGCCCCCGGCCCTGGGCAAAAACGCTGCCGGCCACAGCCAATGCCAGCAGCGTCACCAACAACGCAAATAATGTCTTCTTCATCTTCGATCTCCTTTCAGACCTTCTTTTCAATTTGTTTTACATTGATTTTGCCATAAGCGTGCCAGTTCGAAGGCTTCGGAATAATGCAGGAAATTCATATGAAATTTCGTACGCGGCCGGAATCACGATGAAAACACTGGTTAAATTATATCCAGATGTGATATGAATCCTGCATACTATTTGCTCATGGCAGGCAGGCGAAAAGCGCACAGCCTGCGAAAAGGAGATTTCAAAGAACTGTTAGGTGCCGTATGAAAAAAAAGCCTTTCTGGCTTGCCGTCCCTTCCTGGATAATCCTCGGCTCCCTGGCAATCCTCATACCGCTGTTCACCTTGATGACCGTCCAGTCCATCAATACCCAGAGGGATTTGACAACGCAGCTGCTGTTCGAAAAGGGCGACGCCCTCGTGCGGTCCTTCGAGGCCGGGGCCCTGACGGGCCTGGGGATGCAATGGGGCAGCTTTGAAATCCAGAAACTCCTGATCGACACCGCCCAGCAGCCCGGGGTCGACTACCTGATCATCACTGATCTGAAAGGGAAGATAATCGCCGACAGCGACCCTTCCATGGTCGGCGAGACTTACGGCAGCGAGCTCGGACCCGGGGAAATAGGTACGGGGCAGGTGTTCTGGAGGCAGATTACCCGCACCGAGCAGACTGACCCGGGGGGGCCGGAAAGGACGGAAAATACTTTCGAGGTGTACCATTATTTCTCCCTCTCCGACTCGGATACGCCCGATTCCATAATCTTTCTCGGCATGGACATGGACCCCGTATTGGCGGCCCGCAACCAGGATATCATGCGCACCGTCGTGATCGCCGCGGTCCTGCTTATGCTGAGCATAGCGGGGATCCTGTTCCTCCTTGTGGTGCAGGCTTACAGGTCGGCAAAGACTTCGCTCGCCAGGGCGGAGGCCATGTCTGAAACCCTGATCAGGAACATGCCCATCGGCCTTGTCGCGCTCGACCTGGCCGGGAAGATAGTGAGCATGAACGAGGCGGCCGGATCTCTCCTGGGCCTGGAAGGCGGGAGCATTCAGGGGAGGGACGCGGCCGGCGTCCTTCCGGGTGCGCTGCAGGACGCGGTTGCGGCCGTTGGCGCCGGCCGCGACACCTTCTCAACCGAAGCGCAATGCAGCCTGGGCTCGCGGGACGATGTGACTCTGGAGATCATGGCCGCCCTGCTAAGAGATGAAGACGGCGAACCGCTCGGCACGGTCGCCCTGTTCCGGGACCTCACGGAAATGCGCCAGCTGCGCGAGGAAATCGCCCGCAGCCAGAGACTGGCTTCGATCGGCAACCTGGCCGCGGGAGTTGCGCACGAGATCCGCAACCCGCTGAGCTCCATCAAGGGTTTTGCGACATACTTCAAGGAGCGGTACCGGGACAACCCCGAAGACAGCGGCACGGCCCAGATCATGATCGAAGAAGTGGACCGCCTCAACCGGGTGATCAGCCAGCTGCTGGAATTGTCCCGCCCGTCGGGAGTGAAGCTCGAGGCCCGCGACGTCTCCGCCCTTGTCCGGCATGTACTTGCCCTTGTCAGGGAGCAGGCGGGAAGCAGGGCGATTCAAATTTCCGCCCGGCTGCCGGAAGGGCCCGTTCCGGCCGATATCGACCAGGATAAAATGGAACAGGCCCTGCTCAATGTCCTGCTGAACGCGATCCAGGCCAGCGGGGAGAACGGCTCCATTTCGGTCGCAGTGGCAAAAGACGGCGGCCGCGTGCGGATTGAAATTGCCGACGAGGGAAAGGGCATCAACGAGAAAGACCTCCCGCGCATCTTCGATCCGTATTTTACGACAAAGCCATCCGGCACCGGCCTCGGCCTCGCAATCGTCAGCAAGATAGTGGAGGCGCACAGGGGCGAGGTCAGGGTTGCAAGCCGGGAAGGGCTCGGGACAAAAATTGAAATATTAATTCCGGAAAAGGCCGGAGAAGGACCATTATGAAACAAAAGAGCTCAATCCTTATAGTCGACGACGACCGCGCGCACCGGACCATGCTGCGCACCCTGCTCGCGGGCTGGGGATACCAGACCGCCGAAGCGGCCGACGGCTCCGAGGCCGTCGACCAGGTCGGCAAGAAACCTTTCGATCTCGTCCTGATGGACATCCGCATGGCCGTGGTCTCCGGCCTGGAAGCGCTGGCGCAGATCAAGGCGCTGAACCCGGCAATACCGGTCATCCTGATGACGGCTTACGCATCGGTCGAAACGGCCGTGGACGCCCTGAAGAAAGGCGCCTACGACTACCTGATCAAGCCGCTCGATTTCGACGAGTTGAAGCTGGCGCTCGGCAGGGCGATGGAGCACAGCAGCCTGCGCAAGGAAAACATCCGCCTTAAGGAGAACCTTGGGGCGATGTTCGACAGGCGCAATATTATAGGCCGCAGCGAAATCATGACACGCCTGCTGGACACGGTGGCGCAGATCGCGCCCACCGAGGCGACGGTCCTCCTCACGGGAGATTCCGGCACGGGAAAGGAGATGATCGCCGGGGCGATCCATTTCAACAGCTTCCGCAAGGACGGCCCGTTCGTGAAGATCAACTGCGCGGCGCTCACGGAGACGCTGCTGGAGTCGGAACTCTTCGGGCACGAGCGCGGCGCCTTCACCGGCGCGGACCGGCGCAAGGAGGGCAAATTCAGGCAGGCGGACCACGGGACGCTGTTCCTCGACGAAGTGAGCGAGATGTCGCTCGCCATGCAGGTGAAGCTCCTGCGCGTCCTCCAGGAACGGGAGCTGACGCGGGTCGGGGGAGAAGATGTCCTGAAAGTGGACGTGAGGCTGATCGCTGCCACCAACCGCGACCTGCTCAAGGAAATCGAGGCGGGCCGGTTCCGGGACGACCTCTTTTACAGGCTCAACGTGATAACGCTCAATGTCCCGGCGCTCCGGGAACGCAAAGAGGATATACCTCTGCTCGCACAGCATTTTCTTATTCACTTTGCGGAGAAGAACCGCAAGACTCTCAAAGGCTTCACCCCCCAGGCAATGGACCACCTGCTGAGGCACGACTGGCCGGGCAACGTCCGCGAGCTGATGAATTCGATAGAACGCGGCGTCGTCCTGTCCCGGGGTGAATACCTGGACACGAACGACCTTGCGCTCGTCGCGAGGACCGGCGCGGCCGTGCCCGTGGAACTTTCCGGGCAGCCCCTCGAGGAAGTCGAAAAGGCCGCGATCATCAGGACCCTTGACCAGGCAGGCGGAAACAAGAGCGAAGCGGCCCGCAGGCTCGGCATCACCCGCCGCACCCTCCATCAGAAACTGAAGAAGTTCGGCCTGATGTAAACCCTCGCGATGATATGTTTTGAATGCAGGGGTGGATGGGCATACGCCCTGCAGCTGCAACTACCAGGATTAATTTCCAGCCCCTTCAACGCCCGCGTCGCCTCAAGGCTTTTCTCTTGATTCAAGCATTGTTATACATTATTATGCACGCCCAATAAGGCCTTAGAATCAAAAAGAAATTTCCTTGTTTCCAGGAGCGCGGAAAAGAGCATCTCCGCAGGCTTACGAAAGCTGACCGGCGACATTGAATCAGACCTGAGCGGAAAGTGAATGCTGTGCAAAAACACCCACCCCCCGACTTGACCCGTGTGACCCTGCAGGTACTGTGGATAGGGGTCCTGATTGCCGCCACGTTCTGGATCATGCGTCCGTTCCTTCCATCCCTGATCTGGGCCGCGATGATTGTCGCTGCAACGTGGCCGCTCATGATTAAAGTGGAAAGATGGTTCTGGGGCAGGCGGGGGCTGGCCGTCACGGTCATGACTGTGGCCATGCTGTTTGTCTTTATCGTGCCCTTTTCCCTGGCCGTTGCCGTGATTTTTGAGAATGCGGGCGCTATCGCGGCCTGGCTCAAAACGCTGGAAACGATGAGCGTGCCCGCGCTGCCCGGGTGGCTGGCGGGGCTCCCCCTCATCGGCCCGAAGCTGGCGGTGTCGTGGCAAAGCGTGGCAGCCGGGCCGGAAGGGATTTCGGCGCGCCTGGCCCCTTATGCCGGCATGATCTTGAGCTGGTTTGTGTCCCAGGCGGGCAGCATCGGGATGATAGCAATACAATTTCTGCTCACGGTCTTTATCGCGGCCGTCTTCTACTCAAAAGGCGAAACAGTTGCCGCCGGCACAATTCGCCTGGCGCGCAAGCTGGGCGGCCATCATGGGGAAGATGTCGCAATCCTTGCCGCCCGGACCGTCAGGGGCGTGGCCCTTGGCGTTGTCGGCACAGCCCTGGTCCAGTCCGTCATCGGAGGCATCGGCCTGGCCGTCGCCGGCGTGCCTGCGGCGGCGCTGCTTACCGCTTTTATGTTCATGCTGTGCGTTGCCCAGCTTCCGCCGGCGCTTGTGCTCATACCGGCTGTGATCTGGCTGTACTACAGCGGCCAGACGGCCTGGGGGACGGCATTGCTTGTTTGCACAATAATAGTCAGCACGATAGACAATTTCCTGAAGCCGCTGCTCATCCGGATGGGCGCCGACCTCCCGCTGCTTCTGATTTTTGCCGGAGTTATCGGAGGCCTTATAACATTTGGAGTAGTCGGACTTTTTATCGGCCCTGTAGTCCTGGCAGTTGCGTACAGACTGCTGGAAGTTTGGGTAGGCGGCTCGGAAGTTAATCCCGGACAGGATGTTGAAGAAGCCCGGCCCTGAAATTCCGGGCTCAGGAAGAATTTTCGAAATTCACTGAGCGCATCCGGAACTTGATCGATCTAAAGTCGCGAATTACTGAGGATGGATGCCGAAATGTTTTCGGAAGCTGTAAGCCGTACCGGTTCAGGCCTCCTGGCCTGTCCGGACTGCGATCTCCTGCAGCGCGTCCCCGCGCTTGAGCCCGGCGCTGCGGCGCGATGCCGGCGCTGCGGCCATACTGTTGCCGTCAATAAGCCCGGCTCCCTGGACCGCACGCTGGCCCTGACCCTTGCCGCGGCCGTCGTTCTCATCATTGCCAATGTTTCGCCGCTGATGGAGCTTTCGGTTTCGGGACGGCAGGCAAGCACGACTATCGTCGGCGGAGCTTTGGAGATGTGGATCCGGGGCCAGAAGATAACGGCCCTGCTCGTCGTGTTCTGCACGGTGCTTGCGCCCGCCATACATATCGGGATCACGGCCGTTGTCCTGCTTTTTGTGCGGAGCGCCCCGGCGCCGTCGTGGGTCGGCACGCTGCTGCGCTGGTCGGAGTGGCACCAGCCCTGGGCGATGGTTGAAGTGATGATGCTGGGTATCCTCGTTGCGCTGATCAAGATCGCCGAACTGGCGACAGTTATCCCCGGGACCGGCTTGTTTGCGGCGGGAGCGCTCGTCGTGCTGGTCACCGCGATGACGGTCAATTTCGATCCGCAGGAAATATGGAAAAGGGTTGAGTGGGCCGGGGCTGAAATTCCGCAGGGGGCATCGCCAAGCGGATCGCCGGCCGGGGACAAGGCAACCGGCCGCTCCGGGACCCCGACGGGGATCAGGCTCGGGCTTGTGACATGCGAGTCCTGCGGGCTCCTGTCAAGGCCGGCCGACATCGAGGCGCCCGGTCAATGCCCGCGCTGCGGCGCTGAGCTTGAAATCCGGAGGCGCGACACAATCCAGCGGACCTGGGCGCTGCTCATTGCGGCGCTGATTTGTTACATCCCGGCAAACCTGCTTCCCGTAATGGTCACGACAACTCTGGTGTACAAAGAGGACGACACCATTATGAGCGGCGTCGTCCTGCTCTATAAAACCGGTTCCTGGCACCTCGCCCTGATCGTTTTGATCGCGAGCGTGATCATCCCGCTTGCCAAGATTTTCGCGCTGTCCCATCTGCTTGTCACTGTCCAGCGCCGTTCCATTAAAGATCAGCAGGAACGGCTGCGGCTCTATCGCCTGGTCGAGTTTGTGGGCCGGTGGTCGATGCTCGACGTGTTTGTCGTCACGTTCACCGTCGCGCTCATCCAGATGCAGCCGCTGATGTCGATCAAGCCCGGGGCAGGCGTGCTGTTTTTCGCGGCTGTTGTCGTGTTGACCATGATCGCAGCCGGAACATTCGAGCCCCGCTTGATATGGGATTCCGGTAATGAAGCACAAGGAGACCAAAATGACTGACAATATCGATCTGACGGCCATCCCGGAGGCCGAAGCCAGGCCCAAAAAGGCAAGGAGGTTTTCGGCGGTCTGGATAATTCCCATAATCGCAGCGATAGTCGCCCTCGGGATAGCGGTCCAGCGGGTCCTGATGGAGGGCCCGACGATCACCATTGTCTTCCAAAAGGCCGAGGGAGTGGAGGCGGGAAAAACCTTTGTCAAATACAAGGACGTTGAAATCGGCCATGTCACGAAAGTCAGCCTTTCAAAGGATTTCCGGAAAGTTGTTATAACTGCGAAGATCGACAAAAGCGCGGAAGGCCTCCTTGTTGCCGACGCAAAATTCTGGATCGAAAGCCCGCGCGCCTCCCTGAGCGGGGTTTCCGGCCTCAGCACGGTGCTGTCCGGCAACTACATCGGCCTGGAACCCGGGACCTCTGCGGAAAAGAAACACGAGTTCCTCGGCCTGGAGGCGCCGCCCTCCATCACATTTGATGAGCCCGGCAAAAGGTTCATGCTGCAGGCGGACCGGCTCGGCTCAATAGGGAACGGTTCCCCTGTGTATTACCGTCAACTGAACGTGGGCAGGGTGACCGGCTATGACCTCGATGAGAAGGGCGGATCAGTGAAGATCGAGGTCTTCGTCAAATCGCCTTACGACAAATACGTGACGGACCAGACCCGTTTCTGGCAGGCAAGCGGTATTGACATGTCCCTGGGGGCGGACGGTGTTACCGTGCGCACTCAGTCGGTGCTGTCAATGCTGATCGGCGGTATTGCGTTTGAAACTCCTGCCGGGGCTGAGGGCCCGCAACCTGCCGCCGAGAATGCGGTCTTCTCTCTTTTCGGCAATTACACCGAGGCGATGACAAACCCCGAAACTGTGGTCACACCGTATGTACTTTATTTCACTGAGTCAATGCGCGGACTCAATGTCGGCGCTCCCGTTATGTACCTCGGCTTGCCGGTAGGCGTGGTCACTGCAGTCGGTTTCGAATACGATCCGGAGAAGAACAGCGTTCGTCCGCGCGTCGACATTGAAATCTACCCCAGGCGCTTCATGTCCCATGTGAAAAAATCGCCCAGGCTGGAACAAAAGATCAGGAGCAAATCGGAACGCCTTGCTTTTCTTCAAATTGCGGTCAGCCGCGGGATGCGGGCCCAATTGCGGACCGGTAATCTCGTCACCGGACAGCGTTTTGTCGCTTTTGAGATGTTCCCGGACGTGCCCAGGGTGAACATCGACTGGGCTAAATCTCCTGTAGAGCTGCCGGTCATGCCGAGCGGCATGCAGGACCTGGAAATAAAGATCAGCAGCATCGTTGGCAAGATAGAAAAAATGCCTATGAATGAAGTCGCCGCGGATTTGAAAAAGCTGCTCGCGACTATTGACGGTTTTGTAAAACGCGCCGATACGGAAACAATGCCCCAGTTAAAAACCGCTCTGGAAGAACTCAGACGGGTACTCGCGGACGTCGATTCCACGCTGGTCGGCAAGGATGCTCCGACGCAGCAGCAACTGCGAGAAGCCCTGCAGGAGATAAAAAAGGCTGCGCAGGGTGTAAGCGGCCTGACCGATTACCTCGAGAGAAACCCCGAAGCCCTTATCAGGGGGAAAGCACAGGAAAAAAGATGATGAAGAAAATTATTAAAACCCTGATTCTCTGCGCGGCCGTCTGGTTTGCGGGCTGTGCATCCTCTTTGCCGACCCATTTTTACATGTTGAATCCCGTCGCAGCGCCGGGAACGGCGCCGCAGGCGAATTACTCCGTTTCAGTCGGTCCCGTATCGGTGCCGGCCCTGCTTGACAGGCAGCAGATCGTCACCCGGACCGGCCCTAACCAGGTGTTCATTGACGAGTACGAGCGCTGGGCTTCGCCGCTCAAGGAAAATATCGGGCGCGTGATAGTTCAGGACCTCGTTTCTCTGCTCGGGACGAGTCAAGTGACCATGTTCCCCGAATCGACGGCAGCGGGAGCATCATATCGCGCCATAATTGACGTAATGCGTTTCGATTCGGAACTCGGCAAGTCGGCGACATTGGACGTGTGTTGGACTGTGAGTTCCGCGAAGAACGGGCAATCTCACCGGGGCCGCACGCAGCTGACCGAACCGGCGCAGGGGAGCGGATATCCGGCGCTTGTCGCGGCGCAAAGCCGGGCTCTGGGGCAATTGAGCGCGGATATTGCAGGCGCCATCAGGAAAATGGAAGTCCGGCAGCCTTGAAAAGGCTGCGGCCGGACCCGAACGGCAGGAAAGCGCAAATCATTTGAAACTCTCAAACAGTTTCAGGGGCGCGCTGATTATCCGGTTCATTATTGAATAAAGCTGGACTCCGATTGCGGAAGGATCGAGGGGGACGATGATCGGGCTTGAGGGATTTCCGTAGACCCCGACGGGGATGGCGAGGATGCCCTTGAAGAAATATTTCACGACGGGAATCCGGCTGATCAAATAATCAAATGTCCGCAGCGGGGAAACGAGGACCGTCAGTTCCACCCTGTTGCGGGCGAGGTCGATGAAACCTTCCCCGGCCAGGCCCAGCGTGGGGCCGCGCAGTTCGAATTCGCTGATCTCTATCCTGGCGCCGTTGATCCGGCCTTTGATTGAAACCAGCCTGTACGGCAGGCCTTCGGCACCTATGGTGGGAAGCCTGCCCAGGAAGATCTGGGTTATATTGAGATATTCCAGGATGCTGCTCAGCAGGCGGGCCCTGTAAATCAAGCCCCTTCTCGCAGTGAATGTAAACTCTCCCTTCATGGTTTCCGGGAGATCTCCCGAGGCCGTTACCTCGCCGTTGAAATCGAAACTGCCCGAAGCGGCCGTTTCCTGCGAAAACAGGCAGGCCAGCACCGGCGCGAGGTCCATATTCAGGGTCACCGAACGGAAGTTCATTCCGGTCCCGACAGGCGTGATGTCGATAGTCCCGGGCAGGGGCATGCCGCAGATAAAATCCTTTGTGAAGTTAAGCCTGACGAGGCGCGGCCCGAGTGCGATATCGACGCTGAACGGCTCCGCTGTATATTTCCTGATGATGAACCGGTCGGACGAAACCGTGATGTTCCCCCTCAGGGGCAGTTCCCAGAACTTGGACGGCTTCGACTTGTCCTGGTCTTTTGCGGCAGACTGCATTTCCGTGATCATCGCCTGGAGCCTTTCGTAGACGATCAGGTCTGTCAGGACATTCAGGTCCAATTCCAGGAAATCGCCCTTTCGGACAACAGCCCCGGTTGTCGTGAAATTCTGATTGCCCCACGACAGGCCCGCCGATTCAATGAGATAATTATCCGGGTCGGCCTTCAGGGTAATGGAATCGATTTTCAGCGGATAAGAACTGCTTTTGAGGGGTATCAGGATATCTCCCGCGCTCACCCGGCCCGTTACCGACGCGAGTATGGGGTTCTTCACAGGCACATGGCCGGACAGCTTTCCGGCGATGAAGGCATTTTCCTCGAGCTCGTTGACGATAAGCGAATCGACTGTTTTCTTGTGCAACTTGCCCGTGTAATAAAAATCAGTTCCGTCCTTGGCGATCTTCAGGGTAATACCGGCGTCGCTCAGCGCATCCTTGACATGGAAATCCCGGACCTCCCAGGAGGAAGGGTTCCGCGCGAGGTCGAGGTCAATGCGAGGGCCCTCTTCCGGGGTCATCACCCCTTTCAGGGAAAACTCTTTCGGGTTCTTCCACTCCAGCCGGGAGTTGCGGACGGAAATTGAGGGGGGTACCTTGATGTATTCCGGGATGGGCTGGTACTGCGATGCCCAGGTCAGCGTCTCCCTGCCGACCGTGCCGGCAATGTCGAGCGCCGCCGAAGATAATTTATTATCGAGAACCCTGATCGCACCCGTCAGGCTTAGCGTCGTGTCGAGCAGGGCCGCCCGGGCCTTTTCGAGCGAGAGCGTATCCTGGTCCAGGCTGAATCTGCCGTCCAGTTTAGAGGCGGGGAAATCCGGAGTTTCCACAGTGACATTGCGTGCCTCTCCGGAAGCGGCGTAAGCCCATGTTGCGGGATCGGGCAGGGCGCCCGTGAACCTGAAGAAGTCCAAAAGCACCGAGCCTGCGAGAGACAGATCAGGCCCGAGCCGTTCGTTCAGGTATTCCCAACCTTCCAGTTCGTTCAAGGCGAGCCGCGTTTTGCCGCCGCTTATTTCGAGGCGCGGCGTGCCGTCCGTCCGGAATTTTCCCGATATGCCGGAAAAAGAAGAGCTTCCGAATTTTCCGCTTACCCCGGAAAAGGCAAAATCCTTTTCGGATGCCGAACCTGTTGCGCTGAATGCGCCTTTCGGGATTTCAAATTCATACGGGGCGCCCGCCAGTTCAAAGACAATATTGTCCAGGCTCCCCGATAAATTGTATTTCCATTTTGCCGGGCTCTTCAAGGGCCCTTCCGCCTCCAGTTTTTCAACGCGGGCCGACCCGTTCAGGGACGCAAGGATGCCCAGGCTGTTCTTTCGGAAATCCTGAAATATGCGCCATTTCTGGATTTCATTGAGGTCCAGGGCGACCGCGTCGGCCCCGGCCTGCAGGAAAGCCCCGTCCCCGGTCCCCTTCAGCAGGGCGGAAACGTTTTCGAAGGATGATTTTCCAATGCTCCCCTGGATGCCTATGGCCTCAATCGTGCTTTCCCGGGGGGATTGCCGGTCGTGGGCGGCGCTGAACCTTCCCGCATCCAGTTTGACAACCTGGCCCGCCAATTCAGTATGAAGGGCGACATGGTCGAGGTCCCCGGAAAACGAATAATCCCATTCGGAAGGACTTTGCAGGGGGCCGTCCATGTTGACAGACGACAGGTTGATCCGGCCTTCCACCGAATTGATGTTTTTGAGCAGGCCTTTTCTCAGCTTGCTGAAAACGCCCCAGTCCCGCAAGTCCTTCAAATCGATTCCGGCCTGGTCCACTTCCGCTGAGATGACCGGCATATCGCCCTCCCACACCAGGGATGCTTCAGTTCCGGAGAGCGAAGAGCCTCCCGCCGAAACGCTCAGGGCTTTGGCCGCCAGTTTGTCTTCTGCATAGGAGAACCGGCCCTGGATTTTCAGGGCTCCCCAGGGCGACGCGGCGCGTGCCAGGTCCAGTGAAAGCTCTTCGCGAGTGATCCCGGCGTCCAGGTCGACGCCGGTAAAGATGAAGGAAGTCCCGCCCGCCCTCTGCATGTTGAGCTTTCCGTTTACAACCCTGAGGGTTGCCCCGGGTGAGCGGTTCGATATCTGGATCAGGGCCGGGATGATTTTTTGCCTGATTGTTTCCGGTGTGAACGGGGGCTCTTTTTTCCGCGGGGGGGCTGTAATAATGTCGGGCTCATCCAGGACAGCCCGGGCGATCCGGAATTCGCCTTTCAGAATAAATAAAATCCGGGGGTAGACATCGATTTTTTTGACGGCGCCTGCGGCAAGATCGGGGCGGTTGAAACTTACCTGGTGGACCCTGATGCCAAGCCGGGGAAAGACAAGCAGGCTTGTTTTTTCAAACTGGACAGTGCCCTCCAGGGCCTTGTCGATTTCCGTTTTTGCGAGGCTCCGCAACCACCCCGAGTTGACCAGCCAGGCCGCTGTGAAATAGAGCGCAACCAGCAGGATAATCAAAATTCCTGCCGCGGCCAGGGGGACCCATCTTTTCCTGATGATCCGCAATATCAGCGCTCCTGTAAGGGATTAATGGAAATCCGGGCCGGTAAGGCATTTTGTTGCACGGATCCTGCGATTTCTTCCTCTCCCTGCTCCCCAATATACATACATTTCATTTCATTTTCCGGCAATTCTTGCATGATTAAAATGCCAAACAGTGATATATTAAATCACTTCAGGGGCCGGATTACAAACTCCGGCTCTTTTCAAAAAGAAATCAAGAACTTACGAGGCAGTAAATGGAGCAGCTTTTTCAAAAAAACATCCCGGTCAATATCGAAGACGAGATGAAAAAATCCTATATGGATTATGCCATGAGCGTCATCATCGGCCGGGCCATACCCGACGTCCGCGACGGGCTCAAACCTGTCCACCGCCGGGTCCTCTTCGCCATGTCGGAAATGGGCAACAACTGGAACAAAGCCTATAAAAAATCGGCGAGGATCGTCGGTGATATCATCGGTAAGTACCACCCGCACGGCGATTCCGCCGCTTACGACACAATCGTGAGAATGGCGCAGGATTTCTCGATGCGTTACCCCCTGATAGACGGGCAGGGCAACTTCGGCTCGATCGACGGCGACCCCCCCGCGGCCATGCGTTACACGGAAATCAGGATGGCCCGGATCTCGGAAGAGCTCCTTTCCGACCTGGACAAGGACACGGTCGATTTCGCCCCCAATTACGACAACTCCCTTACTGAGCCGACAGTTCTTCCGTCCAGGCTCCCTTTACTGCTGCTGAACGGCTCTGCCGGGATCGCGGTCGGAGTGGCAACCAACATTCCGCCCCATAACCTGACGGAAATAATCGACGGCACCGTGGCCCTGATCAAGAATCCCGCCATTACGATAGACGAGCTGATGGGCTACGTGCAGGGGCCGGACTTCCCGACGGCCGGTTTCATCAACGGGCGCGAAGGCATTGTCTCCGCTTACCGCACGGGCCGCGGCGTGATCCGCGTGAGGGCCCGGGCCAGCATCGAGCGCAACGCCCGCAACGACAAGGAAAGCATAGTAATAACCGAGTTGCCTTACCAGGTGAACAAGGCCAATCTCATCGAAAAGATTTCCGACCTGGTCAAGGAAAAGAGAATCACGAGCATTTCCGACCTGCGCGACGAATCCGACCGGGACGGCATCAGGGTGGTCATCGACCTGAAACGCGACGAGATCCCCGCGATTACCCTCAACCAGCTTTACAAATTTACCCAGATGGAATCCACCTTCGGGATAATCATGCTGGCGATCGACAGCGGGCAGCCCCGGGTCCTGAACCTCAAGGAGATCCTCGGAAAGTTCCTGGACTTCCGCAAGGAAGTGGTTACCCGCAGGACTATCTTCGAGCTCAACAAGGCGAGCGAACGGGCCCATATATTGGAAGGGCTCCTTATTGCCCTGAACCGGATAGATGAGATTATCGCGTTGATCAAGGCGTCTGCCAATCCTCAGGAAGCGCAGGCCGGCCTGTGCAGCAGGTTCGGGTTGTCCGAGGTGCAGGCGAAATCGATCCTGGAAATGCGCCTGCAGAGGTTGACCGCCCTGGAGAGGAACAAGATCGAGGACGAGTACAGGGAGATAACGGCCCTGATCGCCAGATTGAAGGCTATCCTTGCCGACCCGAAAAAAGTTTTGAAAGTGATAGAGGACGAGCTTCAGGATATAAAGAAAAGATATGGCGACGAGCGGCGGACCGAGATCGTCATGAGCAGCGAAGATATCAACATCGAGGACATGATCGTCGAGGAAGACATGGTCGTGACCGTCTCGCACCAGGGCTATATCAAGCGCAATGCCGTGAGCCTGTACCGCAGCCAGCACCGGGGTGGCCGGGGCAAGGTCGGGATGGCGACCAAGGACGAGGACTTTGTCGAGAACATCTTCATCTCGTCCACCCATAACTACATCCTGATCTTCACCAATAAGGGCAAGGCCCACTGGCTCAAGGTCTACCAGGTCCCGCAGGCGGGCCGGGCGGCCCGGGGCAAGGCCATCGTGAACCTGATCAATATCTCCTCCGGCGAGCGCGTCGCGGCGATCCTGCCGGTGAAGGAATTCGTGCCGGGCAAGTTTGTCGTGATGGTCAGCCGCAAGGGCATAATCAAGAAGACCGACCTCGAGGCATACTCCCGGCCGCGCTCGGGAGGCATCATCGCGGTCTCGATAGACGATGACGACGAGCTGATCGACGTGCGGCAGACCAACGGCGACCAGGACATTTTCCTCGGCACCCGCAAGGGCATGGCCATCCGCTTCAACGAGGCGGACGTCCGCGACATGGGCCGGACGGCGCGCGGCGTCATCGGGATCAGAATGGACGACGACGACATCCTGGTGGGCATGGAAATCATCACGGACGGCAACTCCATAATGACCGTGTCGGAAAGGGGCTACGGCAAGCGCACCGAAAGCGTGGAATACCGCGCTCAGGGCCGCGGCGGCCGGGGCATCATCAACCTCCGGACGGTCCCCAAGGTGGGCTGCGTTTCCGGAATCCGCCAGGTGAGCGGAGACGAGGACGTCCTGCTGATCAGCGATTCGGGCAATATCATCAGGATGAGGGCCGACGAAGTGCCCGTCATCCACCGCAGCACGCAGGGCGTGCGGCTCATCGACCTGGCCCCGGAAGAAAAACTGGTGGGTCTGGCCCGGGCCGAGCGCGGCAGCGAAATCAAGGAAGATGAAACGGATTCTGATTCCGAAGACATTAATGGCAACGGGAATTCGGATCCGGAACTGATATAAAAAATACTCACATGGCTGTTTACCGGCAGTTCTATCACACGGCTGATCTTGGAATAGAGGTCTTCGGCGGGACTGCCGGGGAACTGTTCACCAATGCGGCCTTCGCGATTTTCGACCTGATCACCGATTTGAACTGCGTCGAAGCGCGCGAGACCCGGACGATCAAGATCGAGGGGGTCGATCAGGACGACCTCCTCGTCAATTTTCTGCGCGAAGCCCTCTACCTCTTCAACGGCGAGCACTGGCTGGCAAAAAAGTTCACAATTCTCGAGTTTGGCGATAACCGCCTCGTCGCCGAGGCAGCGGGGGAGCCGTTCGATCCCGGCAGACACCGCATCGAAACGGAATTGAAGGCGGTCACCTACCACCAGCTCGGGATCAGGAAAACACCGGAGGGCTTCACGACAAATGTGGTGTTCGATGTCTGATTATAATCTCCAGAAAATAGACGACTACCGCTGGATGATACCCCGCAGCGGCGAGATGCGCGTCCCCGGGATCATCTATTCCAGCCGGGAGCTCATGAAGGAGCTCAAGAACGACGAGAGCCCGGCCCAGGTCTCCAACGTCGCCCACCTGCCCGGGATCGTCAAGTACTCGCTCGCCATGCCGGACATGCACTGGGGCTACGGGTTTCCGATCGGCGGGGTGGCTGCTTTCGACTTGAATGAGGGAGTGATTTCCCCCGGCGGCGTCGGCTATGACATAAACTGCGGCTGCCGGATGATCACGACGAAGCTCCACTACGACGAAGTGAAGAACGTCATTTCCGATCTCACCCACTGCCTGTTCCGCGACATCCCGTCCGGCGTGGGCTCCACGGGCCAGCTCAAGCTCAGGCAGAGCGAGGTGAAAGAAGTCCTGAAAGGCGGGGCGGTGTGGGCGGTGAAAAACGGTTACGGCTCGCAGTCCGACCTGGAAACGACGGAAGAGGGCGGGCGCCTGGAGAGCGCCGACCCCGGGTGCGTGAGCGACCGCGCG